>JANYBC010000066.1 GCA_025360965.1 Anaeromyxobacter sp. | reverse complement strand
AGCGGCGCCTTCGCGCGTGAGGCGACGTCAGGCGAGCCCGACCGGCTCCGTCAGGGCGGAGGGCAGGTGAGGTCGGCGGACAAGGCGGCTCCGCAGAAGTCGGTTGCTCCAAGCTCTGTGCCCGGGTTTACGCCTCCTGTGACTCCAACGAAATCCCGGTCGACTATCGGAAATGCGCTTCCCCAAGAGTTGAATAGGGCGACCACCGATGCACCGACCGCAGCAACTCCAACGCCCGGTGCAACGTACTTGGCGAAGACGTTTCGAGCGGCCACGGGACATAGGCTCGAAGTAGCACCAGTCAGATTCCAACTGCTCCCTGAGGCGCCAACCAAGACTTGATCCCCGCCGTTGTCGTGAATGACGTTTCCTTGGAATGCGAGTGTGGCTGGCGGGTCGCCGACCACGAAGACCCCTCCAACTGATCGCGTCGCCCCAGGTGGAGACCTACTGTACCCCGCATTCCCGCACACCCTCGTCCCGGTCACCGAGAGCTTGTCGTTGACCGAGAGGCGCACCCCGCCGCGTCCGTTCCAGGAGATCAAGGCGTCGACGAGCGCCAGGCTGGTCTGGCCCGGCGTCCCGGTGGCAGCCACCACCCCTTCCCAGCCGCTGCTCTTCACTGTCGTCGCCCGCAGCACCAGATCCCCCTTCAACAAACTGACGCCGACGTGGTTCGAGTCGAACACGGAGCCGGTCACGATCACCACGTCGCCGGCGCCGAGCCGGTTGACCTCCAGCCCGGCCACGGTCGCACCCTTCACCAGCACGTCGCTCACCGCGATGGTGTTGGCGCCGGCGACCACATTGCCGCCGGCGACGCGCAGCCCCACGCCGAACGCACCGCCCAACCCCGCCGCATCGATCCGCACCGCCACCAGGGTGTTGCCGCCGGCCGCAGCTCCGCCGGCCGCCGCGCCGCCCGGCAGCAGCACGCCGACGGTGAGCTCGTTGGCGGCTGCGGCGCCACGCTGCACGGCCACCCCCCGGACCACGGCGCCCGGCTGCACCACCAGCCCCTCCGGCCCCGGCCCCCGCACCGCGATGATCCGGTTGGTGCCCGACGCCGGCATCGCGTCGTCCCCGACCAGCGTCACGCCCGCCGGGATGAGGATGGGCGCCGCGTCGTCGAGCTCGTTTCCGTAGGTGGCAGGCGAGGCGCCGCCGAGGTGCACCAGCCCGGCAGGGAACTTCACGGCCTCGGCGATGGCGGCGGCGATCGATGGCCTGGTGCAGGCCTCGGCGCTTCCGCCCGGGACGACGGTCCAGGCGTCGCAGACGCAGGTCAGCCCGGTGCCGCAGGTCTGGCCGGGCGGGCAGCCGGTCGTGGCCCTGGGGACGCTACAGGCCACCCCCTCCAGATAGACGCAGGTCGGATCTCCGACCGGCTGAGCATGGCAGGTCTGCAACCCGGCCAGGCAGGCGGTCGCTACTGTCCACGTCCCGCAGGCCGGGTCGACCGCCGCGCTGCAGCTCTTCACGTCGGTGCTGCCGCCCTGGCAGGTCCTGGTGCCGTTCACGCAGGGTGTGCACCCCGCCGCGGCCACGCTGCAGGTCCGCCCGGTGCCGCAGGCCTGGCCTGGCGGGCAGCCGCCGGTGGTCCCGGTGACGCTGCAGGCCGCCCCCTCCAGGTAGACGCAGATCGGAGCTCCGACCGTCGGCGCGTGGCAGGCCTGCAGCCCGGCCAGGCAGGCGGTCGCCACGATCCACGTGCCGCAGGCCGGGTCGCTGCCAGCGCTGCAGGTCATGACGTCGATGGAGCCAGCGCGGCACTCGACGGCCCCGGCCACGCATGGCGTGCAGGCCGTCGCCGCCAGGCTGCAGGTCGAGCCGGTGCCGCAGGCCTGGCCGGCCGGGCAGTCGCCGGTGGTGCCGGGGACGCGGCAGGCCGCCCCCTCCAGGTGGACGGTGCAGGCGGCCGACGCGGCGGCCACCGCCAGGCAGAGGAGCAGGGCGCGGCGCATCAGAACTTCCCTTCGAGGTAGAAGAGCGTGACCCCGGCCGCGGCCGCCACCCCGGAGATCCCGTAGAGTACGTTGGCGGTCGAGGCGTTCTGCCGGGCGTCCCTGGCGAGCGCCGCGGCGTCGGCGTGGACGTTGCCGTCACGGAGCGTCGCAGACTTCCGGCTGGCGGAGACGCCGTAGGCCGCCCCGGCGATCCCGGCGGCCACGGCCACGCCTCCCGCCACCCACATGGCGACGCGCGCCTTCCCCGGCGATGGCGGCGCTGGCGGCGGCGCCGGTGACAGGGCCTCCGGCTGGGCAGTGGCCGGCCTCGCCGCCAGGTCGGGCGGCGCCGAGGTCGCAGCGGCGGGCGAACCAGCTGGCGCGGAGGCCGCCGACGGCGAAGGGGACGACGAGGTCGGCGAAGTGACCAAGGCCCGGGCCGGCGCAATGGCCGGCGCAGCAGCCGGGGCCGTGGACGGCGACCTGGACGGAACGGTGGAAGGCGCAGCGACCGACGCCGCAGGGTTCGCGCCTGGGCGTGCCGCCGCCGGCGCCCGCGACTGCAGCACCACGTCGACCAGGCGCGTTCCGGCCATGTTGATCTCCACCTCCTGCTCCTCGGGCGCGAAGCCGTTGAGCGTCAGCGACACCCGGTAGACCCCGGGCGCCAGCGTGACGTGGTACGGCGTCCGGCCCCGCGCCTTGCCGTCGAGCCGGACCGCCGCGCCGGGCGGATCGGTGTAGATCAGCAGCGCCTGGACGCCGGCGGCCGCCAGCCTCCGCTCGATGCGCCCCATGGTGGCGCGCACCGCGGCCCGATCCCGGGCGTCGGCCACCTCGCGCAGGTAGTCCTGGTAGCTCTGCAGCGCCTCTGGCCACTGCTCCAGCTTCTCGCGGCACTGGGCCACGTTGTAGTGGATGGCGCCGTGCGGCTTGATCCGGTACGCCGCGTCGAACTCGACGATGGCGTCGCGGAACTTTCCGGCCCGGTAGAGCCTGCTCCCCGCCTCGAAGTGGGCCCGCGCCTCGGCGACCTCGTCGGCGGCCCGGGACGGCGCCGCCAGCAGGAGCGCCAGGGCGGCGCCGGCGATGAGCAGGGCGCGGTTCATCGGAAGGGATCTGCCTTGAGGGTCTCGCCGGGCGCGTACGGGTCGTGCGCAGGCGGCTCGGCGGGCGGGCGGGACGGACGGGCCGACCGGCCCGGCGCGGCGGGCTGCTCGTCGATGGGTCGAGGGACCATCGGGGGCGGCGGCTCCTCGGCCACCGGGCGCACCGCCGGCGAGACCGGGGCCGGCTCCTGGACCGGCACCGGCCGCGTCCACTGCCCGACCGCCAGGGCGGCGGCCACCGCGACCAGGGAGAGCCCGAGCAGCGCCAGGGCCGGCCCCGGCCAGCGCCCCAGGCGGCCCGCCCGCGCGCGCGCCGTAGGCGGAGCCTGCCAGCTGAAGGCCGCCGACGGCGTGGCCGGCAGCGGCAAGGTCGTCACCTGGCCCGGCGCCAGCGCGCTCCGCTGGTCGGCCGCCGGCCGGCTGGAGAGCAGCCCGACCCGCATGACCTCGTCCGCCATGGCCTGCATCGAAGGAAACCGGTCGGCCGGGCGCTTGGCCAGCGCGCGCAGCACCAGCCGGTCGACCGCCGGCCCCAGGCCAGGGCGGCGCCGGCCGGGCGGATCGGGGATGGTGGTCTGGTGCGCCACCAGGGTGGCGATGGCGGTCGGCCCGACCAGCGGCAGGCAGCCGGTGAGCAGCTCGAAGCCCAGCACGCCGGCGGCGTAGACGTCGGTGAGCGCGTCGACGGGGTCGCCGGCCGCCTGCTCCGGCGACATGTACTCGGGCGTGCCGATGACCTCTCCCTCGCGGGTCAGCCGGCCCGCGTCGGGTAGGCGGGAGATGCCGAAGTCGATGAGCTTGGCCCGCTCGCGGCCGTCGGGCAGCCGCTGGATCAGGACGTTGTCCGGCTTGACGTCGCAGTGGACCACGCCGCGCCCGTGGGCCGCGGCCAGCGCCCTGCAGACCTGCTCCAGCAGGTTCAGGGCCCGCCCCACCGGCAGCGGGCCGTCCTCGCGCAGCACCTGGCCGAGGCTGCGGCCGTCCAGCACCTCCATCACGTAGAACTGCTCGCCGCTCGCGTCCTCGCCGGAGTCGAAGACCTCGACCACGTTCTCCTGGGTGATGCCGCTGGCGGCGCGGGCCTCCTGGAGGAAGCGCTTGAGGAGTTCGGGGTTGGCGGCTCGCTCGGCGCTCAGGACCTTGAGGGCGCAGCGCCGCCCCAGCGCCACATGCTCGCAGAGCCAGACCGAGCCCATCCCCCCGCTGCCGAGCTTGCGCACCAGCCGATATCGCCCGCCGAGCACCCGGCCTTCCACCTCGGAGGGCGCTGGCACGACGCGCACCTCCTCGGGCCCGGCCCAGTCTGGCGAGTGTGGACGGTCCATGAGCGTTTCGGCGGCCATGCTAGCATGGCTTTTGAACCTTCCCAGAGGCCGCCGTGGTCGATCTCGTGGTGCTCAGCGGACCCTGCGCCGGAGCGTGCTTCGCCGTCCCGGACGTCCCGATCGTGATCGGGCGGTCGCTGGAGGCCAACGTCCAGATCGACGATCCGTGGATCTCGAACATGCACGCCCTCATTGAGCGGCGCGGCGGCGAGCTCTGGGTGGTCGACCTGGGAAGCCTCAACGGCACCTTCGTCGACGACAGGCCCATCACCGAGGCGCGGGTGGAGGTGGGCACGGCGCTGGCCTTCGGCCGGACCCGCCTCGAGCTGCGGCAACGCGACGCCTCCCTGGCGATCGACACCAAGGCCATGAAGACCCCCTACCGCCGGTCCCACGTCAGCGTCACCGCCCCGCAGGAGGCGAGCCCGCGGCCGCCCAGTCAGCCCAGTCAGCCCAGTCAGCCCAGTCAGCCCAGTCAGCCCAGTCAGCCCAGTCAGCCCAGTCAGCCCAGTGAGCCCCCTGAGCCCGGCGAGCCCGGCGAGTCACCGGAACGCTAGCGGAACGGCCCGGTCATGGCGAAGAAGCCCTGGATCTTCTCGTTCATCTCGCGAAGCCGCTCCGAGAGCGTCCGCACAAAGGTCCAGAGCACGACGTAGGCCAGGTCCTTGTCGACGAACATCAGCTGCTCCATCTCGTCGCGCCGGACCACGGCCAGCACGCAGCCTGTATGGGCCAGCGCGTCGGCGCTGCGCGGCGAGTCGTCGATCATCGCCATCTCGCCGAAGTAGGCGCCCGGTTCGAGGATGGCCAGCGCCTCCTCGCCCACCCCCTTCACCTTCTTCGAGATGCGGACCCGCCCGGAGATGACCACGTACATCTCGTCGCCGACCGCCCCCTCCACGAAGATGGCCGTCCCTCCCGGGACCTCCCGGCGGGAGGCGATGGCGGCGACCCGCCCCAGCTGCTCGGAGGAGAGCGTCTGGAAGAGCGGGCAGGCGCGCAGTGTGGCGGCATCCATGCGGCGCGACGATACCAGAGTGGGGCTGGGCGTGAACCGTGCGGTGACAGGCGGGCTCACAGGGGCTAGAACCCTGCAGCACCATCGGGAGAGACCACCATGGCCCAGCACGAGAAGGTCGTCATCATCGGCTCCGGCCCGGCCGGCTACACCGCCGCCATCTACGCCGCCCGCGCCACGCTCCAGCCGCTCATGTTCGAGGGGTTCCAGCCCGGCGGCCAGCTCACCATCACCAGCGAGGTGGAGAACTTCCCCGGCTTCCCCGACGGCGTGATGGGGCCGGCGCTGATGGAGGAGATGAAGAAGCAGGCCACCCGGTTCGGCACCCGCTACGTCCCGGCCGAGGTGACCCGCGTCGACCTCTCGAAGCGCCCCTTCCGGCTCTGGGTCGAGGCCGAGGAGTACACCGCCGACGCCGTCATCGTCTCCACCGGCGCCACCGCCAAGTGGCTCAACATCCCCTCGGAGAAGCAGTACCAGGGGCGCGGGGTCTCGGCCTGCGCCACCTGCGACGGCTTCTTCTTCAAGAACGTCGAGGTGGCGGTGGTGGGCGGCGGCGACACCGCCGTCGAGGAGGCGACCTTCCTCACCAAGTTCGCCACCAGGGTCCACCTCATCCACCGCCGCGGCGAGCTGCGCGCCTCCAAGATCATGCAGCGCAAGGCCCTGGAGAACCCCAAGATCACCATGGTCTGGAACTCGGCGGTCGACGAGGTGCTGGGCGACGGCAAGGCGGTGACCGGCCTCAAGCTCAAGAGCACCGTCGACGGCACCACCCGCCAGCTCAAGGTGCAGGGGCTCTTCATGGGGATCGGGCACGAGCCCAACACCGCCCTCTTCAAGGGGCAGCTCGACATGAACGAGGTCGGCTACCTCACGGTGAGGGCCCCCTCGACCGCCACCAGCGTGAAGGGCGTCTTCGCCTGCGGCGACGTGGCCGACCCGAACTACCGGCAGGCCATCTCGGCGGCCGGGACCGGCTGCATGTCGGCCATCGACGCCGAGCGGTTCCTCGCCGGCCACTGAAGGAGCGAGGCCCCCGTGAGGATGATCGACGTCGGCGCCAAGCCCCCCACCGAGCGGGTGGCGGTGGCGCGGGCCCTGCTCAGCATGTCGAAGGCCACCCGGGATCGGGTCAGGGCCGGCGAGGTGGAGAAGGGCGACGTGCTGGCGGCGGCGCGGTTGGCCGGGGTCATGGCGGCCAAGCGGACGCCGGACCTCATCCCACTCTGCCACCCCATCTCGCTGTCGGCGGTGGAGATGACGGTGCGGCTCACCCCGCGCGGAGTCGAGGCGGTGGCCACCGTCCGGACCGTCGACCGGACCGGCGTGGAGATGGAGGCGCTCACCGCCGCCGCCACCGCCTGCCTGACCGCCTACGACATGCTGAAGCGGTACGAGCAGGGCATGGTGCTGGAGCGCGTCGAGCTGCTGGAGAAGCGGGGCGGCCGCACCGGGACCTGGCGCGCCGCCCCCGCCCGCCGGGCCGTGCGCCGCGCACCCCGCGCACCCCGCGCACCCCGCGCGCGCCGCTGAGCCGAGCCGCCGAGCCGCCGAGCCGCTGAGCCGCTGAGCCGACCGGCTACTTCTTCGCCTTGGCCTGGCGGTCCAGGAGCTTCTCCATCTGGTCCATGGTGGCGTTCATCTCCCTCATGGCGGCCTCGAACGGCGCGCTGCTGTTCATGTCGACGCCGGCCGACTTGAGCAGGTCCATGGGGAAGCGGGCGCCACCGGCCGAGAGCATGGCCAGGTAGGCGTCGCGCGCCGCGGTCTTCCCCTGCTTGCCCTCGGCGAGGATGCGCGCGGCGATCGAGGAGGAGGCGACCATGCTGGTGGAGTACTGGAAGACGTAGAAGTCGTAATAGAAGTGCTGAATGAAGGTCCACTCGGCGCCGATCAGGTCGTCGACTTGGCAGATCCCCTGGGCGTGGCCGTAGTACTCGCGGACGATCTGCAGGTAGAGCGCGCTCAGCGTCTCGCCGGTGATGGGCTGGTCCTTCTCGGCCGCCTCGTGGAGCTTGAGCTCGAACTCGGCGAAGAGGGCCTGGCGGAAGAGCGTGGTGCGCAGGGTGTCGAGCCGGCTGCCGAGCAGCGCCAGCCTGGTGGCGTCGTCCCTGGCCCTGCCCACCATGAGGTCGAGCAGCAGCGCCTCGTTGAGCGTCGAGGCGACCTCGGCCACGAAGATGGGGTAGTCGGCGGTCGCGAAGGGCTGCGCCTTGTTGGCGAGCCAGGTGTGCATCGAGTGGCCCGATTCGTGGGCCAGCGTCGAGAGGTCATCGTACTGCCCGTTGAAGTTGAGCAGCTGGTAGGGGTGCACGCCGTAGACCCCGGTCGAGTAGGCGCCGGAGCGCTTGCCGGTGGTGGGGAGGTAGTCGGTCCAGCGCTGCTGGTAGCCGGCCTTCAGGGCGGCGACGTACTCCTTTCCGAGCGGCGCGAAGGCCTCCAGGGTCAGGGCCTGGGCCTGCTCCGGCGTGTAGCTGAGCTCCACCTTGCCGACCACCGGCACGTAGAGATCCTGGTAGCGGAGCTGCTCGAGCCCGAGCATCTTCTGGCGCAGCTTCAGGTAGCGGTGGAGCGTGGGGAGGTTCCGGCGCACGTCGGCGAGGAGCTGCGTGTAGACCGAGGTGGGGACGTTGTTCCTGAAGAGCGACGACTCGAGCGTGCTGCCGAACTTGCGGTTGCGCGCCGTGAAGAGGTGACCCTTGACCTGCGCGTCGAGCGTGGTGCCGAAGGTCCGTGCGTACCCCTGGAGCGCGCCGAAGAACTTCTCGAAGGCGAGGTCACGGTCGGCCTTCACCGTCGAGGCCCGGGCCAGCTGGAAGCCGGACTGGTCGAGGCGCACCTGCTTCCCGGTGGAGAGCGTCACCGTCGGGTACGGCAGGTCGGCGTCCTTGAGGATCGAGTAGGCGTTGGCCCCGGCGTCGGTGAGGTTGGCCGCGTTGGCCAGCAGCTTCTCCTCGCCGGACGACAGGGTGTGCAGCTGCCAGCGCAGCACCTCCTCGAGGTAGACCTTCCACTGTGCCAGCCGCGGGTCGGCGGCGACGAAGCCGCGCAGCCTGCTGGCCTCGATCCCCAGCACCTCGGGGCGCATCCAGGCCACCGCGGTCCCCAGATCGACGTCGAGCCGCTGCGCCGCCTGCATCAGCTCGCGCGGGCGGGCCGCCCGCAGGTCCTCGTTGGTCCGCGACTCGGCGTAGACGTAGACCCGGCTCAGGGCGAGCTGCGCGGCGGCGCGGGCGTCGAGCGCCCGGTAGAGCGCCTCGGCCGAGTCGCCGAGGTGGCCGCGGTGGGCCGGGAGCGCGGCGATCTGCGCGGCCAGCGCCTCGCGGGCCTTGACCCAGTCGGCCTCGGTCTTGAACAGGTCCTCGAGGTTCCAGGTGAGCGCCGCGGGGAGCTCGGTCCGCTCCCGCGCCCCGGCGGCGGCCGGGAGGGCGAGCGTGAGGGAGAGGGCGAGCGAGGCGAGGCGTCGGGGCGGGCGGGGGAGCGGCACGGTGGACCTCCGGGGTGGCCAGGCGCTACGGGGTGCGTCTCTATCAGGAGACCGGTCACCGGTCGACGTGACAGGCGGGGACGGCTCGGGCCGCTGACCGGTGGCAGCATGCGCGGCGCTGGAATGGCGGCGCGGTTCGTGGTCTCCTTCGCCCCGTGAACATGACCTCCTCAGGCAAGGCCCTCGTCTCGCTGCTGCTCGCGCTGCTCCTCGGTGCCGGCCTGCTGGCCGCCTACACCTGGGGGGTGCTCACCTGGAACTACTCGGAGGGGGAGCGGGTCGGCTACGTCCAGAAGCTCTCGAGAAAGGGCTGGGTCTGCAAGACGTGGGAGGGGGAGCTGGCCATGGTGACCATGCCGGGCGCCATCCCGGAGAAGTTCTACTTCTCGATCCGCAGCGACGCCGTGGCGGCGCAGCTCAACAGGTCGCTCGGCAAGCGCGTCGGGGTCAAGTACACACAGCACCTCGGCCTGCCGACCAGCTGCTTCGGCGAGACCGAGTACTTCGTCAACGAGGCCACCGTCGTCGAGTGAGCGCGGAGCCTCGGCGGGGAGCGGTGTAGGCCGCGCGTCCACCCCGACCCACACCACCCCATCGAAGCTTCCGGCCGCCGATCTGGTTGGCGTATCATCGCGGCCCTCGCCGGCGCCACGCCGGCCACCCACGCCGCTGGAGGCCTCATGAGACGGATCTCGCTCGCCCTGCTCACCCTCGCGCTGCTCGCCTCCCCGCTCGCGGCCCGCGCCGGCGGCCTCCACTTCGAAGGCTCGGTCGGCTCGGGTGTCCGCGCCGGCATCGGCTCGACCGAGCGCATCCCCACCAACCTCATGGCCACCCTCGGCTACGGCTTCACCGACATGCTCAAGCTCCAGGTCGGGGCGCTGGCCAACCTCGGCGACGTCAGCGCCAGCTACTCGGCCGGCGGCTCCAAGTTCGACGTCGACCTGCGCGGCATGGTGGTGGTCTCGCCGCCGCTCTTCCCGCTCTACCTGCGCGGCATCGTCGGCGTCACCTCGCTCAAGGCCAAGCCGGCCAAGTTCACCTGGGGCGGCGCGCTCGGCATCGGCTTCGGCCTCTTCGGCATCGGGGCCTTCGGCGAGGTGGGGGCGATGCAGCACACCTACAAGATCCCGGATCCGACCGGCACCTTCGAAGAGAAGAAGGGCGTGCAGATCGAAGGCCGGCTCGGCATCTCGATCGGGTAAGCGGCCTGTAGCGCGGTCTTCAGGCCGGGCAACACAGGAGTGGGAGGCGCGCCTCAGGTCTTGCGACGGGGCCACCAGCTGCCGGCCCCGTCGCGATTGGGCGACGCCGCGACTGGCCTCCGCAGCAGCGTCGCCCCGGCGCGCTCCACCCACTCGAAGCCGAGCCCGCCCGCCAGCGGCAGCTCGACCGGTCCGAGCAGCAGCCAGCCGCCCGGCGCCACCGCCCCGGCCAGCCGGACCAGCGCCGAGGCCGCCACCGCCGGGTCGAAGTAAATGAGGACGTTGCGGCAGATCACGGCGTCGAAGTGATCGCCCGGGGCCGGGTCGAGCAGGTTGTGCCGCTCGAAGCGGCAGAGCCGGAGCAGCCGCCCGTCGACCTGGGCGCCGTGGTCGGTCGGCCGCAGCCAGCGCTCCGCCAGCTCCCGGGGCAGCTTGCGCGTGGCCCGCGCCCCGTAGGCCCCCACCCAGGCCCTGGCCAGCGCCCGCGCCGAGAGGTCGGTCCCGAGGATCCGATCCTCCTCGCGATCGCGGCCGGCGTCGAGGAGCGCCAGCCCCAGGCTGTAGGCCTCCTCGCCGGTGGCGCAGCCGGCGCTCCAGGCCCGGAGCGGCGGCACCCGGTCGACCAGCTCGGCGGCCAGCGCCACCAGCCCTTCGGCGCGGCGCCAGAGCGCGGTCTCGCCGATGACGGCGTGCTCGGCCAGCAGCTCGAGCGCCGGCCGCTCCCCGGCCGCGGCCGCCGCCGCCAGCGCCGCCGCCGGGATCCCCAGCTCCAGCGCCGCCGCCTTCACCGCCAGGCCGAGCGGGCCCTGCAGCCCGGCCGAGAGCGAGAGCCCGACCGCGCGGGCCAGCGCCTCGCCAGCGGCCGCCACCAGCTCGTCGGAGAGCTCTCCCGGTGGCCCCGCGCCGATCACCGCTCCGCCGCCCCGGCCAGCCGTCGCAGCAGCGCCACCAGCTCGTCGCGCGCCACCTCGCGCTTCACCAGGTAGGCGTCGGCCCCGGCGGCCAGCCCGGCGGCGCGCGCCTCGGGCGACTCGAGCGAGGTCACCATCACCACGGGCACCGAGCGCAGCCGCGGATCGGCCTTGAGGCGGCGCGCCAGCTCCAGGCCGCCGACCCGCACCATCTCGACGTCGGTCACCACCACCGCCGGCACCAGCTCGGCCGCCAGCCTCAGCGCCTGGGCCCCGTCCTCGGCCACCACCACCTCGAAGCCGGCCTCCTCGAGGAGCCCCTTCATGGCCGAGCGGGTGGTCTGCGCATCGTCCGCCACCAGGACGCGAGGTCCTCTCGGCCGGGGGACTCGCCCCGCCGCCGGGACCCGCCGCAGCAGCTCGGCCGGGTTGAGCAGGCCGACCATCCTCCCGTCGTCGAGCACGGCCGCGCCGATAAGGTGCGGCAGCCCGGCCGTCACCGCCCCGAGCGAGCCGACCACCAGCTCCTGCTGCCCCAGCACCTCGTCGGGCGTCACCAGGGCGCGGCGCGGCCCGACCGCCAGCAGCAGGGCCGGCTGCAGCGCGGCGTGCGGCGGGCTGGCCGACAGGCCGAGCAGCGCGGCCAGCGAGACCAGCGGCAACACGGCGTCGCCGACCCGCGCCGTGGCGCCGTCCGGTGCGACCGCCAGGTCCCGTGGCCCGAGCAGCACCACGCGCTCCACGGCGTCGGCCGGCAGCGCCGCCAGGTCCCCGGCCACCCGCACCAGGATGGCGGCCGAGGCCGAGAGCGTCAACGGCAGGTCGAGGTCGAAGCAGGTCGAGCGGCCCGGCTCGGAGCGGACGTCGACGGCGCCGCCCAGCCGGGTCACGGCCTCCAGCACCACATCGAGCCCCACCCCGCGCCCCGAGACCGCGGTCACCTGGCTGGCGGTGGAGAAGCCCGGCGTGAAGATGAGGCGCGCCAGCGCCGCGTCGGAGAGGCTCTCCGGCTCGTCGCCCACCAGACCGCGCTCGGCCGCCCGGGACCGGATGGCGGCCAGGTCGAGCCCACCGCCGTCATCCTCGACCACCAGGCCGACGCGGCCGCCCCGCGGCACGACGCGGACCGTGAGCCGCCCCGCCGGAGGCTTGCCGGCGGCGGCGCGCACCTCGGCCCGCTCGATGCCATGGCCCACGGCGTTGCGCACCAGGTGGAGGAGCGGGTCGCGCAGCTCGTCGGCCAGGCGCCGGTCGATGCGGACCTCGGCGCCGTCCAGGGTCAGCTCGACCGGCCGGCCGAGCCGGCCGCTCAGCTCGCGCACCGCCACCCGGAGCGGCTCGAGCATGACGGCGGCCGGCACCATGCGCAGCGCCCGCAGGTCGTCGCGCAGCAGGGCCCCGGTGAGCCGCTGCTGCTCAAACTCGCTCAGCCCTTCTCGCGCCATGCTCCGCAGCCCGGACGCCAGCCCGCGCAGCTCGGCCAGCGCCGCCTCGATGGCGGCCCGCTCCTGGTCGGCGCCGGTGACGCGCAGCGCCTGGAGGGCCTGGTCGAGCCGCCGCATGGCCTCGCGCGCCGAGGCCTCGAGCCCACCGACCTCGCGGATCCGGCGGGCCTGCCTGGCCCCGCCGAGCAGGAGCTGCTCGACGCGATGTGCGAGGCCGTCGAGGGTGGAGGCCAGGACCCGGAGCGAGCGGTCGCCGTGCGCCGGCCCGGGGCGGACCGCCACCTCCGGCGGGGGCGCCACGCCGCTCTCGAGCCGCTCGCGCAGCTCCACCAGGTCCCCGGCCAGGGCGGCGGCAGCGCGAGCGCCGGCCGGCCCGGGGGCGCCGAGCCGACCCACGCCTCCGGCGACGCGCAGCGCCAGCGGCCGGACGTCGGCCGGCATACGTTCCAGCAGGCGCTCGACCTGCGCCTCCACGTCGGCGCGGGCCGCAGACCGCCCGGCCTCATCGGCCGGCGCCAGCAGCCTGGCCAGGTCTCGTTCCATCGCCTCGAGCGGCTCGAGCAGCGACGGCGACGGGGTCCGCTCCGGCGCGGGCGGCGCGGGCATCACCGGCGCCGGGCGGGCGCCGACGAGGCGGGGGCGCCCGACCCCGGAGACCGACGCCAGCGCCGACAGCAGCGGCTCCAGACCGGCCACCTCGGGGGGACGCCCGGCGTCGCCGGCCACCAGCGCCTCCTCGATCGCCTCGAGCGCGTCGAGGGAGGCCAGCACCACCTCGGCGCGCAGCCCCTCGCCCGGATCGTAGCCGGCCAGGGCGCCCTCCAGGGCGTGGGCCAGCCGCTCCACGGCGGTGAGCCCGAGGCTGGCGGCCGCGCCCTTGAGGCTGTGGGCGGTGCGGCGCACCGGGTCGAGCAGCGCCACCCGCCCCGGTGCGGCCTCCAGCTGGAGCAGGCCACCGCCGATCACGGCGAGCTGCTCCCGCGCCTCGACCGAGAAGATGGGCCAGACCTGGCGCAGCAGCCCGGGGTCCATGCGCTACCCCAGGCCCCGCGGCGCCAGCAGCGCCGAGAGCTCGAGCACGGCCAGGCCGTCGGCGCCTCGCCAGCGCAGGGGGGAGGCCGCCTCGCTCAGCGTGCGCCTCGCCACGTCGCGCCGCCCCTCCAGCCCCTCGACGGCGATCCCGACCAGCTCGCCGTCGTGCTCCACCACCAGTACCTTGCCGAGGTCGCCCAGCCCGCGAGCCAGGCCGAGCCGCCGCCGCAGGTCGAGCACCGGGACCACCCGGCCGCGGGCCACCAGCGCCCCGAGCAGCCACGGGGGCGTGGCCACCAGCCGCTGCAGCCCGCGCGCCTCCAGCACCTGGACCACGGCCTCCACCTCGACGGCGTGGCTCACTCCACCGAGCGTGAAGACGAGCAGCGGCAGGGCGTCCTCGCTCACCGCCTCCCGCGGGGCGGCCAGGGCGCGCGCCCGCTCCGCCATCAGGGCGCGCCGCCGGTCACCGCCGCGTGGGGCCTCGCCCAGCTGGGCCTCGACCTCGTCGAGCCGGCGCTGCAGCTCGTCGAAGTCGACCGGCGGGGCAGGACCGTCAGGCACGGGTCAGCTCCTCGTCGGAAGCTTGAGCAAGGTGCCGACGGTCTGTCGCAGCTCGTCGACCGAGACCGGCTTGGTGAGGAAGGCGCTGGCCCCGACCAGCCGCCCCTTCTTGCGACTGGTCTCGTCGTTGAGCGAGGTGAGCAGCACCACCGGGAGGTCGTGGAGCTCCTCGTCGGCGCGGATGGCGGCGCAGAGCTCGAAGCCGTCCATCCCGGGCATGCGCACGTCGGTCACCACCAGCGCCGGCTTGAGCTCCTTGGCCTTGGCCAGCCCCTCCAGGCCGTCCTTGGCCTCGTGGAACTCGATGTGCCAGCCCATCAGGTAGACTTGGACCAGCGAGAGCAGGGTCCGCGTGTCGTCGACGAGCAGGACCCTCATGGCGCACCTCGCGACGCTGCGGGCTCGCGCCGTGCCATCGGGCGGCGCAGGAGGCCGGACCCGGGCTCGTCGAGCCGGTCGAAGGCCAGCCCGGCCGCCAGCGACTCCTCGATCGGGCCGACCAGCAGCAGCCCGCCGGGGCGGAGCGCGGCGTGGAGCCGGCCGAACAGGGCCCTGGCCGCCTCCGGCCTGAAGTAGAGCAGCACGTTGCGGCAGATCACCACGTCGAAGGGGGCGCCGGACGGCGGGCGGTTGAGGAGGTTGTGCCGCTCGAAGCGGACCGGCCGGCGCAGCGGCTCCTTGACCTGGACGGTGTCCGGACCGGCGTCGAAGTGGCGGCGGCGCAGCGCGGGGGGGAGCTGGCGCAGGGACCACTCGCCGTAGACCCCCTGGCGCGCGACCTCGATGGCCCGCGCCGAGACGTCGGTGCCGAGGACCTGGTCGAGGCCGGGGGGCCGGCCGAGGTCACTCAGCACCATGGCCACCGTGTAGGCCTCCTCGCCGGTGGCGCAGCCGGCCGACCAGGCCGAGACGGGTCGATCGAGCGGGTGGCCCGCCAGGTGGCTGGCCAGGGCGTGGAACTGCTCGGGGTGGCGGTAGAAGTAGGTCTCCTGCACCACGGCCTGCTCGACCAGCGCCGTCACCGCCGCCGGCTCGCCCTCGAGGAGCCGGGAGAGGAAGGGCTCGGCGGCCAGGCCGAGCTCGCGGGCGGCGCGGCGGGCCGCGGCGGCGATGGCCGCCCCGACCCCGGCCGTGAAGGTGAGCCCGCAGGCCCGCTCCAGCGCCGCCTCGACGGCCGGAAGCGCCAAGGTGTCCCTCTCCGGCACGGTCCACATGGCGGCGAGGGTATCAGGAACGGCGCCCGCCGCGGACCCCCTCGGCGCCTCGGCCGGAAGGCCGGCCCGCCCGGCGGCCTTGCCCGCGCCTCACCCATGGCCGAAACTCCCTCCCCATGACGACTCGTACCTCCCGTGCACCGCTCGCCGCCGTGGTCCTCGCCGCCGGCCAGGGGACCCGCATGAAGTCTCGCATCGCCAAGGTGCTCCACCAGCTGGCCGGCAAGCCGCTGGCCTGGTTCCCCATCCGCGCCGCGCTCGAGGCCGGCGCCTCCCCGGTGGTGGTGGTGGTGGGCCACCAGGCCGAGGCGGTCGAGGCCGCCCTCCGCGCCGCCCTCCCCGGAGCGCCGCTGCGCTTCGCGGTGCAGGCCGAGCAGCGCGGCACCGCCCACGCCGTGCTGGCCGCGCGCACCGCGCTGCGGGGCGTGACCGGCCCCATCGCCATCCTCTCGGGCGACACGCCGCTGCTCTCCGCGGCCACGCTGCTGCGCGTGGTCAAGGCCCGCGCCCGCGCCCAGGCCCCGCTCGCCTTCGCCACCATGAACCTGGCCGAGCCGCGCGGGTACGGCCGGGTGCTGCGCGGCGAGGGCGGCACGCCGGCGGGGATCGTCGAGGAGAAGGACGCCAGCGAGGCGCAGCGGGCCATCGGCGAGGTCAACGCCGGCCTCTACTGCGGCGACGCCGGCTTCCTCTGGAGGGCGCTGGCCCGGGTCGGCTCGGGGAATGCCCAGGGTGAGTTCTACCTGACCGACCTCGTCGCCCTGGCGGCGAAGCGTGAGCCGGCCGTGGCCGTCGAGGTCGATCCGCTCGAGGCCTCGGGCGTCAACGACCTGGAGGAGCTGGCGCGATCGGGGCGCGTGCTGCAGCGGCGCCGGGCCTCGGCGCTGATGAAGGCCGGCGTGACCCTGGAGGACCCGGACCGGTTCCTCTGCGACGAGGAGGTGGAGATCGCCGCCGACGTGGTCATCGAGCCGGACGTGCGGCTGCGCGGCGCCACCCGCATCGGCGCCGGGTGCCGCCTCGGCCAGGGCTCGATCCTGGCCGACGCGGTGCTGGCGGAGGGGGTGACGGTCAAGCCCTACACGGTGATCGAGGGGCCGGCCACGGTCGGCGCCCGCTCCGTCCTCGGCCCCTTCTCGCGCATCCGGCCCGGCTCCGAGCTGGCCGAGGGGGTCCACCTCGGCAACTTCGTCGAGACCAAGAAGACCCGCATCGGCAAGGGCTCGAAGGCCAACCACCTCGCCTACCTCGGCGACGCCGTCATCGGCGCCGGCGTCAACGTGGGCTGCGGGACCATTACCTGCAACTACGACGGCGAGCAGAAGCACCAGACCCGCATCGGCGACGGCGCCTTCATCGGCTCGGACTCGATCCTGGTGGCGCCGGTCGAGATCGGGGCCGGGGCCTACACCGCCGCCGGCTCCACCATCACCGAGCCGGTGCCGGCCGGGGCGCTGGCGCTGGGGCGGGCCAAGCAGGTGAACAAGGAGGGGTGGGCGAGGCGGCTCGAGGTGGAGCGGGCGGCGCGCCGCGCCGCCGGGAAGGCGAAGGGGTAGCACCCGGCTGCAGGAGCCCGGCGGCGCCCCGGCTCAGTTGTAGGTGGCGCTCAGGGCGAGGCCGAAGGAGGTGGTCCTGAAGGTGGCCGGGAGGGTCCCCCCGCCCTTCATGCTGCCGGTCTCGAAGTTGAGCGAGGCGCCCACGCCCCAGTTTGTCGAGACCCACCACTCCTTGCCGAGGCAGACCCGCACCATGGGGCCGTTCTGGCTGGTGTTCTTCTGGACCACGCCCGCGGCGTCGGTGAAGCTGAGCTCGACCTGGCCGACGCCGCCGGTGGCGCTCAGGTAGGCGTTCCAGGGGGTGACGTACCAGGCCAGACCGGCGCCGTAGGCGACGAGGGTGTGGGTCACGGCGCCGTTGGTGGTTGCGGAGACGCCGTTGAACGTCACCCTCGGGCTGGCGTTGACGTCGTCGTAGACCTCGCCGAAGAGCACCAGGTTGTCGGTGAGCGAGAACCCGAGCCCGAAGGCGAAGCTGCCGGCCGAGCCCGACAGCTTCAGGTTGGGGCTGGTGCTCTGGAGCGCGCCGAAGCCGAGCTGGAACCGCAGGAAGAGGCCGTCGTGCTGGTGGTAGCCGGGCGCGCTCGCGCCGATGAGGTCGCCGGGCGGCGGCGGCCCCGCGGCCGGCTCGAAGCGGGGCGGCTCGGCGCTGCGCGGGGCAGGCGATCCGGCCCCGGTCAGCGCCCGGAGCAGCTCGTCCACTCCGGCGGAGGTCTCGTCGACGAGCTGATCGTCGGAGTAGGCCCTGCGCGTCAGCCGGCTCAGCGCCGTGGCCTTGTTGGCGTCGAGCAGCGTCAGGCTCAGCAGCCAGGTCGAGCCGACCTTGGAGACCTCGCTGGAGACCAGGTAGGCCACTCCCAGCGCCCCGGCCAGCTCGGCGATGCACGAGCTCTCGGTGCACCCCAGCAGCGCCTTCTGCCGCTCGAAGCCGACCAGCGCCCGCAGGTCGGAGCCGGCCAGCACCGTCAGGTTGGGGCGGCGGGCCACCTCGGAGGCCAGCAGCGCCGAGAGCCCCTCCACCGTCTTGCGATCGCCGGCGCCGGCGTACTGCACGTCCAGCACGGCGATGCGGAGCTTGCGGGCCGCCTCCGGCTTCGCTGGAGCGGACGGCCCGACCTGCTCGGCGCGAGCCGTCGCCGCCACGAGGAACACCATGACCACCAGAGCCCTGAGCATCGTCCCCTCCGACTGCCGTTGAGTTGCCGGGGCATCCTAGACGGCCGCCCGGGAGTTGGAAACAGCCACCCGCCATCGAGGTTGCGGTCAGAGCCTGGAGGGATCGGCGAGCCGGCGGCCGAGCAGCCGGTCCTTCACGGCCATTAGCCCGAGCCCGGCCAGCACGGTGAGGGGCGGGCGGGCCAGCAGGGTGTACTGCGGCCACTTGGTCGGCCAGACCAGCAGGAAGGCCAGGGCGACAAGGGCCCAGGCCAGCCAGACCGGCCGGTGGCGCGCCGCGTACGGCACGCCGAGCGCCGCGGCCGGCAGCAGGAGCATGTCGAGCCAGCCGAAGGGGAAGACCCCGGGGTGCCAGCGCACCGGCGTCGACCGGGTCAGGTAGTAGAGCTGGTACCACCAGGGCAGCCCGGCGCGCTTGACGTGCTCGGTCTGCGTGTACTGGAAGTGGAAGGCGATGGAGTTCCAGACCCGGTCGATAGTGTCGTTCCAAAGGTAGGGGTTGCCCGCGAAGAAGGCGAGGGCGACGGCCGCGCCCACCCCGGCCAGCAGCCAGGGCCGGCCGTGCCCCCGCACCACGAGGAAGGGCAGGAAGGTGAGCCCGATGACCACGCCGTAGGGGTACTTCCCGGCCGCGGCCAGCCCGAGCAGGAACGCCGCGCCGAGCAGCGGCGGCGCAGCCAGCGTCGGCGTCGAGGGCACCAGCCCTTGCGGCTCTCGCCGCCGGATGGCCCGCTCGAAGAGGAGCACCGCCAGCATGGCGAGCAGCCCGGGCAGCCCCTCGACGTAGGCCTGGGCCGTGTACTTGGCGTGGTAGGTGTCGAAGGCCAGCCAGAGCGCGCCGAGCGGCGAGACCAGGGCCTCGAGGAGCACCTGCAGCACGCCGGTCACCGCCGAGAGCGTCCGGGTGACCGTGAAGGCCGGCCTGGCGTCCGGCTGCAGCGGCTGTCCCTGCGGCACCCGGTCCCACTCCGGCTCCTTGGCCCCGGACTGCTTGAGCACCAGGCCGTAGGCCAGCTTCACGAGCGCCGGGTGCTCGGGGTTGTCGGTGACCTCGGAGATCTCCGCCCAGCGCCCCGGGACCATCCGCTCTGCGTAGCGGAAGCCGGCCGGGATGTAGGCGAACTCGTCGTAGTCGGGGCCGAGCCGCTCCACGGCCCGCTGGCGAACCCAGGCGGCGGCGACCACGGCGAGGACGCCGATGAGGATGGCGGCGAGGGGGCTCTTGAGCTTGTCCACGGGAGGCCCTCAGGTAAGCACGATCCGGGGCCGAGGTCACGTCCGCGCCGGCCGGCTGGGACCACGGACCGGTCCCGCGGTATATAAGCGGCAACATGTGCGGAATAGTCGGCTACGTCGGCCCGAGGCAGTGCGTGGAGCTCATCGTCGGTGGGCTCCGGAAGCTGGAGTACCGCGGCTACGACTCGGCCGGCATCGCCGCCATCGGCCCGGCCGGCCTGAAGGTGGTCCGCGCCAAGGGGAAGCTGCAGAACCTGGTCGACCGGCTGGTCCTCGAGCCGCTGTCCGGCACCACCGGCATCGGCCACACCCGCTGGGCCACGCACGGCCGACCCTCCGAGGAGAACGCCCACCCGCACGCCTACCAGGGCGTGGCGGTGGTCCACAACGGCATCATCGAGAACCACCTGCAGCTGCGCGCCGAGCTGGGCGCCGCCGGCCACGTCTTCTCCTCCGAGACCGACACCGAGATCATCGCCCACCTGGTGGCGGCGGCGCTGGCCGCCGGCGCCCTCGACCTGCTGGCGGCGGTGCGCACCGCCCTGGCGCGAGTGCGCGGCACCTACGCCATCGCCGTGGTGGCCGAGGACCGGCCCGGCGAGGTGGTGGCGGCCAAGAACGCCTCGCCGCTGGTGATCGGGCACGGGCAGGGCGAGAACTTCCTCGCCTCCGACGTGCCCGCCATCCTCGAGCACACCCGGCGGGTGGTCTACCTCGAGGAGGGCGAGGTGGCGCGGCTGACCGCGGGGCGCGTCGAGCTCTTCACGCTCGCCGGCGCGCCGGTGGAGCGGGCCCCGCGCACCATCGACTGGAGCGCGGTAGCCGCCGAGAAGGACGGCCACAAGCACTTCATGCACAAGGAGATCCACGAGCAGCCGCGGGCCGTCACCGACACGCTGCGCGGGCGCATCTCGCTGGAGCAGGGGGACGTGGTGCTCGACGGCCTCACCCTCGACGAGGGCTGGGTGCGCGGGCTGGACCGGCTCACAATCGTGGCCTGCGGCACCTCGTGGCACGCCGGCCTGGCCGGCCGCCTCATGATCGAGGGGCTGGCCCGGCTGCCGGTCGAGGTGGAGCTGGCCAGCGAGTTCCGCAACCGCGACCCGCTGGTGGGGCCCAAGGTGCTGACGCTGGCCATCTCGCAGTCGGGTGAGACCGCCGACACGCTGGCGGCGGTCAAGGTGGCCCGGGCTCGCGGCTCGCGCGCCTTCGCCATCTGCAACGTGGTGGGGGCGGCCATCCCGCGCGAGTGCGACGGGGGCACGCTCTTCACGCGGGCCGGGCCGGAGATCGGCGTGGCCTCCACCAAGGCCTTCACGACCCAGCTGGCGGCGCTCTTCCTGCTGGCGGTGAAGCTGGGGCGGCTGCGCGGCACGCTCACCCTGGCGCAGGCGCGCCAGCAGCTCGAGGCGCTGCGCCACCTGCCCAAGCTCATGGAGCAGGTGGTGCAGGCCGAGGCGGCGGTGCTCCCCATGGCGCGGCGCTGCGCCGCCGCCCGCGACGTGCTCTTCCTCGGCCGCGGCGCCCAGTACCCGGTGGCGCTGGAGGGGGCGCTCAAGCTCAAGGAGATCTCCTACATCCACGCCGAGGGGTACGCCGCCGGCGAGATGAAGCACGGCCCCATCGCCCTCATCGACGAGCAGCTGCCGGTGGTGGTGCTGGCCACCCGCGAGCCGGCCTACGAGAAGACGCTCGGCAACATGGAGGAGGTGCGGGCCCGCGGCGGGCAGGTCTTCGCGGTGGTCAGCGAGGGCGACGTCCACGCCGCCTCGCTGGCGCAGCTGGCCATCACCGTGCCGGAGACCACGCCGCTGCTGGCGCCGCTGCTCACCAGCATCCCGCTCCAGTTCCTCGCCTACCATGTGGCCGACCTGAAGGGGACCGACGTGGACCAGCCGCGCAACCTGGCCAAGAGCGTCACCGTCGAGTAGCCCCGGCCGGCCGGGCCCGGCGCCTCAGCGGCGCGTCGCGGTGTAAGCCTGCTGCTCGCCTCATGTCGCCGCCACCCGCAGCTCGCCGGCCGCCACCGCATCGACCAGCACCTCGCCCTCGCGCAGGCGCGTCCCGGGCCAGAGCACGGCCCGATCGACGCGCGCCCCGGCCGGCACCACGCATCCCTCGCCGACCACCACCGCCTCGCCGACGCTGGCGCCCGGATCGACGCGGGCGCTCGCGGCGATGCGGCGCGGCGGGGGCAGGCCGAAGCGGGCCAGGTCGAGCCGTCCGGCCGCCACCTCGAGGTTGGCGGCCAGGTAGGTGGCGGGCGTCCCGAGGTCGCGCCAAGCGCCGGTGGTGATGAGGCCGCGCACCAGCCCGCGGGCCATGAGCGGCGGGTAGAGGTCGCGGTTGACGTCGCACTCGAAGGGGGTCGCCGGAATCCGCGCCAGCAGCTCGGGTGCGATGACGTGCAGGCCGGGGAAGTGCCACGGCGTCAGCCCCTCGCCGCCGGGCCCGAACTTCCCGGCGATGCGGCGCACCCGCCCGCCCTCGTCGAGCTCGACCGCGGCGTAGCGGGCGCGGTTTGGCATGGGGAGCAGCGCCATGGTGGCCAGCGCCCCGGTGGCCTGGTGGGCGCTGAGCAGGGCGTGGAGGTCGGCGTCGAAGAGGACGTCGCCGTTGAGCAGCACCACCGCCTCGGCCCCGGAGAGGAGCGGCGCAGCCTCGCGCAGCGCGCCGGCGGTGCCGGCGATGACCGGCTCGCGAGAGATGGAGAGGTCGAGGTCGAGCTCGTCCGCGCCGGCGCGGGCCGCCGCCGCCATCGCCTCCGGCAGGTGATGGACGTTGACGACCACCCGCCGGATCCCGGCGCCGGAGAGCAGGCCGAGCGCGTGGCGGATGAGCGGGATCTGGCAGAGCGGCACGGCCGGCTTGGGCACCAGCCCGGTGAGCGGACGGAGCCGGGTGCCGAGCCCGGCGCAGAGGACCACGCCAGCGAGCGCCATGGTATGTGCCAGCCTACCAGATGGCACCGGCTTGGCGGCTGCGCCTCATCTACTTCCTCTATTACGGCGCGGTCGGGACCACCCTCCCCTACTTCGCTCCCTACCTGCGCGATCTCGGCTTCTCGGGGAGCGCCATCGGCACCGTGCAGATGCTGGCGCCGCTGGTCGCGCCGGTGGCGGCGCTCGGCTGGGCGGCGCTGGCCGACCGGACCGGCGCGCCGGAGCGGACGCTCGGGCTGGCCACGCTGGTCTCGCTCTGCGCCGCCCTCTTCCTCCCCTGGGCGGTGACGCCGCTGGCGGTCGGGGCGGTGGTGCTGGTCCAGTCGCTCGGCGACCGGGCGGTGGTGCCGCTGCTCGACTCGCTCACCATGGAGCAGGTGCGCCGGACGCCCGGCACGTCGTACGCCAGCGTCCGGCTGGGCGGCTCGCTCGGCTTCGCGGCGCTGGCGCTCCTGGCCGGCGCGCTGCTGGCCTGGCGCGGCGACCGGCCGGCCGACCCGGTGGTGCCCTGGCTGATCCTCTCGCTGGTGGCCGGGTACGCGCTGGCCGTCCGCGGGCTCCCCCGCGGCGAGCCGCCAGGCGGTGACCGGCCCGGCTGGCTGGCGGTGCGGACGCTGCTCCGCGACCGGCGGCTGCTCCTGCTGCTGGCGGGCGGCGCGCTCCACTGGATGGCCTGCGCCCCCTTCCACCTCTTCTTCGGGGTGCTGGTGCGCGATCTCGCGCTGCCATCCGCCGTCACCGGCCTGGGGATGGGGGCCGGGGTGCTGGCCGAGATGGCGGTGCTGCTCGCCTTCCCACGGCTCAACGGCCGCTGGTCGCTCAAGTCGCTCTTCGCCGTCGTCTTCGCCGGGTCGGCGGTCCGCTGGCTGCTGCTCTCGCGGGCCGAGGGGTCCGCCGCCGTGATCGGGCTGCAACTCCTGCACGGCCTCACCTTCGGCCTCTTCTGGAGCTGCTCGGTCGAGGCCATGTCACGGATGGTGCCTGGACCGCTGCGGGCGACCGGGCAGGCGCTCTACACGGCGGTGGTCTTCGGCGCCGGCAACGCCCTCGGCTACCAGCTCTCCGGGCTGGCCCTCGACCGCTACGGCCGGGCCCCTCCCCTCTTCGCGTGGGCTGGCCTGGTCGAATTGCTGCCGCTGCTCGGCGTGCTCCTTTTGATGCGAAATCCAGCCTTTGGCCGATTGCGTCACGATTGCTGAACGGTGAAATCCCGTGTCGCCTCGGGAGGCTCAACCTAGGGGACCTATCCGACCGATTTAACTAGGAGACCTTGTCTCACTGCACTTTCTGCATTTGGCACGTTCTTTCTGCGCGCTGGCTTTGCGCATAACCTTGTAACCCCGGATGAGCCCGTGGTAGTGGACTTGGACTTACCTCGCGGGCCCCCCCGTCTTGTCTCCAACTCCATCCGGAGGATTTACGAATGGCTGAGTCGAATGTGGCGAACGTCCCAGGCAAGGGTGCCGGGATCACCAAGGAAGAGCGGATGGTCATCTTCGCCTCTTCGCTGGGCACCGTCTTCGAGTGGTACGACTTCTACCTGTACGGCTCGCTGGCCGCGATCATCTCCAAGCAGTTCTTCGTGGCGACCAACGAGACCACCTCGTTCATCTTCGCCCTGCTGGCCTTCGCCGCTGGCTTCTTCGTCCGCCCCTTCGGCGCCATCGTCTTCGGCCGCATCGGCGACCTGATCGGCCGCAAGTACACCTTCCTCGTCACCATCCTCCTGATGGGCGGCGCCACCGTGGTCGTGGGCGTGCTGCCCAACTACAACTCCATCGGCATCGCGGCCCCGATCATCCTCATCACCATGCGCATCCTGCAGGGTCTCGCGCTCGGCGGTGAGTACGGCGGCGCGGCCACCTACGTGGCCGAGCACGCCCCCAACGGCAAGCGCGGCTTCTTCACGGCCTTCATCCAGACCACCGCCACGCTCGGCCTCTTCCTCTCGCTGATCGTCATCCTCTCCTGCCGGCTCGCGCTCGGCACCGAGGCCTTCGAGGCCTGGGGCTGGCGCATCCCGTTCCTGCTCTCCGCCATCCTGGTCGGCATCTCGGTCTGGATCCGGCTGCAGCTGAACGAGTCGCCGATCTTCAAGAAGATGAAGGAGGAGGGCAAGGTCTCCCGCGCCCCGCTGACCGAGTCGTTCCTGCGCTGGGGCAACCTCAAGATCGTGCTCCTGGTCCTCTTCGGCGGCGTCGCCGGCCAGGGCGTGGTCTGGTACACGGGGATGTTCTACGAGCTCTTCTTCCTGCTCCAGATCCTCAAGCTCGAGTCGCAGGCGGCCAACCTGATCGTGGCCTTCTCGCTGATCATCGGCACGCCCTTCTTCATCGTCTTCGGCGCACTCTCCGACAAGGTGGGCCGCAAGTGGATCATCATGGCCGGCTGCCTCATCGCCGCCCTGACCTACTTCCCCATCTTCAAGGCCCTGACCCACTACGCCAACCCGGGCCTCGAGGAGGCGCAGATCTCCAGCCCGGTCACCGTGGTGGCCGACCCGGCCGACTGCGCCTTCCAGTTCGACCCCATCGGCAAGAAGACCTTCAAGTCCTCCTGCGACCAGGTGAAGTCGATCCTCGCCAAGAAGGGCATCCCCTACCTCAACGAGGTGGCTCCGGCCGGCACGCTGGCGTCGATGAAGGTCGGCACTGACGTGGTCCAGAGCTTCGACGGCAACGCCGCCGGCGCCGACTTCAAGGCCAAGAACGCCGAGCTGGCGAAGGCCGTGGGCGCCGCGACCAAGATGTACCCGGCCAAGGCCGACATGAGCCGCGTCAACACCCCCATGGTGGTGCTGCTGCTCGTCATCCTCGTCATCTACGTGACGATGGTCTACGCGCCGATCGGCGCCTGGCTGGTCGAGCTCTTCCCGGCCAAGATCCGCTACACCTCGATGTCGCTCCCGTACCACATCGGCAACGGCTGGTTCGGCGGCTTCCTGCCGACCATCGCCTTCGCCCTGGTGGCCGCCACCGGCGACATCTACTACGGCCTCTGGTACCCCATCACCATCGCCCTGATGACCTTCGTGATCGGCTCGCTCTTCATGCACGACACCGACACGCAGGGTTCCATCGCCCACCTCGACTAAGGGCGGGCATCGCTTGAACGGCGGCCCCCGGTGCCTTGAGGCGCCGGGGGCCGCTCACTTTTTGTGCTAGATTGCCGCACCACCCGGCCGCACCGCTCGCGCGATGAGGCCCGCATCCGCGAGGAGCCGAACCATGAAGCTGTCCGTCCGCACCGCCGCCGCCGCCGTCCTCACCTCCCTCGCCAGCCTGGCCGTCGCCAACGAGGGACCCGAAGGACTCGGCGAGATGCACGGCGTCGCGCCGCTGCTCTACCTCCTCGGCGGTGTCGGAGCGATGGGCGTGGTCATCTGGCTCATGCTCAAGGTCATGAACCGCAAGTAGCGTCAGGCCGCAGAGCCCGCAGCACCAGGAGCGCGCTTCGCACCCACAGGGTCGCGAGGCGCGCTCTCTTGCTTTCGCCCTAGCCGTCCTTGCCGCCGGCCCGCGACCGCACCACGGTCACCGAGCAGGGCGCCTCGGCCGCCACCCGGGTGGAGACGAAGGTGCCCTTCATGGGCACGTCGGCCGGCGGCGCGCCGATCACCAGGTGGTCGACCTGGTTGACGCGGGCGTACTCGAGCAGCGCCCCGGCCGGATCGCCCGACTCGATGACGTGGTAGCTGAGCCGCTCCGGCGGCAGGCCGAGCGGCTCGGCCCAGTTGCGCAGCCGCACCAGGTGGCGGATGCGCCGCGCCGTCCCGGCCTCTTCCTCCCGGCCGCCGGCCAGCTCCGAGGCCACCGGGATGACGGTGACGCAGGTGAGGCGCCGGTCCGGGTCGCTCACCAGCAACCGCTTCACCACCTCGCGCAGCACCTGGAAGCGCTGCTCGTTCCGGTGCTGGGTCGCCACCGCCGCCAGCACGATCGAGGCGGTGGCCAGCTGCTGGCTGGGCCGGTCGAGGGGCGAGGGCTCGTAGCCGGTGGCCATGATCCAGCGCTTGAGCAGCGTCCCCAGCCCGGGCCGGCGCAGCCGCCGGCCTCGCTCGCCGACCGTCACCTGCTCGCCGTGGGTCAGGTCGACCGCCACCTGGGCCGCCGAGGCGTAGCGGTCGACCGCCTGGGCCTCGAGGCAGCGCAGGATCACCTCCTGCAGCCACTCCGGGCACTCCGGGACCAGCCGCCGCGGTGAGATGGGAAGCTGCCAGAGCCGGTGGCGCAGGCCGCGCTGGCTGGTCGGGGCCCCGAAGGGATAGGTGGCGGTGACCAGCTCGTAGAGGATGGCGCCGATGGCGAAGACGTCGCTGCGCGAGTCGCGTCGCACCCCCAGCACCTGCTCGGGAGAGATGTAGGGCCCCGAGCCCATGGGGTGGCGGAACTCCTCGGCCAGCAGGTCGGGGAAGTGGGCGTGGTGCGCCAGGCCGAAGTCGATCAGCACCACCTCGCCGTCCTCCCGGACGATGACGTTGGCCGGCTTGAGGTCGAGGTGCACCACCTCCTGCAGGTGGAGCGCGTGGACCGCGCGGGCCAGCGCCGCGCCCAGCCGCGCCACCTCCTCGACGGGCCGAGGACCCTTGCCGACCCACTCCTTGAGCGACCGGCCCGGCACGTACTCCATCACCAGGTAGGGGTGGACGGCCAGGTCGCCGGCAGCCACGAAGCGCGGGACGTGCGGCCCGCTCAGCGAGCCGTGGACCATCACCTCGACCTCGTAGGTGACCACCGTCTCCGACGGCTCACCGGGGCCGAGCCGCGGCACCTTGATGATGAGCGGGAAGTCGAGGTCGGCGCGCCCCGGCGGCGGCGTGGCCCGGAAGATGATGCCCATGCCCCCGCCGTGCAGCCGTTCGCCCAGCGTGAACCCATCGACGACGTCGCCGGACTGGAGGTTCGAGCTCATGTCCCTACTCTCCCCGCTCCAGCCGGTCCGCCAGGTACTCGGGCAGGCCGGCCGCACGGACCTTTGCGGCCGCCACCGACCAGTCGTAGGGCACCCGGTGGAAGGTCAGGGTGGCGCGGCCAGCGTCGAAGAGGGCATAGCAGGCGGCGGTGTTGCCGTCGCGCGGCTGCCCCACCGAGCCGACCACCGCCAGCCAGGGCCGCCTGGTCGGCACCGGGATGACGACGCCGGGGACCGGCTTGAAGGCCAGGGCGTGGCCGGCCGGGGCCTGGTGGTAGAGCGCCTGCTGGTGGACGTGGCCAGAGAAGACCCAGTCGGCGCGCGCCGCGCCGATGCTCCGGGCGGCGTCGACCGCGTCGTGGAGGTAGGTCCAGTCGGCGGGCCGGTCGGCGCTGGCGTGGACGAAGCAGATCCCGTCCCGCTTCGCCACCAGCGGGAGGCCGGACAGGAAGGCCAGCTCCGGGGGGGCGAGCTGCTGGCGGGTCCAGTCGACCACCGCCTCGGCGCTCTTGTTCATGGTCTCGGCGCCGCTGGCCACCACCGCGGCGTCGTGGTTGCCGCGCACCACCACCGCGCCGGCCTCGGCCCGGGCCATGACCAGCGCGAGCACCGCCGCCGGATCGGCGCCGTAGCCGACCAGGTCGCCGAGGAAGGCCACCTCGGTGGCCCCCTGCTCGGCGGCGTGCTCCAGGCAGGCCTCGAGGGCCTCCAGGTTGGCGTGGACGTCGGCGAGCAGGGCGAGCTTCACGGTGGCGTCCCGGATCCTCAGAGCTGGCGCAAGGTGGTGGCGCGGAGCGCGCCGCGAAGGCAGAGGAAGAGCTCGGCGGTGGCGATGGCGTCGGTGAGCGCGTCGTGCTCCTGGTAGTCGGGAAGGCCGAGCCGCCGGCGCGCCGCCGCCAGGTTGACGCTCGGTCCATCCCCGCCGGCCTCGGGGGCGCTGAAGCGCCGCCGCCGCTCCAGCTTGAGGAGCAGCTCGACGGTGTCGACCACCGGCGGCGACGGCCAGCGGCGGCCGTGGCGGGCGAAGGCCCGCTTCAGGAAGGCGACGTCGATCCCCTGGTGGTGGACCAGCAGCGCCCCCTCCCGGACCCGCCGGTCCACCTCGGCCAGCACCTCGGGGAGCGGCGGGGCCTCGCGGACCTCCTCGCGGACCAGCTGGTGCGCCTGCACCGACTCCGGCCTGATCTCGCGACCCTCCTCGGGCCTGACCAGCGTGCGGTAGGCCTCGCTTAGCCGGATGACGCCCTGCCGGATGGGGAGCATGCCGAGCGCGATGATGGGATCGCGCTTCGGGTCGAGTCCGCCGGTCTCGATGTCGAGGGACCAGTAGGTGACCGAGTCCCAGGCGGGCGACGAGAAGAACACGAGCCACTCTACCCCGGGCCCGGTGGGCGCGGCGCCCTTCGCGTGGCGTGGGGCGCGGTCAGAAGGAGGCCTGGTAGTGGTAGGCCGCCATCTCCTGCCAGGACTTGATGGCCCGGAAGGCGTCCTTGAGGCGGCTGCGCTCGATGGCGGAGAGGTCGCTGAAGGCCAGCTTGTTGATGGCCGGCCTCCCCTCCGCGGCCAGCCTGAGCTGGAGCCGCAGCCGCAGGCCGAGCAGGAACTTGTAGGCCTCGCCCACCACGTTGAAGACCTCCTGGCTCATCAGGCCGGCCTTGACGGCGGCCGCCAGCCGGGCGTGGGTGTTGCGCTCGGCGGCGCCGATCTCCAGGCCGTAGCAGCGGGCCAGCAGCACGATGGGGGCCAGCCCCTGCATCTTGAGATCGAGCTCGGTCGACTCGCGCAGCCGCAGCAGCAGCGAGTTGGGCGGCCGCAGCTCGAGGGCGGCCCGGGCCAGGTAGCGCAGGAAGATCGGGTGCTGGGCTGTGGAGCTGAGCGCGGCCTCGAGCGGCTCGATGTCGAGCGCCCCGCCCACCTTGCGGTAGTCGAAGAAGGTGGAGGCCTCGAGCAGCTCCTGCGGCTTGCGCGCCTCGAACCAGCCGGCGAAGCGCTGCACCCACTCGGAGACCGTCCCCAGCCAGTGGCGCGCCATGTAGCCGCCCTGGCAAGGCGGGAAGCCGGCCGCCTCGAGGTCGGCGTTGACCCGCTCGGCCAGCGCCTGGTACCAGTCGCGCTTCGCCTCGCCCAGGTCGTCGAAGATCAGGGCGTTGTCCTGGTCGGTGAGGAGGGTCTGCTCCATGCGCCCCTCCGAGCCCATCACCACCCAGGCGTAGGGCGCCGGCGGCGGCCCGAGATCGGCCTCGGCGAAGGTGAGGAGGCGGCGCAGCAGGGCGTCGTTGAGCCGGGCCACGTAGCCGGCGATCAGGTCGGCCTCGAGCCCACCGCCCAGCAGCGCCGCCACCATCTCGGTCACCTTGGCGGCGTACCCCGGCAGCCCGGTCCGGTCGGCCATGCGCTCGACTCGGCGCAGCACCGCCACCGGCCCGGGGGCGTGGACCTTGAGCAGGTCGCTCGAGGTGAGGACGCCCACGATCTCGTCGCCGCGGCGGATGGGCAGGTGGTGGCCGCCGGTGTCGAGCAGCGTGGTCCAGGCGGCCGAGATGGGCGTGGCGGCGTCGACGGTGCGCAGCGGGCGGGAGACGATGGAGGCCACCGGCGTCTCCGGCCCCAGCCCCTCGGACAGCACCCGGTTGCGGAAGTCACGGTCGGTGACGATGCCTGGCGGGTCACCGCGGACCAGCACCGACGAGACCCGCTGGTCGCGCATCACCCGCGCCGCCTCGCCCACGGTGGCGCCGGCCTCCACCCAGATGGCCGGCCGCCGCAGCAGCTGCTGGACCTCGAGCTGCAGGTCGGCCTTGAAGGTGGTGACCGGCGAGTGCTCCAGGCTGCTCTTGAGCCGCTGCGAGAGCCCGACAGCGAAGTGGCCGGCGAACTGGGCGTCCCCCAGCAGCGCCTGGAAGCGCGTGGCCGGGACCCGGTAGGCGAGCAGGTCGTCCTCCACCTGCACGTCGAGGGTGGCCTTCCCGGTGAGCAGCGAGGTGTAGCCGAAGGTCTCTCCCTCCTCGAGCACCTGCAGCGTCTGGCCGTCGCGCTCCAGCCGGACCGAGCCCTTGCGGATCACGTAGAGGTGCTGCAGCGGCTCGGCCCCGACGCGGACCAGGATCGAGCCGGCCGGGTAGTAGCCGATCTCGAGCGAGCCGGCCGCGGCCTCGAAGAGCGCCGCCGGCAGCGCATGAAAGGGCGGGGTCGAGCGGAGGAAGGCGACGGGATCCAGGGAGGCCATCGAGGTGCTGTGAGCTTACGCCAGCGGGTCCGCTCCGCCCAGCGAGAGGGCGCACCTCCCCCCTGAGCGCTGCCGCGCACCCCACGCCAGCGCCGCGCGTGCCCCGCAGGCCATCGCATTGGCCAAAGCAATCTCTTTGCGCATCAAACAACTTCTGGTATTCGGATCGGCCTCACCACCTCAGCCCCACGCCAGGAGACGCCGATGAGCGCCGCACCCCCCGTCGAGGCCAGCAAGACCGCCACCGAGCTGATCGAGTCGCCCGACTTCCGCGCCCTGGTGCGGACCCGCTGGACGGTCAGCTTCACGCTCCTCGGCCTGCTTTTCGTCGGCTACTACGGCTACATCCTGCTGGTGGCGACCGCGCCCGGGGTGGTGGCCCGCCGCCTCTCCGAGGCCCCCGACGCCATCACCAACGTGGGCCTGGTGCTCGGCATCGCCACGCTGGTCTTCGCCTGGATCCTCACCGCCGTCTACGTGGTCTGGGCCAATCGCTCCTACGACCCCGAGGTCGAGCGGCTCAAGAGCCAGCTCAGGCGCTAGCGCCTCGCCCCCCTCCCGCTTTCGGAGAACCACCCGATGCCTCCTGCCCCCGCCGCAGCCCCGGCCTTCGAGTCCTCGCTCGGCCACCCCACCTTCGCCTCCATCGGCTTCTTCTTCCTCATCATCCTGGTGACGCTGGTCATCACCTGGTGGGCCGCCCGCAAGACCAGGACCTCCTCCGAGTACTACGCCGCCGGCCGCAGCGTTTCGGCGCTGCAGAACGGCTTCGCGCTGGCCGGCGACTACATGTCGGCCGCCTCGTTCCTCGGCATCTCGGGGATGGTGGCGCTCAAGGGCTACGACGGGATGATCTACGCCACCGGCTGGCTGATGGGCTGGCCGGCGCTGATGTTCCTGGTGGCCGAGCCGCTGCGCAACCTGGGCAAGTTCACCTTCGCCGACGTGGTGGCCTACCGGCTGCGCCAGGGCCCGGTGCGCATCGCGGCCGCGGTGGGCGGCATCCTCACCACCATCTTCTACACCATCGCCCAGATGGTCGGCTCCGGCTCGCTCATCGCGCTCATGTTCGGCATGCCCTTCGTGCTGGCCGAGGTGCTGGTGGGCGCGGTGATGCTGCTTTACGTGCTCTTCGGCGGCATGCTGGCCACCACCTGGGTGCAGATCATCAAGGCGGTGCTGCTGCTCTGCGGGGTCACCGTGCTGACCGGCCTGGTGATGTCGAAGTTCGGCTTCAGCCTGCCGGCGCTCTACCGGGCGGCCAACGACCTCTACCCGGCCAAGCACCTGCTGGTGCCCGGCGAGCTGACCGCGTCGCCGCTCGACGCCATCTCGCTCGGCCTGGCGCTGATGTTCGGGCTGCTCGGCCTGCCCCACATCCTGATGCGCTTCTACACCGTGCCCGACGCCAAGGCGGCCCGGGTCTCGGTGCTCTACGCCACCGGCCTGATCGGCTACTTCTACGTGATCATCCCCATCGTCGGCTTCGGCGCCGCGGTGCTGCTCTCCCTGAAGGACGGCACCGGCGCCATGACCACGCTGGGCGACAAGGTGATCACCGCCTTCGACAGGGGCGGCAACATGGCGGCGCCGCTGCTGGCCGAGGCCATGTGGGGCTCGGCCTTCCTCGGCTTCATCGCGGCGGTGGCCTTCGCCACCATCCTCGCCGTGGTGGCCGGCCTGACCCTGGCCGGCGCCTCGGCCTACTCGCACGACATCTACGTCAGCGTCATCAAGAAGGGGCGCGCCACCGAGGAGGAGCAGGTCAAGGCGGCCAAGATCGCCACCGTGATCTTCGGCGTCGTGGCGGTGGCCCTCGGCATCGCCTTCCAGGGGCAGAACGTCGCCTTCATGGTGGGCCTGGCCTTCGCCATCGCCGCCAGCGCCAACTTCCCGGCGCTGCTCATGGCGATCGTCTGGAAGCGCTTCACGACCTGGGGTGCGGTCTGGTCGATCCTGGTGGGCGGCCTCTCGTCGGTGTCCATGATCGTCCTCAGCAAGACGGTCTGGGTCGACCTCTTCCACTTCGAGCAGGCCATCTTCCCCATGAAGAACCCGGCCATCTTCTCCATGACCGCCGCCTTCGCGGCCGGGATCGTGGTCTCGCTGCTCACGCCGGAGCCGGAGGCGCAGAAGAAGTTCGAGTCGGAGAAGCTGCGGACCTACCTCGGCGTCGGGGCCGAGTAGCCGCCCCGGGGAGCGGACCCGCACCGGCGCCCGGTCACGACCCCAGCTCGGGGACGTGGCGCGACAGCAGCCGCTGCAGCGGCGCCAGCTCCGGCCGGCGCTCCAGCGCCTCGCGCACGTAGCGGAGGGACGAGGGGATCGAGCCCAGGAAGCCCGGGTTGCCGCGCACGCGGTCGATGAAGACGAAGCGGCCGGCGTCCTTGAGCTTGCGCTGCACGGTGAGCAGGTCGAAGGTCTCGCGGAACGGCCCGTACTCCAGCCTGGGCCCGCCCTCGGCCTCGAGGCGCGCCAGGTAGCGCCGCAGCATGGCCTCGATGAAGTCGGGCGGCAGCTCGACGTAGCTGTCGCGCAGCAACGCCACCAGGTCGTACTGGCGCGGGCCCAGCAGGGCGTCCTGGAAGTCGATGACGGCCTGCTCGCCGCCCGGCAGGACCATCAGGTTGCGCGACTGATAGTCACGGTGGGTGAAGCCGCGCGGCTCGGCGGCCAGCGAGGCGGCCATGGCGTCGAAGTGGCGGTCCAGCTCGGCGCGCTCGGCGGGGGCGAGCGTGGCCCCCTTCCAGGCCTCCAGCAGCCACTCGCGGAAGTGGTCGAGCTCCCAGCGGTAGAGGCCGGCCTCGAAGGACCGGGTGAAGGCGACGCAGCCGGCCGGGCGGGCCTCGGCCGCGGCCCGCAGCCGCGCCAGCTGATCGATGGCCCGCCGGTAGAGCCCGGCCCGGTCGTCGCCGGCCAGAAGCCTGGTCTCCAGCATGTCGTCGCCGAGATCCTCCAGCACCATCAGCCGGGAGGCCTCCTCGAAGGCCAAGATGCCCGGCACCCGCACCCCGATCGAGGCCAGGTAGCGCTGCACGTCGACGAAGGGATCGGCCGGCGGCGGCCCGCCCGACGTCACCTCCTCGGGGCCGGCCTGGGGCGGCATCACCATCACCACCGCGGAGGCCGGCGCCGACCCGACCCTCCAGTAGCTCCGCATCGAGGCGTGCCCGGCCAGTCGCTTCACCGGCAGTGCTCGACATTCGCGGCCGGTGGCGCGGCACACCGCGTCCCGGACGCGTTGCTCGATGGAGGGATCCTGGCTCATTCGGGGAATTCCTCGGCGCGGCCGGACGAGTTTGACGCCCCCCGGGGCCACGCCTATAAGGGCTCGAACTTCCTGCCTCGGAGCGCCCCATGGCCTACCACGAGAACGTCCTCTCCGCGATCGGCCACACCCCGCTCGTCAAGCTCAACAAGGTGGTCGGCGCGGCGTCGGCCACGGTGCTGGTCAAGCTCGAGTTCCTCAACCCGGGCGGCTCCATCAAGGACCGGATGGCGCTCCACATCATCGAGAAGGCGGAGCGGGCCGGCCTGCTCCGGCCGGGCGGCACCATCGTCGAGAACACCAGCGGCAACACCGGCGTGGGCGTGGCCCTGGCCGCCGCCATCAAGGGCTACCGCTGCATCTTCACGATGCCGGACAAGATGTCGAAGGAGAAGCAGGACACGCTCAAGGCCTTCGGTGCGCAGGTGATCGTGACCCCCACCAACGTGCCGGCCGAGTCGCCCGAGAGCTACTACTCGGTGGCCCGGCGCATCGCCGCCGAGACGCCCAACAGCTTCTACCTGAACCAGTACCACAACCCCGACAACGTCGAGGCCCACCTGCAGCTGACCGCCCCGGAGATCTGGGAGCAGACCAACGGGAAGTTCGACGCCTTCGTGGCCGGGGTCGGCACCGGCGGGACCATGAGCGGTTGCGGCCGCTTCTTCAAGGCCAGGAACCCGGCCATCCAGTGCATCGGGGCCGACCCGGTCGGCTCAGTCTACCACTCGATGTTCAAGACCGGGAAGCTCTCCGCCCCGCACGTCTACAAGGTCGAGGGGATCGGCGAGGACATGATGTGCGGCGCCATGGACCTCTCGGTGCTCGACGACGTGCGGCAGGTGAACGACGCCCAGGCCTTCGCCATGGCCCGGCGGCTGGCCCGCGAGGAGGGGATCTTCGCCGGCGGCTCCTCGGGCGCGGCGGTCCACGTGGCGGTGCAGGTGGCGGCCGAGCTGGGCGCCGGCAAGACCGTGGTGGTGCCGCTCCCCGACGGCGGGCGCAGCTACATCTCCAAGTTCTTCTCCGACGAGTGGATGCGCGACAACGGCTTCCCGCTCACCGACGGCGGCCCCTCGGTGGCCTCGGCCACCGTCAAGGACGTGCTCGGCGCGCGGCGCGGCGCCGTCATCACCGCCAGGAAGACCGACAAGGTCGAGGTGGTCGTCAAGAAGCTCAAGGAGCACGACATCTCGCAGATGCCGGTGATCGACGACGGCGGGCGCGTCATCGGCATGATCCACGAGTACGACCTGCTCAACTTCCTCATCGAGGGGAAGCACCGGCTCTCCGAGGTGGTGGAGCCGCTGGTGCAGCCGCTGCAGGGCACGGTCGGCCCCGACACGCCGGTCTCCAAGCTGCGCGACATCTTCAACGACGACAACGTGGCGGTGGTCCGCGAGGGCGAGACAGTGACCGGCATCCTCACCAAGATCGACCTCATCGACTTCCTCGGGCAGCGCATGAAGTAGCCGCGGCCTCCCGCCGCCACAAGGACGACATGACCGACCCGAAGAGCCGTTTCGACACCCTGGCGATCCACGCCGGGCAGCGCCCCGACCCGACCACCGGCGCGGTGATGACGCCGGTCTACCTGACCAGCACCTACGTGCAGGACGGGCCGGGCAATCACCAAGGCTTCGAGTACAGCCGCACCCAGAACCCGACCCGCCACGCGCTGCAGGACTGCCTGGCCGCCCTGGAGGGGGCCCGCCACGGGCTGGCCTTCGCCTCCGGGCTGGCGGCCACCGACGCGCTCCTGCACCTGCTCTCGGCCGGCGATCACGTGCTGGCCAGCGACGACGTCTACGGCGGCACCTTCCGGCTCTTCGACAAGGTCTTCAAGCGCCACGGGCTCGAGTTCAGCTACGTGGACATGACCGACCCGGCCAACGTGGCCAGGGCGCTGCGGCCCAGCACCCGCATGGTCTGGATCGAGAGCCCCACCAACCCCATGCTCAAGATCGTCGACCTGGCGGCGGTGGCCAAGCTGGCCCGGGCCGCCGGCGCCCTGAGCGTCGTCGACAACACCTTCGCCACCCCCTTCTTCCAGCGGCCGCTGGCACTGGGCGTCGACCTGGTGGCCCACTCGACCACCAAGTACCTGAACGGCCACTCCGACGTCATCGGCGGCGCGGTCATGCTCAGCGACGGGGCGCTCTACGACCGGCTCAAGTTCCTGCAGAACGCGGTGGGCGGGGTCCCCTCCCCCATGGACTCGTTCCTGGTGCTGCGAGGCCTGAAGACGCTCCACGTCCGCATGGCCCGCCACGCCGAGAACGCCGGCGCGCTGGCCCGCTTCCTCGAGGGGCACGCCCAGGTGGAGCGGGTCATCTACCCGGGGCTGCCGAGCCACCCGCAGCACGCCCTGGCGAAGCGGCAGATGACCGGCTTCGGCGGCATGCTGGCCTTCACGATCCGCGGCGGGCTGCCGGCGGCCAGCGCCTTCCTGAAGGCGGTCGAGGTCTTCGCCTGCGCCGAGTCGCTGGGCGGCGTCGAGAGCCTCATCGAGCACCCGGCCATCATGACCCACGCCAGCGTGCCGGCCGCGACCCGCGCCGCGCTCGGGATCGCCGACGGCTTCATCCGAGTCTCGGTCGGCATCGAGCACGTCGACGACCTGCGCGAGGACCTGGAGCGGGGCTTCGCCGCGGCGCGCGCCGCGGCCTCCCCGGGCGCCCCATGAACGAGCCCATGGTCGAGGTCACCCGCCGCGGGGCCGAGCGGCTGCAGAAGGGCCACCTCTGGATCTACCGCGGCGACGTCTCCAAGGCCCCGGGCGCCAAGGCCGGCGACGTGGTGGCGGTGGTGGACGGCCGGCGACGCTTCCTCGCCAAGGCCTGGTACTCGGAGCAGTCGCAGATCGCCCTGCGGATCGTGACCCGCGACGAGGAGGCGGTCGATGAGCCCTTCCTGGCGGGCCGCATCGCCTCGGCCCTGGAGCTGCGGCAGCGGATCTTCCCGGGCCAGACCGCCTACCGGCTGGTGCACGGCGAGGCCGACCTGCTCCCCGGGCTGGTGGCGGACCGCTACGGCGACGTGGCGGTGCTGCAGACCCTGGTCCCGGCCACCGAGCAGCGCAAGGGGCTGCTGGCCGAGCTGGTGGCGGCGGCCACCGGCGTCGCCACCGTGGTGGAGCGCAACGACGTGCGGGTGCGTGAGCTGGAGGGGCTGGTCCAGGTGAAGGGGGTGCTGCGGGGTCCCGAGCCGGCCCCGCTCGAGTACCGCGAGGGGGAGGTGCGCCTCCGCATCGACGTGCTCACCGGCCAGAAGACCGGCGCCTTCCTCGACCAGCGCGAGAACCACCTCCGCGCCGGCGAGTACGCGCGCGGGCGCTGCCTCGACTGCTTCAGCTACGCCGGCGGCTTCGCGCTCCAGCTGGCGCGGCGCGGCCAGCAGGTCACGGCCGTGGAGATGCAGCCGACCGCCATGGGGCTGCTGCGCGCCAACGCCGAGCTGAACGGCTCCAGCAACCTCGAGCTGGTGGAGCAGAACGCCTTCGACTACCTGCGCGACCGGGCCGAGGAGGCGCCGGCCTTCGACACCGTGGTGCTCGACCCGCCGGCCTTCGCCAAGAACAAGGAGTCGCTCCCGGCGGCGCGGCGCGGCTACAAGGAGATCAACCTGCGCGCCTTCCAGGTGCTCAAGCCGGGCGGCCTGCTGGTGACCGGCTCCTGCAGCTACCACCTCTCCGAGGCCATGCTGGAGGAGCTGGTGCTGGAGGCGGCCCGCGACGCCGGCCGCGAGGTCCAGCTGCTGGAGCGGCGCGGCGCCGGGCGCGACCACCCGGTGCTGATGGGCGTCCCGGAGACCCGCTACCTGAAGGTGCTCTTCCTCCGCGTCCCCTGAGGGGGCGCCCTTCCGGAAGGACGGCCGGGTCCGCTTCCACGCACCGGACGCCGACGTTAGGATGACTCTGCCATGCGGCTCTTCCGAAGACGCGCTGGAGAGGGGGCCACCGAGCGGCGGCTCCGGGCGCTGGTCGGCCAGGCCCCCAGCATCTTCTTCGTCATCGACCTCCAGGGCCGGGTGGTGATGGCCGAGGGGCGTCTGCTGCGGGCGCTGGGGCGCCGCGCCTCGCCGGGCGTGGGACGCACCGTGGCCGAGCTCTTCCCCGACGCGACCTGGGTCCAGGAGGCGGTGCAGCGCGCTTTGGCAGGCCGGACCGGGACCGCCCGGGGGCTGCTCGGCGACCGCTTCTACGAGGCACGCTTCGCGGCGGTGCGCGACGACAAGGGGACGCTGCTGGAGGTGGTGGGGCTGGCCACCGACACCTCCGAGCTGAACGAGGCCGAGGAGCGGCTCCGCCGGCAGGCCTCCCGGCTGGAGGCGCAGGCCGAGGCCTCGCGCGCCTTCGCCAGCGGCCTCGACGAGCAGGCCACGCTCGAGACGGTGGCCCGCCGGCTCAGCGAGCTGATCGGCGATGGCGCCCTGATCCGGCTGGTCTCGGCCGATGGTCGCTGGCTGGTGCCGGCCGCCCTGCATCACCCCGACCCATCGCGCGAGGCGTTGCGCCGCGAGGTGCTCCTGGCGGCCCCGCAGCGCATCGACGAGGGGATCACCTCGCGGGTGCTGGCCACCGGCGAGACCCTGCGCATCCCCGAGCTGACCCGCGAGTTCATCCACGCCCACATGAAGCCCGAGTACTGGCCCTACCTCGACGGGGCGACCTCGATGCTGATCGCCCCGCTGGCGCGCCGCGGACAGGTCTTCGGACACCTCACCCTGACCCGCGACCTGGGCGGCCCCGGCTACACTCGCGAGGACGAGACCCTGCTCGACGACCTGGCCCACCGGGCCGCGCAGGCCATCGAGAACGCCCGGCTTTACGGGCAGGCCCAGGCGGCGGTGGTGGCCCGCGACGAGTTCCTCTCCATCGCCTCGCACGAGCTGCGCACGCCGCTCACCTCGCTCAGGTTGGCGCTGGAGAACATGCGGCGAGTGGTGGCGCGCGCTGGCGTGCCCGGCGGCCCGGGGACCGCCATCGACCGGGTGCTCACCGCGTCGGAGCGGGCCGGCCAGCGCCTGGAGAAGCTGGTGGAGGCGCTGCTTGACGTGTCGCGCATCCACATGGGCCGGCTCGAGCTGGACGTGGCCGAGGTCGAGCTGGGGGCGGTGGTGTCGGAGGCGGCGGCGTCGCTGGCCGACGAGCTGGCGCAGGCCGGCTCCACGCTCGAGGTCCAGGGTGAGCCGGTGGTGGGGCGCTGGGACCCGCTGCGCATCGGACAGGTGGTCGTGAACCTGCTGGCCAACGCCGCCAAGTACGGCGCCGGCAAGCCGGTGCAGCTCCGCTACGGCGGGCAGGACGGCGTGGCGTTCCTGCAGGTGCGCGACCAGGGCATCGGCGTCGCCGAGGCGGACCAGCGCCACATCTTCGAGCGCTTCGAGCGGGCGGTGTCGAGCCAGAACTACGGCGGGCTGGGGCTCGGGCTCTACATCGTCAAGCGCATCGTCGAGGCGCACGGCGGCTCGATCCGGGTCGAGAGCGTCCCTGGCGAGGGGGCCCGCTTCCTCGTCGATCTGCCGAGCCGCCCGGTGGTGCCGGTGCCGCCGTCCGAGCCGGTCGGCGACCCCTGAGCCGGGCCTCGGTGGCGCGCTGCCCCGGCGGCGAGCGGCGCGCTCGACCGGTGCGCCTCGCTCCGCTACAACCGGGTCCCCGGACCCATCGCGCCATCGGAGGCCACTATGCTCGCCACCCCCTGCCTTCTCCTCATGCTCGCCGCGCCCCCCGCCGCCTCCGCCGAGGTCCCGGAGCGGCTGCTGCGGGCGACCCAGGGCCAGAGCCAGGCCGTGGCGCGGCTCGCCGAGCTGACCGACACGGTCGGGCCGCGGCTGGCCGGGTCGCCGGGCGCCGCCGCCGCGGTGGCCTGGGCTCTGCGCGCCTTCGAGGCGGACGGGCTCAAGGCCTGGCTCGAGCCGGTCACGGTGACGGCCTGGACGCGGGGCGAGGAGCGCGCCGAGCTGCTCGTCGGCGGCCCGGTCCTCCGGCCGCAGCGCCTGGCGGTGACGGCGCTCGGCAACAGCCCGGGCACGGCCGGGGGTGGGCTCAGCGCCGAGGTGATCGAGGTCCGCTCGCTGGAGGAGGCGGCCGCCCTGGGCGCGCAGGCCCGTGGACGGATCGTCTTCTTCAACCACGCCATGGCCACCGGCGGGCCGGGGTACGGCGACACCGCCCAGCTCCGGACCCGGGGGCCCGCCACCGCCTCCCGGGTCGGCGCGGCTGGCGCTTTGGTCCGCTCGCTGGCCACCGCCTCGCTGCGAACCCCACACACCGGCATGACCAGCTGGGAGGGCGGCGCTTCGCCCATCCCGGCCGCTGCGGTCTCGGTCGAGGACGCCGAGCTGCTGCATCGGCTGCTGGCCCGCGGACCGGTCCGCGTCCAGCTCACGCTGGGCTGCGGCTTCGCCTCGCCGGCCACCGTCGAATCGGCCAACGTGCTGGCCGAGGTGCGGGGCCGGGAGCGGCCCGAGGAGGTGGTGCTGATCGGCGCCCACCTCGACTCCTGGGACCTCGGGACCGGTGCCATCGACGACGGCGCCGGCGTGGTGATGGTGATGGAGGCGCTGCGGCAGATCTCGCTCCAGCCGCAGGCGCCGCGCCGCACCGTCCGGGCCGTGCTCTTCATGAACGAGGAGAATGGCCTGGAGGGCGGCCTCGGCTACGCCCGGCGCCACGCCGCCGAGCTTCCGCGCACCGTCGCCGCAGTCGAGGCCGACAGCGGCGCCGGGAGGCCGCTCGGCTTCTCGGTGACCGCAGGTGAAGTCGGCCTGGCGTTGGTGCGAAGGCTGGCGTCGCCGCTGGCCTCCCTGGAGGCAACCCGCGTCGAGGCCGGCGCCGGCGGCGCGGACATCTCGCCGCTCCAGGAGGCCGGCGTGCCGACGCTCTCCCTGCAGCAGGAGACCTCGCGCTACTTCGACTGGCACCACTCCGCGGCCGACACCTTCGACAAGGTGGTCCCGGCCGAGCTGATCGCCTCGGCGGCGGCCATGACGATCATGGCCTGGCAGCTGGCCGAGGCTCCCGAGACCCTGCCCCGAGTGACGTCGTCCCCACCGGTGAAGGCGCCGCCCGTCCCGGCACCGGACCGGAGGTAGCGGTCAGGGCTCGAGGAACCGGGCCGCAGGGAAGAGCAGCACCTCGCCGATCGAGCCAGCCCCGGTCAGGAGCATGAGCAGCCGGTCGAAGCCGACCGCCACACCGCCGGCGTCCGGCATGCGCGGCAGGGCGGCGAGGAACGGCTCGTCGAGCGGCAGCACCGGCCGGCCCAGCCGCCGCCGCTGCGCCTGCTCCTCCAGCAGCCGGGCCCGCTGCTCGGTGGCGTCGGTCAGCTCGGTGAAGCCGTTGGCCAGCTCCAGCCCCCCGGCGTAGAGCTCGAAGCGCTCGGCCCAGCGCGGGTCGCCAGGCTTGATCCTGGCGAGGGCCGCCATCGAGGCTGGCCAGTCGGTGAGGAAGGTGGGGCGCGCGGCCCCGAGCCTCGGCTCGACCTCGGCCAGCATGAGCCGGAAGTAGGCGTCCTCGAACGGTTCCCCGTCAGGCGCGGCGTCATGTCCGGCGGCGCGGGCGGCGGCGCGGAGCCGGTCACCGTCCCCGCGGCAGGCGGCCAGGTCGACGCCGGCGTGGCGCAGGAAGGCCTCCTGCACCGTGAGCCGCTCGAACGGGGCGGTGAGGTCGATGCGGCGGCCGGCCCGCTCGGCGCTGGCCTCGCCGCCGGCGTGGAGCGCACGCGCCGCCGCCTCGATGAGCCGCTCCAGGTCGGACATGATCCCCCGGTAGTCGGTCCCGGCCCGGTAGAACTCGAGCATCGTGAACTCGGGGTTGTGGGTCACCGAGAGTTCGCCGTTGCGGAAGACGCGGGAGAGCTGGAAGACGCGCTCGAAGCCGTCGGCAAGCAGCCGCTTCATGGCGTACTCGGGGCTGGTGATGAGCCAGCACGGGCGGGCCGCGCCGCCGCCCTCGGGGCGCCAAGGCGCCTCGAACGGGGTGAGGTGTGGCTCCATGCCGGGCGCCGGGACCAGGATGGGCGTCTCGACCTCATCGTAGCCGAGCGCGCCGAGCAGGCGGCGAGTCTCGGTCGCAAGGCGGGCGCGCGCACGGGCCATCTGTCGGCGGTCGACTGGGATCACGGGAGGAGTCTAGCCGAAGGGGCGGCCGGGGCGCGGACCAGCCGACCGCGCGGCGACCCCGTGATTCCGGGCCGTTGCCGATTTCGGACGGGGGCGGCGGTGTTAGCATGCGCGCCCTGTGAGACCCCTACTCGCTTCGCTCCTCGTCCTCGCCGCCTGCGCCCACTCGCCCTCGCTCGGCGGTGGCGCCCCGCCCCTGCCGGCCAGCGCCGCCTCCACGCCTGCCGCACTGGCCCCGCCGCCGGCCGCCCCCGACCGCTTCACACCGCTGCGCGAGGCGGCCGAGTCGCTCCTCCGGGCCCAGGGCGAGGCGGCGTGGCGCGGCTGGACCACGGGCGAGCCGGCCGACCCATCCGCCACCTGGGCCGGGCGCGAGGCGCTGCTCGATCCGGCCGGGCTGGCCGCGCTGCAGGAGGCGATCGCCGCCGCCGGCGCCGGCGCCGAGCGCTCGCGGCTGGAGCGGCTCCGGGCCTTCGTGCTCGGCGAACAGCTGGCCCGCGCCGCCGCCGAGCCGACGCAGGCCGTGGCGGCAGCGCGCTCCGCGGCCACCTTCGCCTGGGAGAAGCGAACGGTCCCGCTGCGCGGCCTGCCGGCCCTGCTGGCCGGCGAGCCCGAGGCCCCGCGCCGCAAGGCGGCCGCGGCAGCCTGGGCCGGGTCCCTGCTCAAGCTCGAGAAGGCGACCGCGGCGCGCGACGCCGCCCTGCTCCGGGCCGGGAGCTCGCGCGGCTTCACCTCGCCGCTGGCGCTGGCCGGCGCGCTGCGGCTCGAGGACCCCGAGCAGCTGGCGGCGCTGGCCGAGTCGACGCTGGCCGCCGGCGACCAGTCCTGGCCTGCCACCCTCGACGCGCTGGCCCGGCAGGAACTCGGCGCAGGCGCGGCGCGGCTGCAGGAGTGGGACCTGCCTCGGCTCCTCCGCGCCACCGCCACCCCGGGCGCCTTCCCGGCCGATCGGCTGGTCTCCGATCTCGGCCTCCTCGTCACCGGGCTCGGCCTCGACCTCTCCGCCGGCGGTCGGCTCATCGTCGACGCCGACGCCCGCCCCGGCAAGATCCCACGGCCGCTGGCGGTCCCGGTCGAGGTGCCGGCGAGCATCCGGCTGGCGCTGACGCCGCTGGCTGGCCTCGACGCCTACCGCTCCTCGCTCCACGAGCTCGGCGTCGCCCTCTCGCTGGCCCACGTCGAGCCGGGCGCATCGCTCGAGGACCGGCGCCTGCCACCCGCCTGGCAGACGCAGGCCTGGGGGCTGCTCTTCGAGGAGATCGCCTCCGACCGGGCCTGGCTCACCACGCGCGGCGTCGCCCCCGCGGCGGCAGAGCGCGAGGCCCGGGTGGCTGCCGCCCGCCGGACCCATGCGATGCGGGTCGCTGCGGCCACCGTGCTCATCGAGGTGGCCAGGGCCCGGGACCCGGCCACCGCTTCGGCCCGCTGGGCCGAGCTGGCCCCGCGGGCCTTCGGCCATCCGGTCGAGCGGGGCGTGCCGCTCCCGTGGCGGCTCGAGCCGGACCCGCTGCTGCGGGCCGCCGACACGCTGCGCGCCCACCTGCTCACCGCCCGGCTCTCGGCGGCGCTGGCGGTTCGCGCCGGTGATCGCCCGTGGTGGCGCTCGCCCGAGGCAGGCGCCTGGCTCCGCGAGGCCTGGCTCGGCGGCGGCGGCGTTCCCCCCGCCCCCCAGCCCTCGTCAACCACCCTACTCAAGGGAGGTTGACGAGCGCCCGGGTGGGCTGGGATCCTCCCTCTCCCCCCGATGCCCGCCCTCCAGACAGCCCGCGCGCCGGACCTCTTCTTCGAGGATCAGGGCTCCGGCCCGCCGCTGCTGCTGGTCCACGGGTGGTCGCGCTCCGGCGCCGACTTCGCCGCGCTGGCGGGGCGCCTCTCGACCCGCCACCGCGTGGTGCGGCTGGACCTGCGCGGCCACGGCCGCTCGGCGCCCGGCCCCTTCGCGCTCGCCGACCTGGCCGGGGACGTGGCGGCGCTGGCCGAGGCGCTCGACCTGCGCGGCGCGCTCCTGCTCGGCTGGTCACTCGGAGGGCAGGTGGCGCTCTCCGCCCTGCCCCTGCTCGCGGCCCGGGTGGACCGGCTGGTGCTGATCGGCGCCACGCCGCGCTTCACCCCAGGTGACGACTGGCCGCATGGGCCGCCGGCACGCGCCCTGGAGGCCATGGCGGCCCTGCTGCGGCGCCGGCCCGAGGCGGTGCAGGCCCGGTTCCTCGATGACTGCTTCGCGCCCGGCGAGCTCGACGAGGACGGGCGCGCCGCCCTGGCCACCGCGCCGCCACCGGACCTGGCCTGCGCCCTGGCCGGCCTCGACATCCTCGCCAGCGCCGACCTGCGCGCGGCGCTCCCGGCCGTCCGCGGCCCGGTCCTGCTGCTGCACGGCGAGGCCGACGCCATCTGCCCGGTGGGGGCGGCACGGGCCCTGGCCCTCCGGCTCCCCTCGGCCCGTCTCGTCACCTTCCCGGCCGTCGGCCACGCCCCCTTCATCTCCCGTCCGGGCGAGGTGGCGTCGCTGCTCGAGGCCTTCGCCGGGGGGGCCACCTGAGCCAGGTGGCCAAGGCGCGGGTCCGGGCCGCCTTCTCTCGCGGTGCGGCCGCGTACGACGGCTCGACCGCCGTGCAGGCGCTGGTCCGGGCCCGGGTCGAGGCGCTGGCCGCGAAGGCCGCTCCCCGCGCCCGCACCCTGCTCGACGTCGGCGCCGGGACCGGGCGGCTGCTGGCCGACCTGCTGGCGGCCCGCCCCGGGCTGCGGTGCGTGGCCGTCGACCTCGCCCCGGGGATGTGCGCCGCCACCCGCCGCGCCGCGCCGGCCTCGCTGGTGGCCGCCGCCGACGCCGAGGAGCTCCCCTTCGCCGACGCCGGCTTCGACCTGGTGGTCTCCAGCTCCACCTTCCAGTGGCTCCCCCGCCTGGAGCCGGCGCTGCTCGAGTGCGCCCGGGTGCTGCGCCCGGGCGGCCGGCTGGTGGTGGCGCTCTTCGCCGAGCGGACGCTGCGCGAGCTGCGCGAGGCCTGGAGCGCCGCGGCCGGAGCGGCGGCCCCCGACAGGCTTCACCGCTTCTTCACCCGCGGCGAGGTGGCGACCGCCTTCGACCGGGCCGGGTTCCACTCGGTCCAGCTCGAGGAGGCGGTCCACGTCGAGCGCCACGCCGACCCCGCCGACCTGCTCCGCGCCCTCAAGCGGATCGGCGCCCAGGGCGCCACGCCCCGGCCCGGCGGGCTGGGCGGCCGGCGCGTCCTGCTCGACGCGCTGGGCCGGTATCGCTCGGCCCACCCCGGACCGAACGGAGTCCCGGCCACCTGGCACGTGGTCTACGCCGTCGCTTCACGGTAGCATCCCCAGATCGTGGCAGACGCCCCGGCCAGCGCCGACTTCAAGCCCCACGCCTTCGGCAAGTTCTTCCTCCTCCAGCGGCTCGCCGTCGGGGGGATGGCGGAGATCTTCCGCGCCAGGGTGGTGGGGGCCGCCGGCTTCGAGAAGGAGCTGGTGGTCAAGCGGATCCTGCCGAACCGCGCCAAGGACCAGGGCTTCATCTCGATGCTGGTGAACGAGGCCAAGCTCACGGTCCAGCTCACCCACTCCAACATCGCCCAGATCTACGAGTGCGGGATCATCGACGGGAACTACTTCATCTCCATGGAGCTGGTGAACGGCGTCTCCATGAAGGAGGTGATGCAGGCCTTCTCGCGGGCCGGGGCCACCATCTCGCCGGAGCAGGCCATCTACATGGTGCTGCAGCTGCTCCACGGCCTCGACTACGCCCACCGCAAGACCGACGGTCAGGGCAACGCGCTGCAGATCGTCCACTGCGACGTCTCGCCGGACAACTGCCTGGTCTCCTTCGAGGGCGAGCTCAAGCTGCTCGACTTCGGCATCGCCCGGGCCGCCACCAGCCTCTCCAACTACAAGGAGGGCATGCTGATGGGGAAGCTCGGGTACGTCGCCCCGGAGCAGGCCTCTCTGGAGACGCGCTGGGACCACCGGGTCGACATCTTCGCGGCCGGCATCATCCTCTACGAGCTGCTCACCAAGCAGAAGCCGTTCCCCAAGTCGACCGACGTCGACTCGCTGGTGATCTCCCGCAAGGCCAAGGTGGTGCCGGTCACCACCATCGACCCGCGCCTCCCCAAGGAGCTCGATCAGATCCTCGGCAAGGCGCTGGCCTACGACCCCGCCAGGCGCTACGCCGACGCCCGCTCCTTCGCCGAGGCGCTGGTGGACGTGCTCTTCCCCACCCCGCACTCGGCCATCTCCGACCACCTCAACCAGCAGCTTCACCAGGTCTTCGGCGACAAGATCGCCAGGCAGCGCCAGGCCCGCGCCCACGACGCCCTGATCATGAAGGTGCTTGCCAACCTGGCCGACCGGTCGCAGGCCGCGCGGCGGCTGGCGGCCAGCGCCGCCGGGACACCGACGCCCGGGTCGCTGGCGGCCGTCGAGGTGCCGCCCGAGCTCGAGCCGCTGGCGGTGGAGCCGCACCCCGATCTCCGCACGCCCTCGGGCTCCCGCCCGGTGCGCCGGCCGCTGGTGGTGCACCGCGGGGCGACCTGGTCGCTGGTGTTCATGGTGGCGCTGAGCGCGGCGCTGGCGGGAGCCGGCGCGGCCTGGTTCGGCAGCCCCTACCTGCGGCGCGGGGCGCTGGTGGTGACCAGCGAGCCAAGCGGCGCCGAGATCAGCCTCGATGGAAGCCCGACCGGGCAGCGGACCCCGGCGGTGCTCGAGGACGTCATCGTCACCCGACCCCACGAGGTGGTCCTCGGCGGCCCGCGGCTGCGCTCCACCACCATCACCGTGAAACCTGAGCCGGGCCGCCTGTCGCTGCGGGTCCATGCCCTGGTCGGCTCGTCGATCGGCGCCATCGAGGTGGAGAGCATCCCGCCCGGCGCCGAGGTCCGGCTCGACGGCAGGCCGGCCGGAGTGACCCCGGTCACCATCCGCGAGGTCCGGCTCGACCAGCGGCACCGCATCGACCTGAAGCTGGCCGGCTACGAGATCGACCAGGTGGTGGTCCTGCCCGAGAAGGACGGCACCCACTTCCAGCGCACCCTCACCCCGGCCGCGCCGGGCGGCCCGAAGGGCCAGTAGGGACCAACCAGATGCGGCTGGTGATCGAGGACGAGGCAGGCACCCGGACGGTGGTCCCGTTCACCTCCGACGAGATCGTGGTGGGGCGCGCCAGCGAGGGCGTCGGCTGGCGCCTCCCGGACCGGAACGTCTCCCGGCGCCACGCCCGCTTCACCCGCTCCAGCGGCACCATCTTCGTCGAGGACCTCGGCAGCCTGACCGGCACCCGGCTCAACGGCGAGCGGGTCGGCTCGCGCCGGCGCGTCCGGCCCGGCGACCTGGTCGAGATCGGCGCCTACGACCTGGTGGTGCTCCCCGAGGAGATGGGCGTCGCGGGACCAGGGACGCCTCCGCCGCTGCCGGCCCCGACCCGGCCCGACCTGCAGGTCGTCGACCTCCAGGCCGGCTCCGCCCCGGCGCGGTCGGCCGCCGCCTTGGCCGGCGCGGCGGGAGGAGTGACCTCCGGCACAACCGGCGTGGTGACCGGGGCGAGCCGTCGCACCGGCCTGCTCCTGCTCGGGGTCGCCGCACTGGCCGGCGGAATGGCGCTCGGCGTGCTGCTCCGGCGATGGCTCTCGTGACCGCGAGCGAGGGCGCCATCTTCCCGCTGCCGCTCGACAGGTACGCCGGCGAGGAGGGGCTCGGGCTCTGGGCCGTGCTGGCTGGCCGCGCCTCCGCCGACCCGCTCAACCTGGTGGCCACCGCTCTCTTCACGCTGGCCATCCTCCACACCTTCGTGGCCCCGGGCCTGACGGCCGCCTCGCACCGTCTCAAGCGCAGGCTCGAGGCGGAGCGCGGCGGCGAGGGCCACAGCACCCGCGTCGAGCTGCTCCACTTCCTCGGCGAGATCGAGGCCATCTTCGGCATCTGGGTCATCCCGCTGCTGGTGGTGCTCGGGGTCAGCCGCGGGGCCCGCGCCGCCGAGCAGTTCCTCGGCGGGGTCCACTTCACCGAGCCGCTCTTCGTGGTGGTGATCATGGCCATCGCCTCGACCCGGCCGGTGCTGGCCTTGGCCGAGCGGGTGCTGGGAGTGGCGGCGCGCCTCGGCGGTGGCACACCGCTGGCCTGGTGGCTCTCGGTCCTCACCTTCGGGCCTCTGCTCGGCTCCTTGATCACCGAGCCGGCCGCCATGATCATCTGCGCCATGCTGCTGGGGCGGCGGGTCCTCGACCTCGGGCCAGGGCCGGCCTTTCGCTACGCCACGCTCGGCCTGCTCTTCGTCGACGTCTCGGTGGGCGGGACGCTCACCCACTTCGCCGCCCCGCCGGTGCTGATGGTGGCCGGCAGGTTCGGCTGGGGAACCAGCTTCATGCTGTCGCACTTCGGGTGGAAAGCGGTGGTGGGCATCGTCGCCGCCAATACGGTCTACGCCTTCGCCTTCCGCAAGGAGTTCGCCGAGCTGGCCGGCCGCGCGCTGGTCCGGGCCGAGGGGATCCAGCCCACGCCGGAGCCGCCCGTCCCGGGCTGGATCGTCGCGGTCCACCTGCTCTTCCTCGCCCTCACCGTCTTCGCCGCCCAGACCCCGGCCGTCTTCATCGGCGGCTTCCTCTTCTTCCTCGCCTTCCAGCAGGCCACCGCACCGCACCAGCAGGCGCTCGACCTGCGTCCACCCATGCTGGTCGGCTTCTTCCTGGCCGGCCTGGTGATCCACGGAGCCGGACAGGGCTGGTGGATCGCCCCGGTCCTCTCCCGCCTCGCCGACCTGCCTCTCTTCTTCGGCGCCGTCGGCCTCACCGCATTCAACGACAACGCCGCCATCACCTACCTGTCCTCGCTGGTGCCCGGGCTCGGCCCGTCGCTCCAGTACGCGGTGGTGTCCGGCGCGGTGGTGGGCGGTGGCCTGACCGTGATCGCCAACGCCCCCAACCCGGCCGGCCAGTCGGCGCTGGCCAGGTACTTCCCCGACGGCGTCGCGCCGGGGGGCCTGCTGGCCGGGGCGCTCTTCCCGACACTGGTGATGGCGGCCTGCTTCCTGCTGCTCCCCTGAGCTCCGACGGACCGGCGGCCGCCCGGCCGCGAACAGGCTACCGTCCGCGCTTGCGCGGCAGGTCGCGCAGCGCCCGCTCCATGATCCGGCCCGTGCGCCGCTCCGCCTGGCGGGCCGCCGCGTCGTGGCGGGCTGCCAGCGCCGCCGCCTCCCGCGCCAGCTTCAGGTAGCTGGCCAGGCGCTCCGCCGCCAGCGTCCCGTCGACCACCGCTCGCCGCACCGCGCAGCCCGGCTCCTCGCCGTGGGTGCAGTCGTTGAACCGGCAGCCGGCCGCCAGCCCGGCCACGTCGGCGAACGCGGCCGTCACCCCCTCGCCGGCCCAGAGCTGCAGCTCGCGCAGGCCCGGGCCGTCGACCAGCAGGCCGCCGGAGGGGAGCGTCCAGAGCCGCCGCCAGGTGGTGGTGTGGCGCCCTCGCCCGTCGCCGTCGAGCGCCCCGATCGCTTCCGACTCGCCGCCGCGCAGCGCGTTGAGCAGCGTCGACTTGCCGACGCCCGACTGGCCCATGAGCGCGGCGGTGGTGCCGGGGCCGATGAGCTGGTGCACCGCCTCCAGCCCCAGGCCGGCCTTGGCCGCGATCACCAGCACCGCCGCGCCTTCGGCCACGGCGGCGACCTGGCGCGCCGCCGCCGCCGGATCGGCGCAGAGGTCGGCCTTGGTCAGCAGCACGCCGGGCGCCGCCCCGGAGGCCCGCACCGCCGCCAGCATCCGCTCCAGCCGGCGCAGGTTGGGGCCGGCGTCGAGCGGCTCGACCAGCAGCACCAGGTCGACGTTGGCGGCCAGCACCTGCTCCCCGGTCGGCGCCCCGGCCGCCTGCCGGGAGAGGGCGGAACGCCGCCCCAGCACGCGGCGCAGCACCGCGGCGCCGTCCTCGAGCCGCTCGCAGAGCACCCAGTCGCCCACCGCGGCCGCCCCGTGCAGCGAGGTCGGCAGCATGGCGGTCCGCTCCTCGCCGCCGAGGTCGAGCAGCAGCCGGACCCCGAGATCGACCAGCACGCGCGCCGGCGCCAGCCCGGCCTCGGCCGGCAGGTCGAGCTGCGAGGAGAAGAAGGGGCCGTAGCCGAGGGCGGCGAGCGAGCTCACGCGCCCTGCACACTACCCGGTGCCGCACCGGGCTGCGCGGGTGGCGGGGTGGGGCGAAGCCTTGGAAACCTTCCCTTCACTTCCCCTGGAAGCCCGGTGGGCGCCGCTCGGCGAAGGCCCGCCGCCCCTCCAGGATGTCCTCGCTCTCGAAGGCGCGCCGGCGCAGCTCGGCGATCTCGGCGCGCTCGGCGCCCGAGAGGGCGCGCTCGTGCCCGCTCTCCAGCAGCCGCAGGATGCGCTTCATCCCCTGCACCGCCAGCGGCGCGTTTCGCGCGATCTCCTCGGCCAGCGCCAGCGCCGCGCCCTCGGCCCCCTCGGCCGGCAGCAGCCGGTTCACCAGCCCCCAGGCGTGGGCCACGTGGGCGTCGATGGGCCGGCCGGAGAAGAAGAGCTCGCGGGTGCGGGCCCCCCCGACCAGCTGCAGGAAGCGGCGCAGGCCGCCCTCCGGGTAGACCACGCCGAGCTTGGCCGGCGGCAGGCCGAGCAGGATCCCTTCGCGCGCCACCCGCAGGTCACAGGTGGCCGCCAGCTCGAAGCCGCCGCCGTAGGCCGGCCCGTTGAGGAAGGCCACGGTCGGACAGGCCACCGCCTCGAGCGCCTCGGCGGCCCGCTCCACCGCCTCGTCGGGCCGCTCGCCGCGCCCGTTGACCTGCCCCATCTCGGAGAGGTCGAAGCCGGAGGAGAAGGCCTCCTCGCCGGCCCCGCGCAACAGCAGGCATCGCACCCGGTCGCGGGCGGCGGCGGCGCAGGCCTCCTCCAGCTCGTCGAGGGCGCGGAAGTCGACGGCGTTCCGCTTGCCAGGGTTGTCCAGCACCAGCAGCCGGACCGGACCGCGGTCCTCGACCCGGATCCGAGGCGGCGCGCTCATCCCAGGATGACGAGGATGTCACCCTCGTTGACGGCCTGCGCGGGGGCGCAGCGGATCTCCAGCACCGTGCCGCCCACCAGCGCCTCGACCGGCATCTCCATCTTCATCGACTCGAGGATCACCACCACCTCGCCAGGGGCCACGGTGTCGCCCTTGGCCTTCTCGATGCGAACCACCGTCCCGGTGATGTGGGCTGCCACCTTCTCGGCCATGAGCGGTCTCCTCCGGTCCTGCGGGGTGCCGGCAGGCTAGCCGCTCTGCAGGCGGCTGGCCACCACCACCTCACGCCCGGCAGGCCGCAGCTCAGCTCCGCGGCGGCGGCTTTGGCGCAGCGGGGGCGCTGGCCGCGGGCGGCTCGTAGAGCGCCTTGGGATTCGGCTCGGTCGAGACCACCAGCGCGGCGCGCGGCGGGCTGGTGACCAGCCCCTGACGCGCCTTGAGCAGGAAGCGGACCGTGTCGGCCAGGTCGAGGTACTTGATCGGCTTCTGCAGGAAGAGCGTGATGCCGAGCGAGGAGAGCTCGTTTCGCTCCTTCTCGCCGCCCGAGGTGATCACCACCACCGGCAGGTGGGCCAGGTTCGGCTCGCCGCGGATCCGCTCGATTAGCTCGAGCCCGGAGACCAGCGGCATGAAGATGTCGGTGACCAGGATGTCGATGGCCGGGGTCCGCAGCAGGCGGTCCCAGGCGGCCGCCCCGTCGTTGACCACCTCGACGCCGAGCCCAAGGAGCTTGTCGGTCTCGGCCATCCGACGCAGCGCGGCGGCGTACATGTTGGCCACCAGCCTGTTGTCCTCGCACAGGAGGATGCGGCAGGTCGGGGTTGGACCCCGCGAGATGTTGGCGACGAAGCGGGTCACCTCGGCCAGCCTGGCCCGATGGTCCGGCAGGTCGTCGGGGACACGGACGGCGACGCCCCCCGGCTGGTCACCCTCCCGGGGATGGGAGCGGACCACCTCGACCGTCAGCTCGACCGGTTCCAGCAACTGGGGGAAGGAGACCACCAGGCTGGTCCTCTCTCCAGGAGCGAAGAGCCGGTCGGTGCGGACGAAGAGGCCGGTGGCCGAGAGGTTCTCAGTGTAGTCGAGCACTGACTCGGCGTCGAGGTACTTGACCGTCAGAACAAGGGGAAATCGGGGACTGGCTCGACGTTCCCTGGACATCTCTGCTCCCGTGAAGCCCCCGTGAAATGGCGCGTGAGGAGGATGAACACATCCTAGCTCACAGCCCGTCTGGGGCGAATTTTCGACGCTCGGCCGATTGGTCGTCAACGTCGGCCCTCTTGTGGACCAAGCTCGTGCTTATTGCGCCCCCCACAGGGGTCAGCTTTCACGTCTTGACGGGCCGCGCCCGTCCCTGCCTAATCGCAGGCTTCCCCGTTGGCAAGGAGACCCATGCAGACCAAGTTCCTGCTCGGCGAGAACCGCATCCCGACCCACTGGTACAACGTCATCGCCGATCTCCCGGCCCCCCCGGCACCGGTGCTCCACCCCGGGACGCTGCAGCCGGTGACGCCGGCCGACATGCTGCCGCTCTTCCCTCCGCAACTGCTCGAGCAGGAGATGTCGGGCGAGCGCTGGATCAAGATCCCGGACGAGGTCCGTGAGATCTACAAGCTCTGGCGCCCCAGCCCGCTCATCCGCGCCCACCGGCTGGAGAGGCTGCTCGGCACGCCGGCCAAAATATACTTCAAGTACGAGGGGGTCTCGCCGGCCGGCTCGCACAAGCCCAACACCGCCGTGCCGCAGGCCTACTACAACAAGCTGGCCGGCACGAAGCGGATCGCCTCGGAGACCGGCGCCGGGCAGTGGGGCTCCTCGATCGCGCTGGCCTGCCAGATGTTCGGGCTGGAGTGCACCATCTACATGGTGAGGGTCTCGCACGGCCAGAAGCCCTACCGCCGCTCGATGATGCAGCTCTGGGGGGCCGAGGTGCTGGCCTCGCCGAGCCCGCGCACCAACGTCGGCCGCGCCATCCTGGCCCGCGATCCGCAGAACCAGGGCTCGCTCGGCATCGCCATCTCCGAGGCGGTGGAGGACGCCGCCACCCACGACGACACCAAGTACGCGCTCGGCTCGGTGCTCAACCACGTCTGCCTGCACCAGACCGTCATCGGGCTGGAGGCCAAGGAGCAGATGAAGGAGGCCGGGGACTACCCGGACGTGGTCATCGCCTGCCACGGCGGCGGCTCCAACTTCGCCGGCATGGCCTTCCCCTTCGTCGCCGACAAGGCGGCCGGCAAGCAGGTCCGGCTGCTGGCAGTGGAGCCAGCCTCCTGCCCGACGCTGACCAAGGGGGTCTACGACTTCGACTTCGGCGACACCGCCAGGATGGCGCCGGTCGTCAAGATGCACACCCTCGGTCACGACTTCATGCCGCCCGGCATCCACGCCGGCGGCCTCCGCTACCACGGCGCCTCGCCGCTGGTCTCGCAGCTGCTGCACCACGGGATCATCGAGGCCCGCGCCGTCGGCCAGCTCTCCTGCTTCGAGGCGGCGGTCACCTTCGCCCGCACCGAGGCGATCATCCCGGCGCCCGAGTCGTCGCACGCCATCCGGGGCGCCATCGACGAGGCCCTGGCCGCCAAGGCCGAGGGGAAGCCGCGCACCATCCTCTTCAACCTCTCCGGCCACGGCCACGTCGACATGACCGCCTACGACGACTACCTCTCCGGCAAGCTGGTCGACTACGAGTACCCGGCCGAGAAGGTGAAGGAGTCGCTGGCCCACCTGCCCAAGGTGCCGGCCTAGTGCCGCGACCGGGGCGGCTCAGCGCTCCGGGCCGTTCCAGTGCCAGGTGAAGTCGAGCCAGGGGATCGGCACCGAGGCTCCCCTGGCGAAGAGGAACCCGACGTCGACGCCGAGCTGCTCGCCGATGAAGCGGACCGCCAGGCTCCCGACCACCTTGCTGGTGCCGTCCACCGGGACGATCCAGTTCTCGCTCACCAGCGCCACCGATCGGCCCACCCGCCAGTTGCCAGAGACCGAGAAGATGGCGGCGCCCAGGACGCTGGTGCTCTTGTTGAAGGCGAAGGGCGGGCCGCCGGAGATGCCGAGGTGCAGGTCCTCGGTGCCGAGCGTCAGCGTCCCGAAGAGGAAGCCGACCGCCGGCGCCTCGGTGATCCCGGGGACGACCAGCATCTGGAAGCCGCCGGCGACGTGGAGGTACGGGCTGGGCGAGCCGCCGGCCTTGACCGCCAGGACGAAGGGCATGGTCGAGGGCTGGAAGAGCACCCAGGGCAGGACAGTGCCGGCCTGCAGCGTGAGCCAGTCGGTGGCCCCGTAGCCGACCGAGGTGAGGAAGAGCTCGGTCTGCGAGACGTAGCCCTCGCCCTGGCGGAGCATGAAGCCGCTCGGGGAGTAGAGGTAGCGGGTCCGGTTGGGATCGCGCGGCCAGGGTCCCCGGGCGGCCTCGCTGCCGGGCAGGGCCACCAGCTGGATCGAGGCGGCCGGGAGCTGCATGCTGGCGCCCGAGGACTCGATGGTGACGCCCTCCGGCCCCTGGCTCACCAGCTTCCCGGCCAGCCGCTGGCCGTCCTTCAGGACCACCACCACCCGCTGCCCGGGCTGGAGGACCGGCGGGTCCTGGGGCGGGCGCGTCGAGGCCGGGGCGGCGGCAGGGGCGGCCGCCGGAGGGGGCGGCGGCTCCTCGGCGCGGGTCAGCCGAGCGGCCAGGAGCAGGGCGACGGCCAGGACCGATGGGCGCATGTGGTGGCTCCTCCTCGTGGCAGACTAGTCGACAATCGACTCTGGACCAACGCGTCGCTGGACAATTCAAGTAAAAGCGTACCAGAATGCTTACTATTCCGAAGCGGGAGCCGACGTGACCATGACCAAGCGACTGCTGTCCGGCGACGAGGCCGTCGCCCTCGCCGCACGCGATGCCGGGATCCTCCTCGGCACCGGGTACCCCGGCACGCCATCGACCGAGATCCTGGAGGCCTTCGGGGCCCTCGGCGGCCGCGCCCAGTGGGCCCCCAACGAGAAGGTGGCGCTGGAGGTCGGGCTGGGGGCCGCCTACGGCGGCGGCCGGGCCCTGGTGACCATGAAGCACGTCGGCCTCAACGTCGCCGCCGACCCGCTCTTCACGGCCGCCTACACCGGCGTCACCGGCGCCCTGGTGGTGGTGTCGGCCGACGATCCCGGCATGGCCTCGTCGCAGAACGAGCAGGACAACCGGCGCTACGCCATCGCCGCCGGCCTGCCCATGCTCTCCCCCGCCGATCCGCAGGAGGCCTACGACTACTTCTTCAAGGCGGTCGAGCTCTCCGAGCGCTGGGGGCTGCCGGTCCTCTTCCGCATGACGACGCGGGTCTGCCACTCGAAGTCGCTGGTGAGCGGGCGGTCCGCGCCCGAGGTCCCCAAGCCACCCCACTTCGAGCGCGACATCCCGGGCCGGGTCATGATCCCGGCCTACGCCCGTCCGGCGCACCGCAAGCTGCGGGCCAAGCTGGCCGAGATCGCCGCCTTCGGCGAGACCAGCGACCTCAACACCCTCACCGAAGGACGGCGGGACCTCGGGATCATCACCGACGGCGTCTGCTCGCTCCACGCCGCGGAGGCCTCCCCGGGCGCCTCCTTCTTCAAGATCGGCCTGGTCCACCCGCTCCCCGTCGAGCGGCTCCGCGCCTTCGCCGCCAGCGTCGAGCGCTGCATCGTCGTCGAGGAGGGAGACCCGGTCATCGCCGACGCGCTCCGCGCCGCCGGCCTCACCGTCGAGTCGAAGCCGGAGATGTTCCGCTTCGGCGAGCTGGACGTCGGCCGGATCCGCCGCATCCTCGCCCGCGACACCTCGGTCGAGCCGCCGCTCCCCAAGGGGAAGCCGCCCGAGCTCTGCGCCGCCTGCCCCTACCACCCGGTCTACGCCACGCTGCGGAAGCTCGACTGCATCGTGGCCGGCGACATCGGCTGCTACACGCTGGGGGTGATGGAGCCCTACCGGGCCATGGACACCTGCGTGGCCATGGGCGCCTCGATCGGCGTCGGCCTGGGGCTTCGCCACGTGCTCCCGGCCGAGCAGGCCAGGCGGGTGGTCTCCATCATCGGCGACTCGACCTTCATCCACTCCGGCGTCTCCGGCGTCATGGAGATGGCCTACAACCCGCCGGCGTCCGGCCACGTGGTGATCGTGCTCGACAACGGCATCACCGCCATGACCGGCCAGCAGGAGCACCCGGGCACCGGCCGCACCTTGGAGCACGAGGCCACCGGCAAGATCTCCATCGAGGGCACCACCCGGGCCATGGGGATCGAGACTGCCATCATCGATCCCTTCGCCGACCCGGCCGGCTTCGAGCGGCTGCTGGTCGAGCGGCTAGCCACGCCGAAGCTCTCGATCATCGTGGCCAGGCGCCCCTGCGTGCTGGCGGCGGCCGACATCCGCGCCTGGGAGAAGGCGGCCGAGAGCAGCCGCGTCTCGGCATCCTGCGCCGGCTGCGCCACGGAGGACGCGTGAGCGCCCGGGTCACCAACGTCATCCTGGCCGGGCTCGGCGGCCAGGGTGTCATCAAGGCCTCCGACATCCTCGCTGACGCCGCCGTCCGGGCCGGCTACGACGTCAAGAAGGCCGAGGTCCACGGCATGAGCCAGCGCGGCGGATCGGTGACGTCCGACGTCCGCTTTGGCCCCCGGGTGCTCTCCCCCATGATCCCGCGGGGGGAGGCCGACTACCTGGTGGTGCTGGCCCCCTCCGAGGTGGCGGTGACGCTGCCGCTCCTGCGCCCCGGGGGGCTGCTGCTGGCGCCCGACTTCGTCCCCGAGGCCGGCCTGACCAACAAGCGCAGCCTCAACGTGGCCCTCCTCGGAGCGCTCTCCGCCCACCTCGAGATCCCCGAGGAGATCTTCCTGGAGGCGGTCCGGGCGGCGCTGGCGGAGCGCCTGCACGCCGCCAACGAGCAGGCCTTCCGGCACGGGCGCGCCCTCGCCGCGCAGGTCCGGGCCCGCACGGCCGGCGCATGACCCTGGACTCGAGGAGGGGCCAGCGCGCCCCGGGAGGACGACGGTGAGCAACTGGAACGACCCGGCCAGCGGCTTTCATCCCTGGAGCGCCAGCGACTACCTGCCCCGGCCGAAGCTGGCGGAGCTCCAGCTCCAGCGCCTCCGCTCCACGGTGACGCTGGCCTACACGCGGGTGGAGCACTTCCGCAAGCGGATGACCGAGCGCGGCCTCGCCCCGGATGACATCGGATCCCTCGCCGACCTGGCCCGGCTGCCCTTCACCGTCAAGGCCGACCTCCGCGACACCTACCCCTTCGGCCTCTTCGCCTGCCCCATGGAGGAGATCGTCCGCCTCCACGCCTCCTCGGGCACCACCGGCCGCCCCATCGTGGTGGCCTACACCCAGGCCGACATCGAGGTCTGGAAGGAGGTGATGGTCCGGGCCTTCGCCAGCTTCGGCGTCCACCGCGGCGACATCATCCAGAACGCCTATGGGTACGGGCTCTTCACCGGCGGGCTGGGGGCCCACTACGGCGGCGAGGCGCTGGGCGCCACGGTCATCCCCATCAGCGGCGGCAACACCGACCGGCAGATCATGCTGATGCAGGACTTCGGATCCACCGTCATCTGCTGCACGCCCTCCTACTTCCTCCACCTGGTGGAGCGTGCCCAGGAGGAGAAGATCGACTTCTCCCGGATGCGCGTCGGGGTCTTCGGCGCCGAGCCCTGGAGCGAGGCCATGCGCCAGCGCATCCAGAAGGACACCGCCATCCGCGGCTACGACATCTACGGCCTCTCCGAGGTCATCGGCCCGGGCGTGGGGGCCGAGTGCGTCCAGCAGGCCGGGCTGCACCTCTACGAGGACCACTTCTTCCCCGAGATCATCGACCCGGCCACCGGCCAGGTACTGCCCGAAGGCGCCGAGGGCGAGCTGGTGCTGACCACGCTCTCCAAGCAGGCCATGCCCATGATCCGCTACCGGACCCGGGACGTGACCACGCTGGTCGCCGAGCCCTGCGCCTGCGGCCGGACGCTGCGGCGCATCAAGCGCATCGAGCGGCGCTCCGACGACATGTTCATCATCCGCGGCGTCAACGTCTTCCCCTCCCAGGTGGAGACGGCGCTCCTCAAGGTGGAGGGGACCCTGCCCCACTACGCCATCGTGCTCACCCGCGAGAAGGGGCTCGACGACATCGAGGTCCAGGTCGAGGTGACGCCCGAGATCTTCTCGGACAAGATGCGGGCCATGGAGACGCTCCACCGCAACCTCGGCCACGCCCTCGAGCAGGTGCTGGGCATCCGTGCCAAGGTCACCCTGGTGGAGCCACGCACCCTGGCGAGGAGCGAGGGGAAGGCGAAGCGGGTCCTCGACAAGCGGACCATCTAGCGGGCCTGGCGCGGCCACGCCGCCGCGCTCCGGCGCCGGGAGGAGGGCACATGGAAGTCGCGCAGGTCTCGGTATTCCTGGAGAACCGGTCCGGTGGGCTCGTCGAGGTCATCGACGTGCTGGCCAAGCACGGCATCGACATGAAGGCGCTCTCGCTGGCCGACATGGCGGACTTCGGCATCCTCCGGCTCATCGTCGACGATCCCGAGACGACCCGCCGGGTCCTCAAGGAGGCCGGCTTCACTGCCGACAAGACGCGGGTGGTGGCGGTCGAGGTCCCGGACCGTCCCGGCGGGCTGGGAGAGACCCTCCACGCGCTGCGGCGCAACGGCATCAACGTCGAGTACATGTACTCGGCGGCGCGGCGTAAGGGGGAGAGCGCCATCATCATCTTCCGCTTCGACGAGATCGGCCGCGCCCTGGATGCCCTGCGCGGCGCCGGCGTCACGGTGCTGGATCGCTTCGACCCCCTCTAGCGACCGCCACCGACGACCTCCCCGGTGTCCGCGCTCTTCTTCCAGTACCTGATGGCCGGCCTCACCTACGGCATGATCTACGCCGTGGTGGGGATGGGCTTCAACATCATCTACAACGCCACCGGGGTCATCAACTTCGCCCAGGGCGAGTTCGTGATGCTCGGTGGGATGATAGCCGTCACCCTGGTCGCCTACCTGCCCTTGCCGCTGGCCATCGTCCTGGCGGTCCTCGCCACCATGGTGGTCGGAGCCCTGGTCGAGTTGCTCTTCATCCGCTGGCTCACCAGCCCCTCGGTGCTGCGGATGATCATCATCACGGTGGGGGTCTCGATCCTCATCCGCGAGGCTGCCCTCCTGATCTGGGGCCAGAACGTCCGGGCGCTCCCCTACTTCACCGGCACCGAGATCACCTCGCTCTCCATCGGCGGGGCGCGGGTCTCCCCGCAGGTGGTCTGGACGCTGGCAGCCTGCTCCGCCCTGGTGGCGCTCACCACCGCCTTCTTCCGCTGGAGCAGCGCCGGGAAGCAGATGCGGGCCTGCGCCTCGAACCGGGTGGCGGCCTCGCTCTGCGGCCTGCCGACCCGCAACCTGATCACCGCCTCCTTCGTGCTCAGCGCCGGGATGGGTGCCCTGGCCGGGTGCGTGGTCTCGCCCATCACCTACACGCAGTACAACATCGGCACCGGGCTGGCGATCAAGGGCTTCACGGTCGCCATCCTCGGTGGGCTCGGCAGCAGCCTGGCCGCGGTGACCGCCGGCCTGGTGCTGGGGGTGTTCGAGGCCTTCGCCGTCTCGGTGCTGCCCTCGGCCTACAAGGACGCCGTCTCGATCGCCCTGCTGCTCGCCATCCTCTTCCTCCGCCCCACCGGCCTGTTCGCGGCCCGGGTCGCCTACCGGCCGTAGGGCGCCATGACGATCAACCGCTACGGGCAGGTCGCGATCTTCCTGGCCTGCGCCGCCGGGCTCCAGCTGGCCGCGGCCGCAGCCGGCAAGGGCTTCCTGCTCACCCAGCTCACCATGTCGGCCTACTACACGCTGGTGGTGGTGGGGATGTCCCTGCTGATGGGGTACGCCGGGCAGATCTCGCTCGGCCACGCCGGCTTCTTCGCGGTGGGCGGCTACACCTCGGCGGTGCTCACCACCCTCGACCTCGCCCCGCACCGGGGGTCGCCGCTGGTGGCGGGCGCGGAGCGGCTTGGGCTCCTGCTGGTCCGGCCCGACCTGTACGGCGGCGACCTGCTGGTGGTCCGGCCGGTGGTGGCCTGCGCCCTGGCCATCGCGCTCGCGCTGGTGCTGGCGGTGCTGGTCGGGATCCCGGTCCTCAAGCTCAAGGGGCACTACCTGGCGATGGCCACGCTCGGCGTCGGCACCATCGTCTACAGCGTCGCCCTCGGGACCCAGTGGCTGGGCGCCGCCGACGGCATCGCCGCGGTCCCGCCCTTCCCGCTCCCCTTCGGCGCCAGCGTCAGCGGCCGGCCCGACGGCCGGATCGTCAACTACTACGTGGCGGTGGGGCTGCTCGGCGCCGCCATGCTGCTGGCGCTCAACCTGGTGCAGGCCCGGGTGGGCCGGGCCCTCCGGGCCATCCACGGCGCCGAGGACGCGGCCGGCGCCATGGGCGTCGACACCGCCCGCCTCAAGCTCGGGACCTTCGTGCTGAGCGCCGCGCTGGCCGCGGTGGCCGGGGTCTTCCTCACCCACTTCAACGGCGGCATCGGTCCGGCAGAGGCCTCGGTCATGCGATCGGTGAAGTACATGGCCATCGTCGCCGTGGGCGGCATCGGCAGCCTGTGGGGGAGCCTGGGGATGAGCGTGGCGCTCACCTTCCTCTCCCTGCGCGGCTACTTCGGCGTCTACGACGACGTGGTCTTCGGCGCCATCCTGGTCGGCATCATGCTCTTCGCGCCGCAGGGGCTGCTGGCCCTGGAGCCGCGCCGTGCCTTGGCCGCGCTCCGCGCCAGGCTGCGCCGCGCCGGAGGCCAGGCCGGGTGACTCCCTTCCTCCAGGTCAGCGGCGTCTCCAAGCGCTTCGGCGGCGTCCAGGCCGTGAGCGGCGTCAGCTTCGAGCTGCGCCGGGGGATGATCAAGGCGGTCATCGGGCCCAACGGGGCCGGCAAGACCACGCTCTTCAACATGGTCTCCGGCTTCTCCTCGCCCGACCGCGGCACCGTCTCCTTCGGCGGCCGCCCCATCCACGGGCTCCCCCCCCACCAGGTGGCCCGCCACGGGATCTCCCGGACCTTCCAGAACATCCGGCTCTTCGAGCACCTCACTGCGCTCGAGAACGTCATGGTGGGGCGCCACCTGCGCAGCAGGGCCGGCTTCCTGGCCGGGATGCTCGACCTGGGCTGGGCCCGGCGCGAAGCGGCCGGGGTGCGAGAGCGCGCCCTGGAGACCATGGCCTTCCTCGGCATCGAGGCCCTGGCCGACGCCGAGGCCACCAGCCTCGCCTACGGGCAGCAGCGCGCCGTGGAGCTGGCCCGGGCCCTGGCCTCGGAGCCTGAGCTGCTGCTGCTCGACGAACCGGCCGCCGGCCTCAACATGCGCGAGACCCGGGACCTGGCCGGCCTGATCACCCGGATCCGCGACCGCGGCGTCACCGTCCTGCTGGTGGAGCACGACATGTCGCTGGTGATGGGGATCTGCGACGAGGTGCTGGTGCTGAGCTACGGCGAGAAGATCGCCGAGGCCGATCCCGCCACCGTCCAGAAGGATCCACAGGTCGTGAAGGTCTACCTGGGTGAAGACGAATGCTGACCGTCCGCACCCTCGACGTGGCCTACGGGGCCATCACCGTGCTGCGCGGCGTCTCACTCCACGTGAAGGCTGGGGAGGTGGTGGCCATCGTCGGGGCCAACGGCGCCGGCAAGACCACGCTCCTCAAGGCCGTCACCGGGCTGGTCCACCCCACCCGCGGCGACATCTGGCTCGGCGGGTCGTCGATCCTGTCGACCGGCACGGCCGGCATCGTGGCGGCCGGGTGCTCGCTGGTCCCCGAGGGGCGACAGATCTTCGGCGACCTCTCGGTGCGCGACAACCTGCTGCTCGGCGGGTACGTGCAGTACCGGCGCGGCAAGGCCGCCGAGGTCGACGCCGACCTGAAGCGGGTCCTCGACATGTTCCCCATCCTCGGGAAGCGGTCCTCCCAGCTGGGCGGCACCCTCTCGGGCGGCGAGCAGCAGATGCTGGCCATCGGGCGAGCCCTGATGGCCCGTCCCACCCTCCTCATGCTGGACGAGCCGTCGATGGGGCTGGCGCCGCTGATCGTGAAGGAGATCTTCGAGGTCATCTCCCGGATCAGCAAGGCCGGCTGCACCGTGCTGCTGGTCGAGCAGAACGCCCGGGGCGCGCTCAAGATCGCCAGCCGCGGCTACGTGCTGGAGACCGGCCGCATCGTCCTGGAGGGCTCGGCCGAGGACCTGCTGGCCAGCAGCGAGATGCAGCGCGCCTACCTGGGCCGGGACGTCAACGTGGATTCGGAGAGGGGCACACCATGAGCGCCACCCTGTCACCAGCCGGCTTCTGGCAGCCCGACGAGGAGTGCATGCACCGGGAGGACCTGGGCCAGCTCCAGCTGGAGCGGCTCCAGGCCACCCTGAGCCGGGTGGCGCGGAGCGTCCCCTTCTACCGGAAGGCCTTCGAGGCCATCGGCTTCGACCCGGACGACCTCAGGTCGCTCGACGACCTGCGAAAGCTCCCCTTCACGACCAAGGCCGACCTGGCCGAGGCCTACCCCTACGGCCTCCTGGCGGTGCCGCTCCGGGAGGTGGTCCGGCTCCACGGCACCGGCGGCTCGGGGACCTCCGGGATCGTCATGGGGTACACCCGCAACGACATCAAGACCTGGGCCAACCTGATGGCCCGGCTGCTGGTGGCCGAGGGGGTGAGCAAGGACGACGTCCTGCAGATCACCTTCGACTACGGCCTCTTCACCGGCGCCTTCGGCGTCCACTTCGCGGCCGAGCGGCTCGGCGCCTCGGTGATCCCCATCTCCAGCGGCAACACCAAGCGCCAGATCAAGATCATGGTCGACTACAAGACCACCGCCCTGGTCTCGACGCCGAGCTACGCGCTCCACCTCATCGGAGCGATGCGCGCCGCCAACCTGAACATGAACGCCCTCTCGCTGCGGCGGGTGCTGGTCGGCGGCGAGCCCTTCGCCGAGGAGACGCGCCGCCAGATCCAGGAGGCCCTCCACGTCACCGTCACCGACAACTACTCGGTGAGCGAGCTGCTCGGCCCCGGCGTGGCCGCCGAGTGCCTGGAGCGCGACGGCCTCCACCTCAACGAGGACCACTTCCTCCCCGAGATCGTGGACCCGGTGACGCTGGCCCCGGTGCCGCCCGGCGCCGAGGGGGAGCTGGTCCTCACCTCGCTCACCAAGGAGGCCTTCCCGCTGATCCGCTTCCGCACCCGCGACCTCACCACCCTGGAGACCCGGCCCTGCCCGTGCGGGCGGACCTCGGCGCGCATCAGGCGGATGGAGGCCCGCACCGACGACATGCTCATCATCAAGGGCGTGAACCTCTTCCCGGCCCAGGTGGAGGCGGTGCTCGCCGACGTGGCCCGGTCCGTGCCCCGCTTCCAGCTGGTCGTCGAGCGGCGCGAGGCCCTCGACGTGGCGACCGTGCTGGTCGAGGTTTCCGAGTCGGTCTTCTTCGACGAGATGCGCCGGCAGGCCGGGTACCGCGACCTGCTCCGCCACCGGCTGGCCTCCGACCTGGGGGTCAGCTTCGAGGTCAAGCTGGTGGAGCGCAGCACCATGGACGGCCTCGCCGCCAAGGGGAAGGTCGTGGATTTGCGGAGGAGGTGAGCGGGGGCGGGGGCGTCGCGGATTGGTTGCTGCCATGCGGTTTCCGGTCGAACTGTACCCAAATGGCCGCACTCGGAGCTTGACGCGTTCCTGACGTACTTCACGTTCGGGAACTGAGCCTGTGCGTGAATGGCCCTGTGACGCCCCCTGCTCGCCGCTCCCGCCCGCCGCGCCGTGGCGGCTGGGGTCGCGAAGGGTCGGTCGCGATCGCAGCGCCTGGTGCGATTGCGTGAGTCTGGCGAGGTCCGAAAATGTCGTGAGACGATCGCTCTCATGACCTCACACGCGCACCCGACCCCTTCCTCGGCCGCGGCTTCCGCTCATGCTCCGGCCGGCTCCTCTCTCGAACTTCTGGAAGCACGGCAGCTCCGCGATTCACTCAAGGCCCTTCTCCGCACCGAGCAGGCGGCCATGGCCGACTTCCTGGTCGCGCTGGCCGACTTCGACCGGCGCCGAGGCTGGGAGCCGCTCGGACATGCCAACCTCTTCGCCTTCCTGCACGTCGAGCTGCGGCTCTCCAAGAGCGCCGCCTTCTACCGCACAAGCGCCGCCGAGCTGCTCCAGGACTTCCCCGAGGTGATCGAGCCACTCCGCGAGGGCCGCCTCTGCCTCTCCACCATCGCCGAGCTCCAGCCTCGCGAGGTCCCGAGCACCAGGATGGTGGTGACAAGAGTCTTCGACCGGTCTGTCCCGGCGCTGGCCACCATCACTCAGCCCCCGCTCACGTTCGCAACCGCTGCTGCTCCCGCGCCCGAGTCCGCCTTCACCGCCGGAGCGCACCCGACCGAGGTCCCTCTTTCGCGAGTTCTGACGTCAGAACTCGCCAATGGGGGAGGCGGTAGACCCGCGCCCAGGCGCGACGAGATCGTGCCGCTCACGGCGGACCTGCGCCGGGTCCACTTCAACGTCGGCACGCACGTGGTGAAGAAGCTGGAGGCCGTTCGCGAGGGGCTCTCCCGCTCCAGTGGCAGCGCGGAGCGCGACCTTCGCCTGCTCTGCGGACGTCACAACCGGTAGGCGGCGCGGCAGGCCTTCGGCGCGCGGTGCGTGGAGCGCTATAGCGAACGACAGCGACTGGAGAGGCCGTGACGCCCGGAGACCATCAGCCGAGCTGCTGTTCCTGGGCGACGCAGAGCAGCCGGACGCGCCCCTGCGCCACCAGCTGCCCCTGCTCGTCCCGGATCCAGGCCTCCCAGACCTGGGTGGTGCGGCCGCGGGTCACCGGGCGGGCGACGCCCGTCAGCCGCCCGGACCGGACCGCCCGGATGAAGGAGGTGGTGTTCTCCAGGCCGACCACCCGCTGGCCGCGCGGGAGCGCCACCAGGGCCGCCCCGATGGAGGCCAGCGTCTCGATGACGCCGCAGTGAACGCCGCCGTGAACGATCCCGTAGCCCTGGTGGTGCTTCTCGGCGACCTCCCAGGCGCAGGTCACCTCGTCGGCGCTTGCCGCCAGGATGGTGACCCCCATCTCCTTGACCCAGCCCGGCAGCTGGTTCACCGCAGCGGCGAAGTCGTCACTCATTCACGTCTGCTCCTGTCGGTGGCCATGGGTCGTCGCGGCTGGACCCTACACGTACTGCCCGGCGTCCACCCGGATCACCTCGCCGGTGATCATGCCGGCGGCGTCGGAGAGCAGGAAGAGGACCGCGGCGGCCACGTCACCCACCTCGGGGAGCCGCCTCAGGAGCGTCTCCTCGAGGGCCTTCTGCCGGTGCTCGGGCGCCAGCGCCAGGGTCAGCTCGGTGAGGACCATCCCGGGCGCCACGGCGTTGACGGTGACGCCCTTCGGCCCCAGCTCGCGGGCCGCGGTCTTGGTGAGCCCGATCAGCCCGGCCTTGGAGGCGCTGTAGTTGGCCTGGCCGAACTTGCCGCGCAGGCCGTTGATGGAGACCACGTTGACGACGCGGCCGTAGCCGGCGGACACCATGCCCGGGGCTGCGGCGCGCAGGACGTGGAAGGCGCCGGTGAGGTTGACGCCGATCACCGAGTCCCACTCCTCGTCGCTCATCTTGAGCAGGCTGCGGTCGCGGGTGATGCCGGCGTTGTTGACGAGCAGGAGCGGAGGGCGCGCCATGCCGCCGATGGCCGCCTCCACCGCCCGGGCGTCGGTGATGTCGACGGGGTGAAACCGGATGGCGCCGCCGCCGGCCGCGGCCTCGCGGTCGAGCACGTGGACCTCGGCCCCCAGGCCGGCCAGCCGCTCGGCGATGGCGCGGCCGATGCCTCGCGCTCCCCCGGTGACCAGGGCGCAGCGGCCGTCGAAGCGGCCGTCGGTGCGTGGGGTGGGCTCGGTCATGGGGTCCTCGGTGAGGGTCAGCCGGCGATGGGGCGCGTGAAGGCGAGGCGTTGCGAGCTGGTGAAGCCGGTCCGGGCCAGGAAGGCCAGCAGCGGGATCTCGCGCCAGTCGGCCTCGGTGACCACCCGCTCGGCCCGCAGCCCCTCCAGGTTGAGGAGCAGCTGCTCGAGGAGGGCCCGCCCGATGCCCTCGCCGCGATCGTCCGGGTCCACGGCGATGGTGTCGAGCACCGCGGTCGGCTCGGCGCGGCCGAACTCGCCGAACTCGACCCGCGCCATGAGGAACCCGGTCAGCCGCCCGCCCTGCTCGGCCACCAGCCCCATGCGGATGGCCGAGCCGCGCAGCGCCTCGCCCAGCTTGCGCTGGTAGTAGGCCGAGCGGTCGCGCCGGGTCACCTTCTTGTCGAGCCGGACGATGGCCCTGAGGTCCTTCTCGGCCATGGAGCGGACCGGGAGCTCGATCCCGGCGGTCTCCTGGTCGGGGAGCCGCTCCAGGTTCCGCTCCAGCACCAGGCGCGGCGAGAGGCGGAAGCCTGCGCGGGCGAAGAAGGCGGCCAGCCCGAGATCGGTCCACTCGACCTGGGTCCGGAGCTCCCTGGCGCCGCGGGCCAGCAGGGCGCCGTCGAGGGCGCGCAGCACGTCGGTGGCGACCCCCTGGTGGAGCGCGGCGGTCTCCACACCGATGGCGTCGAGGACCCCGGCGGGCGCCTGCCCACCGAACTCCCCGTCCTGGATCCGGGCCAGGGCGTAGCCGGCCAGGCGGCCGCCCCGCACGGCGGCCACCCCCACCCCTGCCTCCGGGGCCTCGGCGAGGGCGCGGAGGCGACGGGCGCAGAACTCCGTCCGGGTGCGGCCGCTCCGCTCGCGATCGATGGCCACCACCGCGTCGAGATCGGCGGCGGAGAGGGCGCGGGTCGTGCCTGGAGTGGTCATGGGCTCCTCACGAGGCGGCCGGTGAGGCGGCGACCTGGGCCGCCAGCTTCTGGTGACGGAAGGCGCCCCAGAGCGCGGCGCCGATGGCCCCGGCGTAGATGGCGTCGGGGTGGCTCCTCACCTGGACCGGGAGCTGGGCCTCGGCGCCCGCCTCCTGGATGGCGGCCACCAGGCCCGCGTCGAGCCCCAGGCCGCCGGTCACCAGGACCGTCCCCTCCAGCACGCCGATGCCGCGGACCAGCGCCGCCAGCCGCTGCGCCATGGAGACGTGGATCCCCTTGAGGATATTGGCCGCCGAGATGCCGCGCGAGACCATGTTGATGACGTCGGTCTCGGCCAGCACCGCGCAGATCGAGGAGACCTTCTCCGGCGCCGTCCCCTGCAGCGAGAGCGTGCCGATCTCGTCCTGGGCGATCCCCAGGTAGCGCGCGATGTTCTCCAGGAACTGGCCGGAGCCGGAGGCGCACTGGCTGGTCATCTTGTAGGAGAGCACCTTGCCGCGGGCGTCGGTGCGGATGGCCCGGCCGTGGAGCGCGCCGACGTCGAGGACCAGCCGCGTGGTGGGGTCGAGGTGGATGGCGCCCCGGGCGTGCGTGGTCATGGAGTAGAAGTGGCCGGTGGCGAAGGCGATGCTCTCGCCGTCGCCGGTGGTGGCGGTGTAGGCGACGTCGCCGCGGCCGAGGCCGGCCTCCTTCAGCACGCCGTCGAAGGCCTCGGCGGTCAGGGCGTAGGGGTCGCGCTGCCGGATCCGGTCGACGCGCCGCCCCAGCCAGCGCACGGTGCCGCCGCCGGTCTCGAAGAGCGCCACCTTGACGCAGCCGGTGCCCACGTCGATGCCCGCCGTGATGGTCATGGTTGCTCCTGGCCGCTCAGGCCGTGGCGCCGCGCCGGGCGAACGCCGCCGCCCCGAGCGCGCCGGTGTAGATCGAGTCCGGGTTGATGTTGATGGTGACGTCGCCGTAGTTCTCCTTGACCAGGTTGCGGAGCTCCCGGACCGCCGCCTCGTTCTTGGCGACGCCGCCGGTGAAGGTGAACTGGTCGCGGATCCCGCCCGAGCGGGAGATGATCGACATGGCCCGCAGGATGATGGCGCGGTGGAGGCCGGCCAGGATGTCCTCGCGCTTGTCCCCCAGCGCCAGCCGGTCGCGCAGCTCGGCGCCGGCGAAGACCGTGCAGGTCGAGTTGATGCGGAGGGTCTTGGTGGCCTTGAGCGCCATGGGCCCGAGCTCGTGGAGCCCCATCTGCATCTCGTCGGCGACGTAGCCCAGGTAGCGTCCGGTGCCGGCGGCGCACCGGTCGTTCATCTGGAAGTTCTCGACGATGCCGCGCTCGTCAACCTGGATGGCCTTGGTGTCCTGGCCGCCGATGTCGAGCACGGTCCGGGTCCCCTCGTGCATGAGGTGGGCGCCGAGGCCGTGGCAGAGGATCTCCGAGCGGATCTGCTCCTTCGGGAAGGGGAGGCGGACCCGGCCGTAGCCGGTCCCCACCACGGCGACCTCCTCGAGCGGGATCTGCAGCGCGCCCCGGACCGGGAGGACCACCTCGTCGGCAGAGAGCGGCGGGCCCGCCACCGCTCCCCCGGCGGCGCGGGCGCCGAGGACGCTGTCGAGGGCCTCGAGGAAGCGGCCCTCCATCCCCACCTCCTCCTTGCGGTTCTCCACCTCGATGATCGACTTGTCGTAGACGTTGAGCAGCAGGTCGAAGGAGAGGCCGGAGGACTTGCAGACCGGCTCGGCGGCGGCCATGAAGCCGGAGCCGGCCAGGTCGCGGAAGAAGTCGGAGCGGCGCCGCGCCCCGGGGGCGAAGAGCGCCGTCGACTCGGCCTGGAGCTGGCGGAAGACCGCCGCGAGCGCCTCGGCCAGCGCCTGCTCCCGCCCCGCGAAGCGCAGGCTGCCGCAGTTGCGCAGGCAGGTCGCCTCCAGGTCGCGGAGCTGGGCGCGGAACTGCACCATGCGGAAGTGGCGCTCCAGGTCGACCAGCAGGCCGTCGACCCGGCCGGCCAGGGCCGGCGCCGCCGAGAGGGCGCGGCGGAAGAGCGTGAAGCGGGCCGCCACGAAGGCCTCCTGCTTGGAGACCGCCGCGGCGGTGTCGTAGTTGGAGCGGGAGTTGGTGATGCCCCGCCCCAGCACCTTGGCCTCCTCGTCGATGATCACCGACTTGGTGGTGGTCGAACCGAGGTCGATGCCGACGTAGCACTTCATGGGCGTCCTCTCCCCGGTGGTCAGGCCGCGGACGGGGCGCTGCCGCGCTTCTGGTCGATCATCTGGAAGTAGCTCTCGAGCCGGTTCTTCACGTTGGCGGCCGAGAAGTAGCGCGGGTCGACGAGATCGGTCTCGATGAAGGCGGCCGGCTTGCCGGTGCGCTTCTCCACCTCGCGCATGATCATGAGCTGGCCGGCCGAGAAGCTGTTGCAGCTCTTGATGGAGTTGATGAGGAGCCCATCGGCCTGGTACTCGTCCATGTACTTCTCGAGCAGGTCGATGCGCTGGGGCAGGTTGCGGTTGGTGTAGACCCCCATGCAGTAGTCGGCCAGCGACTCGAGCGGGTGGTCGGGATCGTGGCGGAAGCCGAGGTCGTAGGTGCCGCCCACCTTGGTGTAGCTGGAGGCCACCACCACCGCGCCGTCGTCGTAGAACATCTTCCAGAACTCGCGGAAGCTGGTCCAGTTGGGTGGCCCCTCGACCACCAGCCGGTACTTCTGGCTCTTCATGTCGCCCTCGGGCGTGATGGGCCCGAGCCCCAGCCGGAGGCGCTCCTCGATCTCGGCGCGGAGCAGCCGGTAGTACTCGGTGGCGTCGGGCGTGCCGCGGAAGGCCGTGAAGATGGGTCCGATGTAGTAGACGCCGCCGAAGTAGGCGTCGATGGGCGCCGGCGTCTGCTTGGCGCTCTCCAGCACCCAGACCAGGTCGTCCTCGGCGCGCGCCGACTCGCGCAGGTAGCCGCGGAGCCGGTCGATGTCGAACTTCACCCCGGAGACCCGCTCCAGGGCCGGGATGACCTCCTGCTTGAGCTGCTTGACGATGTAGTCCCGCATGTTCCGCGTCGTCTCCCCGTCCCCCTGGTAGGGGACGTGGAGCATCACGGTGGGGCACTTGTACTCCTCGCGGAGCAGCTCGAACCACTTCATGAAGGTGAAGCAGCCGGTGTAGGAGAGCAGCAGCAGGTCGGGGCGCGGCAGCGGCTTGCCGTTGGGCGAGACGTTGCCCTTGGCGATCATCCCCAGGTCGGCCTTGACGTAGGTGCAGACGTCCTCGGAGTGGCCGCGCTTCTCGGCCTCGGTGATGTAGTCCCCAGAGATCTTGCGCATGCCGTTCTGGATGGCGTTGATCTCCGGCAGGTTGTTGAGCATGTCGAAGCACATGATCAGCTCGTTCAGGTTCCCCGGGACGAAGGTCGAGGCGACCTTGCGGCCGTGCTCGGCGGTGCTGGTGAGGAGATCGTAGTTCCTGGCGATCATCTCCTTCTGCTTCACCATCGACGCTTCCTTGACGACCTCGCGGACCGGCGCCTGCGGTCGGAGGGAGGCTGGCTTGACGGTCATGGCGTGCTCCAGAGCTTGATCGAATCGGCGAAGGTACCGGCCTGCTCGCGGACCGGCTGCAGCTGCGCCGAGTTCTCCGCGTACTTGAAGCCGATGTGCGGCACGTCGACCCGGTCGAGCACCTTCTCCAGCATGGGGCGCTCCAGCAGGGCCGGGTCACAGAAGCTGGGGGCCGCGAAGATGACCCCCTCGGCGGCGTTGGCCCTGACGGCCTCGAGGATGTACTGCCCCTTGAGCTCCTGGCGGGGCTGGTACTTGGCCCCGTTCTCGGTCGAGCCGCTGAGGAAGGCGGTCGACAGGGCGGCGATGGGATCGCCGGTGACCGGGAGGTCCTCGAGGAGCCAGCGGTGCACCAGCATGAAGTCGTCGTCGACGATGTAGCAGCCCGACATCTCGATGGCCTTGATCATGCTGAGCGGCGGCTGCTCGCAGAAGACGCCGTTGAGGACGATGCGGCAGTTGTCGCGGCGGGGCCGCTCCTCGGCCCGGGCGGCGGCCAGGTAGTCGGCCAGCAGCTGGTTGTGCTCCTCGACCGGGAGCACCATCCCGGCCCGCAGCACCAGGTAGGTCTCCGAGGCCGGCGCCCGCCAGGGAGCCCCGGCGCGGAAGGCGTAGAGCTCGCGGACCAGCCGCCGGTTCTGGTTGTAGAGGGCGAACGAGGCCCGCAGCGCGTCGTCGGTGATGGGCCGGCCGGCCAGGCGGGCCAGGGCCTCTCGGAGCTCCTGGAGCTCCTGCCGGTAGAAGACCCCGCCCACCTCGGGATCGAAGTTCTGGGGCACGTCGAAGTAGTGGACGTAGACCTTGGGGAAGAGGATCTTCCAGATGCCGGAGAGGTTGCGGATGACGTCGCAGATGGAGGGGAAGAGGAACCCGTCGACGAAGTCGAGCCGGCCGGTGATCCCGAGGTCGAGCGTCGAGCGCGGGATCCGGCAGATGTAGCTCTGGTAGTAGGCGTCGCCGTGGATGACCTCGAGGTTCTCGCCGGCCCCGAGGATCCCGAGCGGCAGCATCCCGGCCGCGTGGATCAGCTCCCGCGGCACGTAGATGGGCATGTAGGCGACCACCCGGCGGCCGGCGGCGGCGGCCTTCCACTCCCGCGCCGCGCCGAACGAGAGGTCGTCGAAGAGCGCCTGGCAGCGCGTCACCAGCGCGGCGGTGGTGGGGGCGGGCATGGTCAGCGATCCTCCCAGCGGGCCGGCCGCTTCTCGAGGAAGGCGGTCAGCCCCTCGATCGGATCGCGGCGCGACATCAGCTCGTCGAGGTAGAGCCGCTCCAGCGCGGTCAACCGGGCGCGGACCCGCTCCATGAGCCCGAGCCGCGTGGCGCGGGCCGCGAAGCCGAGCGAGGTGGCGGAGCGGCCTGCCAGGTGGGCGTCGAACCAGGCCAGGGCGGCGGCCTCGGGGTCAGGGGAGACGCTGCAGGCCAGGCCGAGCCGGTGCGCCTCGACGCCGTCGATGGCGCGGCCCGAGAGGAGCAGGTCGTCGGCCGCGCCCAGGCCGATCCGCTCGGGGAGCAGGCAGGAGGCGGCCGGGGCGAAGACCCCCAGGACGATCTCGGGCTGGCCCAGCCTGGCGTCCGGGGCGGCGAAGAGCAGGTGCGCGGCGCTGGCCAGCTCCAGGCCGCCGCCGAGGCACTGCCCCCTCACCGCCACCAGGATGGGGACGGGGAGCTCGAGCATCCGCAGCAGGAGCGCGTGGAAGGCGCCGAGCATGGCGGCGCAGTTGGCCGGCAGGTGCTCCTCGACGCTGGCGCCGAAGCTGAAGTGCGGCCCCTCGGCGTCGAGCAGGATGGCCCGCAGCGCCGGCCCCTCACCGCCGGCGCCGGCCGCGGCGAAGGCGGCGTCGAGCGCCGCGATCATCGCCGCGTCGAGGAGGTTGGCCTTGGGCCGATCGAGCCGGAGCCGGAGCAGGCGGCCGTCGCGCTCCCGCCAGGCGCGCACCGGAGCCGGGGCGCCCATCACGCTCCACCGTCGGCCTTGGCGGCCGGCAGCAGGCTCTCGACCAGCTCCGGGGTCCACGGCGTGGCGCGCGCCAAAGCCTGCCGGAGCGCCACGAAGTCGGCCTCGCGGTCCTCCTTGGTCCCCTCGTTGAAGGCGCGGAAGCCGGTGCGGGCCTCGGTCATCATGTTGAGGGCCAGCCAGGCGCGGGAGTTCTCCTTGTTGGCGTTCCAGGCCTGCAGCTTCGGCTTGCGCAGCTCCTCGATGGTCTTGGTGGTGCAGTCGGGGAAGGTGAGCAGCAGCTTGGCGCAGAGCGCCTCGACCCGCTGGTCGAGCAGCGAGAGGTCGACGGCGCCGCGCTTCACGAGCGCCTTGCCGGCGTCGAGGTCGGCCCCGGTCTTGGCCTCGCCGTGGAGGAAGCGGCCGTGCTCGTCGAGGAGCCGGTCGGTCCAGACCAGCGGGTTGGCCACGAACTTCCCGTCCACCTTGAGGGCCGGGACCACGTCGGTGATCATCCCCTCGCGGTAGGCGCGGTGGGCGCTCCAGGGCTCGCAGAGCAGGCCGGTCTCCATGGCCCGCTCGCCGCCGAGCAGGACCGGGAGGAAGTCGGTGGCGCCGCCGATGGGGGCCGAGCCGTGCTTGGGGCCGGCCTGCCCGAAGCGGGCCAGGTCCTGGGCGATTGAGAAGTCGCAGGCCATCCCGATCTCCTGGCCGCCGCCGATGCGCATGCCGTTGACGCGGCAGACCACCGGCTTGTCGCAGCCGAGGATGGCGCTCACCATGTCGTTGAAGAGCCGCATGTACTGGCGGTACTCCTGGGGGTTCCCGGCGTAGTACTCGGCGTACTCCTTGGTGTTCCCTCCGGTGCAGAAGGCCCTGTCGCCGGCGCCCGTGAAGACCACCGCCACCACGTCGCGCGCCGCGGAGGCTGCGCCGAAGGCCAGGATGACCGCCTTGACCATGTCGGTGGTGTAGGAGTTGAACTGGGCCTGGTTGTCGAGGGTGATCCAGGCGTTGAAGATCCCCGCCACCTCGCTCCCGTCGGGCCGGTGGGCCGGCCTCCGCTCGAAGCGCACCCCCACGCCGGCCGGCATGGGCGCCAGCGTGTGGTCCTTGATGATGGCCGGCGCCGTCGCGTTGATCACCTGGTTGGTCCGCTTCGACATGTCCGTGCTCCGGTGGCTCAGGGGGTGAGGATGGCGCGGCGGGTGAGCTTCTTCTGGTGGGCCAGGGCGATGACCTCGTTGATGCGGGCCAGCGGGTGGCGCTCGATGTACGGGGCCAGCTGGACCTTGCCGTCGAGCACCAGCGCGAGCGCGGCCGGGTAGAGCTCGGGCGCGCAGCCCCAGTTCCCCAGGGCCCGGGCGTGAAAGGCCATCAGGTTGGAGAGGCGCAGCTCCAGCTTGTCCATCGTGAAGCCGACCACCGCCAGCGTGGCCCCGTGGACCAGCAGCCCCCAGGCGGTGGCCTGGCCGGCGGCGCTGCCGGAGCACTCGAAGATGGTCCACTCACGCGACGAGGCCCCGCTGGATCTGGCGTGCTCGGCGATCGCCTTCTTGAGCGCCTTGGGGTCGAGTTGGCGCGGGTTGAAGCCCCGGGCGACACCCAGCGCCTCCAGCTGATCGAGCCTGGCCTGATCGACGTCGACGGCCACCACGGTGGCCCCGGCGGCCCGGGCGATCTGCGCCGCGTAGGAGCCGACGCCGCCCACGCCGACGACGATGGCCAGGGACCCCGGGGCGACGCCGGCCTGGACCACCGCCTGGTAGGGCGTCGTGACTGCGTCGGCCACCACCGAGACGTCGGCCAGCGTCAGCCCGGCGCCGGCCAGCCGGGCCTCGTCCACGGGGCAGAGGCCACGGGCCGGGACCAGGACGTTGGTGGCGAAGCCGCCGTGGATGTCGTTGCCGGGCATCTGCTGCGCAGCGCAGATGGTCCCCTTGCCGCGACGGCAGGCGTCGCAGGCGCCGCAGGGGATGACCGCCGGGACGATGACCGCGCGCCCCAGCAGCGGCTCGGCGCCCGCCCCGGCCGCCACCACCCGCCCGCTGATCTCGTGGCCGAGCGCGAGGGGGAGCGCGTGGTTGGTCTTGACCCCGTCGTGGAGGAAGCCGAGGTCGGTGTGGCAGACGCCGCACCCGGCCACCTCGACCCAGACCGCGCCGGGCGGCGGCGCCTCCAGCGGCATCGCCTCCTCTACCAGCGGCTCGCCGACCGCCTTCATCACCCAGCGATGCGCCATGTCGACGGCCTCCCCTGGTGAACCGTTGCCACGCTCGCGCTCAGGCCAGGACCGGGGCGGCGATTGACGGGCTCAAAGTCAAAGTGGTAAACTCGTACCAGAATCCAACGTTCATCGTCAACCCGGTCCCGGCGCACCCGGATCCGGGGCCCGAGGGAGGCCAGAGTGAGTGCCAGCGATCCCGTGTTCCAGTGGGAGGACGCGCTGCGGCTGGAGGACGAGCTGACCGCCGAGGAGCGGCTGGTCCGCGACAGCGCCCGGGACTACTGCCGCGAGCGGCTCATGCCGCGGGTGCTCCAGGCCAACCGCAGCGAGCACTTCGACCGCGAGATCATGACCGAGCTGGGCGGGCTGGGCATGCTGGGGCCGACCATCGAGGGGTACGGCTGCGCCGGCGCCTCGCACGTGGCCTACGGCCTGGTGGCCAGGGAGGTGGAGCGGGTCGACTCCGGATACCGCTCGGCCATGAGCGTCCAGTCGAGCCTGGTCATGCACCCCATTCACGCCTACGGCACCGAGGCCCAGCGGCAGCGGTACCTGCCGCGCCTGGCCACCGGTGAGCTGGTGGGCTGCTTCGGCCTCACCGAGCCGGACGCCGGCTCGGATCCGGGGAGCATGCGCAGCCGGGCCCGCCGGGTCGGAGACGGCTGGGAGCTGAGCGGGACCAAGACCTGGATCACCAACTCGCCCATCGCCGACCTCTTCATCGTCTGGGCCAAGGACGACGAGGGGGTGGTGCGCGGCTTCATCCTCGAGAAGGGGATGAAGGGGCTCTCGGCCCCGGTCATCCACGGAAAGTTCAGCCTGCGGGCCTCGATCACCGGCGAGATCGTCATGGACGAGGTGGCGGTCCCCGACGCGCAGCGCCTCCCCGGGGCCAGTGGCCTGAAGGGACCGTTCGGCTGCCTCAACAAGGCCCGCTACGGCATCGCCTGGGGCGCCATGGGCGCCGCTGAGTTCTGCTGGCACGCGGCCCGGTCCTACACCCTCGACCGCAAGCAGTTCGGGCGGCCGCTGGCCGCCACCCAGCTGGTCCAGCTCAAGCTGGCCAACATGCAGACCGAGATCACCCTCGGCCTGCAGGCCTGCCTGCGCGTCGGCCGGCTCATGGACCAGCACCTGGCGACGCCCGAGATGGTCTCACTCATCAAGCGGAACAACGCCGGCAAGGCGCTCGACATCGCCCGGGTGGCCCGCGACATGCACGGCGGCAACGGCATCTCCGACGAGTTCCACGTCATCCGCCACCTCATGAACCTGGAGTCGGTGAACACCTACGAGGGCACGCACGACATCCACGCCCTCGTCCTCGGCCGGGCCCAGACCGGGATCCAGGCCTTCTCGAGCTGAGCGGTTCGCGGCGCGGGGCCATGCGCCTTCGCCAGCGGGGAGAGTCACATGGCCGAGGCCTGGATCATCGACGCGGTCCGCACGCCGGTGGGGCGCTACGCCGGGGGGCTGGCCGGCGTGAGGCCCGACGACCTGGCCGCGGTGGTGCTGCGGGCCGTGCTGGCGCGCAGCGGCGTCCCGGCCGCCGACGTGGAGGACGTCTACCTGGGCTGCTCCAACCAGGCCGGCGAGGACTGCCGGAACGTGGCCCGCATGAGCGCGCTGCTGGCCGGCTACCCGGTCGAGGTGGGCGCCTGCACCGTCAACCGCCTGTGCGGATCCGGGCTGGAGGCGGTGGCCGCCGCCGCCCGCGCCGTTCTGGCGGGTGATGCCCACGTCTACGTCGGCGGCGGCGTCGAGTCGATGTCGCGGGCCCCGTGGGCCATGGCCAGGCCCGATCGGCCCTTCCCGAGGGGCAACGCCACCGCCTTCGACACCGCGCTCGGCTGGCGCTTCACCAATGAGAAGCTGGAGGCGGCCGGGCAGACCGAGTCGATGGGACAGACCGCCGAGAACCTGGCCGTCGAGCTGTCGATCACGCGCGAGGCGCAGGATCGCTTCGCCCTCCGCAGCCACCAGAAGGCGGTGGCCGCCCAGGAGGCCGGCCACTTCGCCGCCGAGCTGGTGCCGGTCGCGGTGGAGGGCGGCGTGGTGAGCGCCGACGAGGGGCCGCGGCGTGACAGCTCGCTGGAGCGGCTGGGGAAGCTCGGCGCCGCCTTCCGGACGGGTGGGACGGTCACGGCGGGCAACTCGACCACCCTCAACGACGGCGCCGCCGCGGTGCTGGTGGTGTCCGACGCCTACGCACGGGCCCACCGGCTCGAGCCGCTGGCCCGGATCCGCTCGGTGGCGGTGGCCGGCGTGGCGCCTCGCACCATGGGGCTCGGGCCGGTGCCGGCCACGGCCAAGGCGCTGGCGCGGGCCGGCCTCCGCCTCTCCGACCTGCAGCGCATCGAGCTCAACGAGGCCTTCGCGGCGCAGTCGCTCGCGGTGCTCTCCGGCTGGGGGCTCGACGAGGACGACGCCCGGGTCAACCCGAGCGGCGGTGCCATCGCGCTCGGCCACCCGCTCGGCTGCTCCGGCGCCCGCGTCCTGACGACGCTGGTCCACGGCATGAAGCGGACCGGCCTGTCGCTCGGCCTGGCGACCATGTGCATCGGGGTCGGCCAGGGGATCGCCATGGTGGTGGAGCGGTAGCTCGGCTCGCCCGGTGTACAAGGGACCATGACCAGCCGCGCCGAGACCCTCCGCGCCGCCGGGATGACGGCCGCTCCGCCGCCTCGCCGCCGAACGGCCCTACCGCCTGGCGATGGAGGTCCCCCGGCTCGACCGGGGGTCGCGCGCCCTGACCGGGGCGACGCGGTCCGGGGCCGGCCGCTGCTCCTCGTCGACCAGCTTCAGCGCGGTGACCAGCGAGATCGAGCTGAGCGTGGCGCGGGCGATGTCGTCGATCTCCTCGAAGACCCGGTGCAAGGCCCGTCCCTCGGGGGTCGTCCCTTCCTGGTCGCCCTCCGCGCCGCCCGACCCCACCGGCTCGAAGAGCTCGATGACGTCGAGGAGCGTCACCCGCCGCGGGTTGCCCTTGAACCGGTAACCGCCGCCGGCACCGCGCAGCGCCTCGACCAGCCCGGCGCGGCCGAGGATGCGCAGGACCTTGGAGAGGTGGTTCACCGAGATGCCGAAGCGGCTGGCGATCTCGGCGGAGGCCAGCTGCCGGCGCGGATCGGCGGCCAGCTGGAAGACGGCGAAGAGCGCCAGGCGCGTGGCCACCTGGACCCTCATGGCTCGAGCCTCTTCTCAAGCTGGATGAACGGCCCGGCCATCATGCCCAGGCTCCGGAAGAAGGACATGATGAGCCGGTCGTCCTTGGCGAGCATGGTCCGGACCTCCGAGACCCCGGCCTTGCGGAAGCGGACGCAGATGGCGTCGAAGAGCATGGTGCCGAGGCCGTGGAGGCGCGCCTCGGGGCTCACGCCGATGGCGAAGATCCAGCCGCTCGGCGGCGATCCGAACTCCCAGGCGCGGACCTCGCCGACGATGAAGCCGAGCATCTCCTGCTGGCGCTCGGCGACCAGGAAGAACCGGTCCGGGCGCCGCCCCACGTACCACTCGAAGCGGCTCTTCCAGTAGGCCGGCTTGGCGATGCCGGTGTCGGCGGCGTCGACCTCGACCACCGCGGCCAGGTCAGAGAGGCTGGCGGCGCGGATCCGGACGTCGCCGTGGTCGGGCGCGGTCGAAGTGGCTTTCTGGTGCGACATTGCCATTGATTAGCCCCCCCCGGGCGCTGGAGCAATCGTTTCCGGCCCCCTGCGGCCTCATGCCGCCGGTCCTACCTCGGCGCGCCCCCCGCCGACTCCAGCACCACCGCGATCCCCTGGCCGCCGCCGATGCACATCGTCACCAGACCCCAGCGCTTGCCGGTGCGGCGGAGCGCATAGGCGCAGGTGAGCATGAGGATGGCGCCGGTGGCGCCGAGCGGGTGCCCCATGGCGATGGCGTTGCCCATGGTGTTGACCCGCTCCGGGTCGATCCCCATCCCGCCGAAGTCCTTGATGCAGGCCAGCGCCTGCGGCGCGAAGGCTTCGTTCAGCTCCACCACGTCGACGTCGGCGCCTCGGATCCCGGCCCGCGCCAGGGCGCGCTGGGTGGCCGGCACCGGACCCCACCCCATGATCTCCGGCGCGCAGCCGGCCACGCCGACGCCGGCCACCCGGGCCAGCGGCCGCAGGCCGGCCTTCGCGGCGTCGCCCTCCCGGCCAATGACCATGGCCGCGGCGCCGTCCACCACGGCGCTGGCGTTGCCGGCGGTGACGATGCCGCCTGGTTCGAAGGCCGGCTGGAGGCGCGCCAGGCCTTCCAGGCTGGCGTCGTCGAGGATGTGGGTGTCGGCGCGGATGGTGACCGGCTCGGCGGCTCCGTCCCGCTGGACGGTGACCGGCTCGATCTCCTCGTCGAACCAGCCGGCGTCCCTGGCCCGCCTGGCGTTGCGGTGGGAGCGCAGCCCGAAGGCGTCCGCCTCCTCGCGGGTGATCTTGTAGCGGCGGGCCAGTTCCTCGGCGGTGTTGGCCATGGAGGTGCGGGCGCTCGGGTCGTAGAGGCTGGCCAGCAGCAGGTCGGTGAGGTGGGTCCCGGCCGGCAGCGACCGCGCCTCGATGGGGCCGTACTTCTGGACCGCGGGGCCGATCTTCCTGCCTCGCTGTCCCCAGAGCGTGAACGGGTACTGCATGCTCTCGGCGCCGCCCACCACCAGGAAGGGCCGGTCGGGATCGGTGCGGAGCCCGGCGCCGATCAGCTCGGCGCCGACCACCACCGCCTCGGCACCGCTTCCGCAGATGCGGGCCACGGTGAGCGCCGGCACGTCGTGGGGGAGCCCACCGCGCCAGCGCATCCCCTGCGCCGCGTAGATCGAGTCGCGGTGGCTGTGCTGGGCCATGCCCATGATGACGTGGCCGACGCGGTCGACCGGCACCCGGCTCCCGGCCACCGCCGCCTTGATGGCCAGGCCGCCCAGCTGCGTGGTGGAGAGGCGCGAGAAGAGGCCGGGCCCCCGGTTGTCGAGGAGCAGATCGGCGCGTGGGAGCCGGCGCCCGCCCTCGAGGATGACCACTGCGTCCTGTCCCATGACTCGCTCCCTCACTCGTGGAGAAAGGCCGCCGGCACGCGCGGGCCGTTCTGGACGAAGTTCCTCATGCCGATGTCCATGTCGACGGTCGCCTTGCACCGGCCGAAGCCGCGGGCCTCGACGGCCAGCCCCTCGGCCAGCGGCCGCCGCAGCCCCTCCCGGAGCACCTCGACCAGGATGGCGTCGATGGCCAGCGAGCGGTGGCCGAGGTCGAGGTCCGGGAAGCGGGCCGGCGGCGCCATGGGCGCCGGGTCGACCGGCGCCAGCCTCACCTCGCCAGCCAGGGCGCGCCGGACCAGCGCCGTGGCGGCCTCCACCGGGTCGTCGACCGGCGCGCCGGTGGCCCAGCCCCAGGCGCAGGCCTCCTCGGCGCCGATGGTCCGTCCGGTGCGCAGCAGGTCGGCGGCCCGCTCGAAGCCGATGAGCCGCGGCAGCCGCTGGGTCCCGCCGTAGCCGGGGATGATGCCCAGGTTCACCTCGGGCTGCCCGAGCTGGAGCCCCCGGCCGACCACCCGGGCGTGGCAGGCCATCGCCAGCTCGGCGCCGCCGCCCAGCACCGGGCCATCGAGCGCCGCCACCAGGGGCTTGCGCGAGGCGGAGAGCCGGCCGGCGATGGCGTGACCGACCGCGCAGACGGCCTCGCAGGCGGCCGGATCGGGCAGCGCCGCCAGCTCGCCGATGTCGGCCCCGGCCAGGGCCCCGTCGAAGCTGGTGAGGACCAGCCCCCGCACCTCCGGGTCAGCGCCGAGCGCCGCCACGGTCTGGTCGAGCTCCCGCAGGGTCCGGGCCGAGAGGGCGTTGCGCACCTCGGGGCGCCGGATCATGACCACCGCCACCTCGCCCCGCCTCTCCACCTTGACGTCGCGGGCGAAGCGGATGAGCCGCCGCTGGGCGATCGACCTCGGCACCTCGAAGCCGGGGTGGGTGGCCGCGTAGCCGGAGACGATCCGGTGGACCTCGTCGGCCCCCAGCCGGTTGGCGAGATCGAGCAGCCCGGTCGAGAAGCCCAGGGCGCTGCGGGTGAGCCAGTCGAGGTCGGAGGGCTCGCAGATGGCCCCATCGGCGACGAAGTAGGTCCGCGCCAGCAGCACCGCCAGGATCCGATCGCGGATGACCGCGGCCACCTGGGGGGAGCAGGCGGCCCGGGTCGGCTGGCCCGGCTGGTGCCAGGGCTTCACCCCCTGCACCTTGAAGATGGGGGGCGGCTCGAACCAGGGGCTGCCGGTGGGGGCGTCGCGCATCAGCTCCAGGCAGTGGACGTTGAGCGGGTTGCCGCGCGTCAGGTCCATGACCATGAAGGGGCCGCCCCCGCCGACGGCGGCGTCCACCACCGCGTCGATCTGGGCCGGCGTCGCCACCCCCTCGACGAAGAGCCGCGCCGCCTCGGCGCAGTAGGTGACGAAGATGTCGTCGGCCGCGAAGCAGGCCACGTCGGCGGTGACGATGGGCACCTTGCCGAGGGCGCGGAGGACCGCCAGCATCTTCCCGCCGAGCGCCTCGTCGCCGGAGAGCACCACCTCGATGGGGAGCGCCCGCCAGGCCGGGTAGAATGGGTGGTTGACGAAGCAGCGCTCCGGGTGCTTCGCCCCCTCGGCGATGCGGGCCCGGGGCAGGCCGGAGGTGGCGAAGCCGATGAGGCAGCCGGGGGCCACCACCGCCTCCAGCGACCTGAGGATGGCCCGCTTGGTCTCGAGGTGCTCGGTGGCCGCCTCGAGCACGTAGTCGCGGTCGGCCAGGGCGCCGACGTCGAGCGAGGTCACCAGCCGCTCGCGCATCTGCCCGGCCTCGCGCGCCGAGAGCTTGCCGCGGGCCAGGGCCTTCTCCATGTACCTCTCGATCCGGGCCGTGCCGGCCGCCAGCGCCTCCGGCTTGACGTCGTGGAGCACCACCGTGCCGCCGCTCCGCGCCACCGCCGCGAGGAAGCCGTAGGCCAGATCCGGGCCTATCGACCCCGAGCCAATCACGCCGACCTTCATGCGATTTCCTCCACGCCAGCGCCCCTGCCCCGGCCCCAGGGCGCCCCGCCGCGGGGCGCCATCGCCGCCGGCGCTGGACAATATACGTAAACTCGTACCAGAATATCATTGAACAGACCAGCCCGGATGCTCCACAGTCTCCGGGGCGGGTGACGCGGGATGAGGGTGTCGGCATGCGGATCGTGATTCTCGGTGCGGGTGCGCTGGGCGGGCTCATCGGAGCCCGCCTGGCCGACTCCGGACAGGACGTCACCTTCCTCGAGGCCAACGTGGCCCGCGCCAAGCTGCTCACCGAGCAGGGGCTGTTCCTCTCCGAGTCGGACACCGGCGAGCAGCACGTCCGCATCAAGGTGGTCACCACGCTGGAGGGGCAGCCGGCCGCCGACCTGCTCTTCGTGGCCGTGAAGAGCTACCAGACCGAGGACGCGGTGCGCGCCGGCCTCCCGGTGATCGGTGAGCGGACCTGGATCCTCTCCACCCAGAACGGCATCGGCAACGTCGACCGCATCCGCTCGGTGGTGGGCGGGGCCCGCATCCTGGCCGGGATCACCTTCCACTCCATCCAGCACACCGGACCCAACCGGATGCGCTACCGGGCCGGCATCAAGCCCATCCAGATGGCCCCGGTGGAGGGGCCGATCACCGACGAGATCCGGGCCATCGGCGAGGTCTTCGCGCGGGCCGGCCTGGCCACCGAGGTGGTGGAGAGCGTCGACGCGGCGGTCTGGCAGAAGCTGGTGCACAACTCGGTCGTCAACCCCATCTCGGCCCTGACCGGGATGAGTTGCAGCGAGCTCCTTGAGGACGGCGACATGCAGGGGCTGATGCGCGCCCTCTGCCTGGAGATCGCCGGCGTCATGAAGGCCCGCGGCACGCCGCTGGAGGACGCCGAGGACCCCTACCGCCCCATCATCCGCTCCCAGAAGGCGCTGGCCCGCAACCGTCCCACCATGTGGCAGGACCTGATCCGCGGCTTCCGCACCGAGATCGACGCCATGAACGGCGGCGTCGTCGACGAGGCGGCGCGCCTGGGGATGCAGGCCCCGCTCAACTGGGCCATCGTCCAGCTGGTCCACTCCCGCGAGCGGCAGCAGCAGCGGCGCCAGGAGCGAGGGGCCCAGACCCTGGCCGAGGTCAAGGAGGTCCAAGCCAGGCTGCCCTCGCGGCCCATGGGGCGCGTCCCCTTCGGCGGGATGCCGCACGGCCGCGTTCCCCTGGAGAGCGCCCCCCGGCTCAAGGAGATCCTCGAGGGCTACTGGCGGGAGCTGGGCGTGGCCGGGCGCACCGGCAACGTGGCCTGGTGCTCCACCCACGGTCCCGTCGAGATCGCCCGGGCCATGGGCTTCGTCCCCTACTTCCCCGAGAACCACGCCGCGCTCATCGGCGCCAGCCGCCTCACCGGGAAGTACATCCGGCTGGCCCTGGCCGACGGCTTCTCGCCGTTCGCCTCCAGCGAGATGGCCAGCGACGTGGGGGCCATGCTGGCCGGGGAGACGCCGCTGGCCGGCCTCCACGGCCTCGACGGCGTGCCGCCCCCGCAGGTGCTCCTCTACAACACCAACGTGGGCGGCTACGTGGCCCGCTGGTTCGAGTACTACGGCAACCGCCTCGGCGTGCCCCTGCTCGGCCTCCACCCCCCGCCCGGTCTCTTCGAGGTGGAGAAGATCGAGGCCGACGCCTCGGTCTTGCAGACGCTCCGGCTGGTGGAGCGGCTGGAGAAGGTCTCAGGCCGCACCCTCGACCACGATCGGCTGGCCGGGGTGGTGGAACTGTCGGCGCGCGCCGCCAGGCTGTGGGGCGAGATCCTCGACCTGGCCTGCCACACCCCCAGCCCCCTCACCTTCTTCGACACCCTCATCCACGTGGCGCCCATGCTCCTGATGCGAGGGACCCAGGAGGCGGTCAGCTACTACGAGATCCTCCTGGCCGAGCTCAAGCAGCGGATCGCCGGGAAGATCGCGGCCGTCCCCGGCGAGCGCTACCGCGTCTACTGGGAGGGAGCTCCCATCTGGTGCGCGCTGCGCCCGCTGGCCAGCCTCTTCCTCGACGAGGGGATCGCCGTGGTCGGCTCCTGGTACGCGCAGAGCTACTCGCTGCAGGGGCTGCAGCGGGAGAACCCCATCGAGAGCATGGCGATCGCCTACACCTCGGTCTTCCCCAACCGCTCCCGCGAGTACAAGGCCCAGTTCCTGGCCCGCGAGTTCGTCCGGCACGGCGTGGACGCCGCCGTCTTCCACGACGCCCGGACCGCCCCCGACCACAGCGCGGCCCGCTCCGGCCTCCACATCCGCCTGCAGCGCGACACCGGCGTCACGCCCATCGTCATCGAGGCGGACACCCACGACCTGAGGCTGGTCTCGGTCGACCACATCCGCTCCCAGCTCCGCGAGTTCGTCGAGCAGCGGCGCGCCGCAGCCGCCGGGGCCGCGGCCCGGGAAGCGGTCGCACACTGACGGGGGCAAGGGAGCCGAACATGATCGTGGCCGGCGTCGATCTCGGGACGGAGTGCGTGAAGACGGTGGTCGTCGACGGCGACGCGAAGATCCTCGGCCGCGCCACGGTCCCGACGCGAGGCTACTTCCAGGACTGCTTCCAGGAGGCGACCGGCACCGCCCTCCAGGAGGCGCAGGTGAGCGCGTCGCAGCTGGCCGCGGTCTGCGTCACCGGCTTCGCCGCCTCCTGCGCGCCCATCTCCAGCCGGACCATGTCCGAGACCCTCTGTCACGCCCGCGGCGCCTGGCACAAGACCCAGGGTCCCATGACGGTCGTAGACATCGGCGGCCGCGATCCCAAGGTCATCCACGTCGACGCCCGGGGGACGGTCACCTCCAGCCGGTCGGTCCGCAAGTGCGGCGTCGGCATCGGCACCTTCCTCATGTTCGCGTCGCGCCACCTCGACGTCCACCCGACCCGGCTCATGGACCTGGCCTCCTCGGCGGAGAAGGCGGCGCCGGTGGGGAGCTACTGCTCGGTCTTCGCCGAGGTCGAGGTCATCGAGCTGCTCCGCCAGGGCTCGACGGCCGGCGAGATCGCCCTCGGCTGCATGCAGTCGATCGCCGACCGGATCCTGGAGATCGACCACTTCGAGGACCCCATCTTCGTCACCGGGGGCGTCTGCGAGTACTTCCCCGGGGTGGTCAAGGCGCTGGCGAGCCGCTCGGCGCTCGCCGTCGAGATCCTCCCCGAGCCGATCCTGACCGGCGCCTACGGCGCGGCGCTCTTCGCCCTCGACCAGGCGCGGGGCTGAGGGGTGACCATGGCGTCCACCGACCGCACCGCCGCCCCGGAGCCCGGCTTCCGCGCCTCGTCCCGGCTCAAGGAGCTGATGGCAGAGCACTTCACCGGGGTGGACCGGGCGGCCCGCGAGAAGTCCGCGCCGGTGGCCTGGTGCACCAGCGTCGGCCCCGTCGAGCTGCTCCGGGCCCTCGGCTTCCAGGTCTTCTTCCCGGAGAACCACGGCGCCCTGCTGGGCGCCTCGCGGGTCGCCGGCGAGGTCATGGGGCGCGCCCACGCCATCGGCTACTCGCCCGACATCTGCTCCTACCTCACCAGCGACATCGGCGCCTACCTGGCCCGGAAGACCCCGCTGTCCCGCTACGGCCTCTCCGCCGCCCCGCGCCCCGACCTGCTCCTCTACAGCACCAACCAGTGCCGCGAGGTGCGCGACTGGTTCGAGTTCTACGGCCGGGAGTGGAGCGTGCCGGTGGTGGGGGTCACCTCCTTCCGGGATCTGGGCGAGGTGGAGGACTCCCACGTCGACGCCATCACCCGGCAGCTGGAGGCCCTGGTCCCGGCCCTGGAGGCGGTGGCCGGGCGCCGGCTCGACCCCGCGGCGCTGGAGCTGGCGGTTGAGCGGTCGCGGACCTGCAGCGACCTCTGGCGCCAGTGCCTGGAGGCCTCGGCCGCCCGGCCGGCCCCGCTCACCTTCTTCGACGCCACCATCCAGATGGGGCCGGCGGTGGTGCTTCGCGGCACCGCCGAGGCCTGCGACTACTACCGCCTCCTCGCCGCCGAACTCGCCGAGCGCGTCGCCGCCGGGCGCGGCGCGCTGCCCCGCGAGCGATTCCGGCTCTACTGGGACGGGATGCCGATCTGGGGCCGCCTGCGCGACCTGGCCTCGCTCTTCGCCGGCCTGGAGACCAGCGTGGTGGCGTCGACCTACTGCAACAGCTGGGTCTTCGACGCTCTCGACCCGCGCGACCCGCTCCGCTCCATGGCCCGCGCCTCGCTGGAGCTCTTCATCGCCCGCGCCGAGGGGCCCAAGCAGCGCTACCTGGAGCGGATGTCCCGCCAGTTCCAGGTCGACGGCCTGGTCTTCCACGACGCCCGGACCTGCCCCAACAACTCCAACGTCCGCTTCGGGCTGGCCCAGCGGCTCCGCCGCACCTCCCGCGTGCCGGTCCTGGTCCTCGACGGCGATCTCAACGACCTGCGCTGCTTCTCCGACGAGCAGGCCCGTACCAACATCGAGGCCTTCGTCGAGCAGCTCGAGGACGCCGGTCCGGCCGCGGCCGGCGGAGGGCACCCGTGAGCGCTGGCCCATGCTACGTCGGCGTCGACTCCGGCTCCTGGAACACCAAGGCCGCCGTGGTGGACGCCGATGGCCGGTTGCTGGCCACCGCCATGGTCCGCACCGGCGCCGACGTCCCGGCCGCCGCCGCCCGGGTGGTCGAGGAGCTCCTCCGCATCGCCGCCGTCGACCGCTCCAGCGTCGCCGCCCTCTGGACCACCGGCTTCGGGCGCCACGCCATCCCCGGCGCGACCAGCTCGCGCACCGAGCTCGACGCCCACGCCCGCGGCGCCCTCCAGTACGTCTCCGGGCCGCTCACCGTCATCGACATCGGCGGCCAGGACGCCAAGATCATCGCCGTCGACGCCGACGGCCGGCGCACCTCGCACAAGATGAACCGGAAGTGCGCGGCCGGGACCGGCAGCTTCCTCGAGGAGATGGCGCTCCGGCTCGACGTGCCCATCGGGGGGCTCCCGGCGCTGGCGGCGGCGTCGCGCGAGGAGATCGAGCTGGGGAGCTTCTGCACCGTCTTCACCGGGACCGAGGTGCTGGGGCTGATCCGGCAGGGGAAGCGGCCGGCCGACCTGGCCCGGGCCGCCTACCGCTCGGTCGTGAAGCGGGTGCTGGAGATGGAGCGGGTCGAGGGGACGGTGGTGGCGACCGGCGGCGTCGTCTCCCACCACCCGCTGGTGGTCGAGCTGCTGGAGCTGGCCATCGGGAGCCGGGTCATCGTGCCCAGGCTGGCGCAGGAGATCGGCGCGGTGGGCGTGGCGCACGCGGCCCGCTCGGCCGCCGCCTGAGGCCACGGAGAACCGGCATGCACCAGCTCCTCAACGTCGGCGAGATCATCGGCGTCCACGCCCGCCTCCAGCCGGACGCCCCGGCGGCGCGCGACCTGCGCCGCGCCCTGACCTGGTCCCAGTACGAGGCCCGCGCCAACCGGCTGGCCCACGCCCTCCTCGGCCTCGGCCTGCGGCCCGGCGACCGGGTGGCCATCTACGCCTACAACTGCCTGGAGTGGATGGAGCTCTACGCCGCCTGCGCCAAGAGCGGCCTGGTGGCGGTCCCCGTCAACTTCCGGCTGGCCGCCCCCGAGGTCCGCTACCTGCTGGAGGACAGCGGCGCCGCCGCGGTCTTCGTGGGGGCCGATCTCGTCGAGGCCATGGGGCCGGTGCGGGACCAGGCCGCCCTCCCCGCCGGGCGCTGGGTCCAGGTGGGCGGCGAGCGACCCGCCCCGGGCTACCGCGCCTACGAGGGGCTGCTGGCCGCCGGCGCGGCCCACCCGCCCGAGGTGGTGGTCCGTCCCGAGGATCCCTGGACCATCATGTACACCTCGGGGACCACCGGCCGGCCCAAGGGGGCCATCCGCAGCCACCGCAGCTACGTGGTCTTCTACCTGCTCAACGCCATCGAGTTCGGCTTCACCCGTGGTGACGTGGGGCTGGCGGTGATGCCCATGTGCCACGTCAACTCGGTCTTCTACGCCTTCGTCTTCACCTACCTGGGAGCGCCGGTCTGCGTCTACGACCGCCGCAGCTTCGACCCCGAGCACCTGCTGCGGGTGCTGGCCGAGGAGCGGATCACCTTCACCTCGCTGGTCCCCACCCACTACACGATGATGCTCGGCCTCCCCGAGGCGATCCGGACCTCCCGCGACCTCGGCCATGTGAGCAAGCTGCTGGTCTCCTCGGCCCCGGCGCGGCGCGACACCAAGCTGGCCATCATGGCCTGCTTCCCATCCTCCCGGCTCTTCGAGGCCTACGGCTCCACCGAGGCCGGGCTGGTGACCCTGCTGCGCCCCGAGCAGCAGTTCCAGAAGGTCGGCTCCATCGGCCGCGAGATCGCCGGGACCGACCGGCTGCGGCTCCTCGACGAGGAGGGCGCCGCGGTGCCCGAGGGCGAGGTGGGGGAGCTCTGGGCCCGCACCCCGACCGCCTTCGACGGCTACTGGAACCTCCCCGAGGCGACCACCCGGGCCCTGCGCGGCGGCTGGTGCAGCGCCGGCGACCTGGCCCGGCGCGACGACGACGGCTTCTACACGCTGGTGGATCGCAAGAGCAACATGATCATCACCGGCGGTGAGAAGGTCTACCCCTCCGAGGTCGAGCAGGTGCTGGCCGGCCACCCCGGCGTCCGCGACGTCGCCGTGATCGGCCTCCCCGACGCCAAGTGGGGCGAGGCGGTGACCGCGGTGGTGGTGGCCCGGCCTGGGGCGGACCCCGGGGCGGCGGCGCTGGCGGCCCTGGCCCGGCGCGAGCTGGCCGGCTACAAGTGCCCCCGCGAGATCCGCTTCATCACCGACGAGGAGATGCCGCGCACCGCCACCGGGAAGATCCTGCACCGGGTGCTGAGGGCCCGCTACGCGGCGGCGGGCGGGGGCGCGACGTGAAGGAGCTGGTCAGCTTCGTCGTCAACGGCGACCCGGTCGAGGTGGCGGTGGAGGCCGGCACCACCCTGCTCGAGTGCCTGCGGGAGGAGCTGGCGCTGACCGGCTCCAAGCAGGGCTGCGACAAGGGGGACTGCGGCGCCTGCACCGTGCTGCTCGACGGCCGGGCGGTGCTGGCCTGCATCACCCTCACCCACGCCGTGGCCGGCCGCGAGGTGACCACCATCGAGGGGCTGGCCGTGGCCGGGCGGCTCCACCCGCTGCAGGAGGCCTTCGACACCGAGGGGGCCGCCCAGTGCGGCTTCTGCACGCCGGGGATGATCATGAGCGCCGCGGCGCTGGTCGAGCAGAACGTCCAGCCCACCCGCGAGGAGGTCCGCGAGGCGCTCTCCGGCAACCTCTGCCGCTGCACCGGCTACACCAAGATCCTCGACGCGGTCGCCAAGGCGGCCGGTGAGCTCCAGGCGGCGCGCGGCGCGCCGGGCACGGGACGGGGCCGGTGAGCGGCGAACGGCCGGCGGCGGCACGCGACGACGCCGACCTCTCGGTGATCGGGAAGCGGAACCGCAAGGTGGACGGCCGCCGCAAGGTCACCGGCCAGGCCCTCTTCACCGACGACCTGCAGCCGGCCCGGCTGCTGCACGGCAAGATCCTCCGCTCGCCCCACGCCCACGCCCGCATCCTCGCCATCGACACCTCGCGGGCCGCCGCCCTCCCGGGCGTCCACGCCGTCATCACCGGGCGTGACCTGCCGGTGGCCTACGGGATCATCCCCTGGACCCGCGACGAGTACCCGCTGGCCATCGACAAGGTGCTCTACGTCGGGGACGGGGTGGCGGCGGTGGCGGCCGACGACGAGCGGATCGCCGAGGCGGCGCTCGAGCTGATCGCGGTCGACTACCAGGTGCTGCCGGCGGTGCTCTCGGTGGAGGAGGCGCTGGCCCACCCCGAGACCCAGGTCAACACCTTCGCCGCGAAGGGGAACATCTCCAAGCAGGTGCGCCTGACCTTCGGCGACGTCGAGGGCGGGCTGGCCGCGGCCGAGGAGCTGGTGGAGGAGACCTGGTTCCACGCCGGCTCCACCCACGCCGCCATCGAGCCCCACTGCGCCATCGGCGACCTCGACGCCGACGGCCTGCTCACCGTCCACTCCAGCACCCAGGTGCCGCACTACCTCCACCGCGAGCTGAGCCGGGTGCTGGAGCGGCCCCTCGACCGCGTCCGGGTGGTGCAGCCGGCGGTGGGCGGGGGCTTCGGCGGCAAGAGCGAGCCGTTCGACCTCGAGTTCGCGGCGGCCAAGCTCTCCTGCCTGACCGGACGGCCGGTGAAGATCCTCTACACCCGCGAGGAGGTCTTCGCCGCCCACCGCGGCCGCCACCCCATGCTGATGACCTACCAGGTGGGGGCGCGGCGCGACGGCACGCTCACCGCGGTCAGGGCCCGCATCCAGATCGACGGCGGGGCCCACTCCTCCTTCGGCCTGGTCACCACCTACTACTCGGGCCAGCTGCTCGGCGCCCCCTACCGCCTGCCGGCCTACGAGTTCGACTCGACGCGGGTCTTCACCAACAAGCCCTCCTGCGGCCCCAAGCGCGGGCACGGCTCGGTGCAGCCCCGCTTCGCCTTCGAGTGCGCCCTCGACATGCTGGCGGAGCGGCTGGCCCTCGACCCCTTCGAGCTGCGCCGGCGCAACGTCCTCGGCCCCGACACCCGCACCGTGAACGAGTTCCGCATCACCTCCAACGGCTTCCTGGAGTGCCTGGCCCGGGCCGAGCAGGCCTCGGGGTGGAAGGAGAAGTTCCGCCGGCTCCCCTTCGGCCGCGGGGTGGGCGTGGCCGGCTCCACCTACATCTCCGGGACCAACTACCCCATCTACCCGAACGAGATGCCGCAGTCGGCGGTGCAGCTCAAGCTCGACCGCTCCGGCCGCGTCACCGTCTTCGCCGGGGTGAGCGACATCGGCCAGGGCTGCGACTCGATGCTGGCCTACATCGTGGCCGAGGAGCTGGGGGTCTCGCTCGACGCCATCCGGGTGGTCTCCGCCGACACCGACCTCACGCCGGTGGACTTGGGGGCCTACTCCTCGCGCATCACCTTCATGGCCGGCAACGCTGCGCTGGCCGCCTGCGCCGGCGTGAAGCGGCAGGTCCAGGAGGCGCTGGCCTCGCTCTGGGGCGTCGCGCCGGGGCAGGTGCGGCTGGCCGACGGCCTTGCCACCGCGCCCGGGGAGCCTCCGCACACGGCCACCATCGCCGAGGCCTTCCAGGCCGCCGAGGCCAGGTTCGGCACGCTCGGCGGCGTCGGCTCCTTCAAGACCCGCACCGACGTCCACGGCAGCTACCGCGGCGGCACCATCGGCGCCTCGCCCGCCTACTCCTTCAGCGCCCACGTGGCCGAGGTGGAGGTGGACGGGGAGACCGGGCAGGTGCGGGTCGTGAAGATCTGGGTGGCCCACGACTGCGGCCGCGCCCTCAACCCCATGCTGGTCGAGGGGCAGATGGAGGGGAGCGCCGCCATGGGGATGGGCGAGGCGCTCTTCGAGGAGCAGGCCTACGACGAGGGCGGGCGCCACCGCGGGCCGTCGCTGCTCGACTACCCGCTGGCCACCACCCTCGACACGCCGGAGCTGGAGTCGCTCATCGTCGAGAGCCACGACCGCGAGGGGCCCTACGGCGCCAAGGAGGCGGGCGAGGGGCCGCTCCACCCGTCCATCCCGGCCATCGCCAACGCCATCCACGACGCGGTGGGCGTGCGGCTGACGCGGCTGCCGTTCCACCCGCCGCGGGTGCTGGCGGCGCTCGAGGCGGCGCGGCTGGCCGGGCGGATCTGGAAGGGGCGCCGCTGATGCTGCCCGTCCCCCGCCTGCGCCACCTGGCCCCGCGACGCCTGCGCGAGGCGCTCGACCTGCTGGAGCAGGGCGGGCGCGGGCGGGCCTCGACCGGCGGTGACGGCGCC
>JANYBC010000046.1 GCA_025360965.1 Anaeromyxobacter sp. | reverse complement strand
TCGCCGCCGTCGTTGAAGCGTGTGGAGGCGTTGATGACCACGGCGCTGGCCGTCACCTCGCGCTCGAAGCGCCGGGCGCTGGCCAGGTCGGGGGTGAGGATCGACTCGGTGTGGAGCGTGCCGTGGCGTGCGATGTGGTCGAGCGCGGCGTCGAGGTCGGGCACCACCCGGATCGCCAGGATCAGGTCGAGGAACTCGCGGCCGAAGTCGTCGGCCGCCGCCGCCACCGCCGGCACCCCGGCCCGCCCCAGGATGGTGAGCGCCGTCGGGTCGCAACGCAGCTCGACCCCGTGGCCGGCCAGGGCCCGCCCCACCACCGGGAGCAGCCCCGCGGCCGCGTCGCGGTGGACCAGCAGGCACTCCAGCGCGTTGCAGGCCGACGGCCGCTGCACCTTGCCGTTGACGGCCAGGGCCACGGCCCGGTCGGCGTCGGCCCCGGCGTCGAGGAAGAGGTGGCAGACCCCCATGAAGTGCTTCACGACCGGCACCCGCGAGCGCTCGGACACCGCCTTGATCAGCGCGGGGCCGCCGCGCGGGATGGCGAGATCGATCAGGTCGTCGAGCTGCAGCAGCGCGTAGGTGGCCTCGCGGTCGCTGGTGGGCACCACCCGCGCCGAGGCCGCCGGCAGCCCGGCCGCGGCCAGCCCCTCGGCGAAGGCGTCGCAGAGCGCCAGCGAGGTGCGGAGCGCGTCGGAGCCGGGCCGGAGCAGCACGGCGTTGCCGCTCTTGACGCAGAGCGCGGCCGCCTCGGCGGCGACGTTGGGGCGGGCCTCGTAGACCATCAGCACCACGCCGAGCGGGATGCGGACCCGCTTCACCTCGAGCCCGTTGGGCCGGCGCCAGGAGTCGGTCACCTGCCCGATGGGATCGGGGAGCGCGGCCACCTCCTCGATGGCGGCGGCGATGGCGGCGAGCCGCGGCCCGTCGAGAGCCAGCCGGTCGAGCCAGGCGGCGTTCTTGCCGGCCTGCGTTGCGGTGGCGAGGTCCTCGCGGTTGGCGGCCAGGATCGCCTCGCGGCGCGCCCGGATGGCGGCGGCGCCGGCCCGCAGGGCGGCGTCCTTCCTGGCGGAGGGGGCGTGCGAGAGCAGGCGCGCGGCCTCCCTGGCCTCGGTGGCCAGGGCCCGCATCTCTCCGCTCAGCTGGTTCGGCTCGGTCCCCATCGCTCGTCCGGTGCCCTCCATACCACTACTCCAGCAGCACCAGATCGTTGCGGTGGACCACCTCGTCGGTGTCACGGTAGCCGAGCACGTCCACGATCTGGGAGGTCTTCTTGCCGGCCAGCCGTCGCACGTCGTCGGCGCCGTAGCCGGCCAGGCCGCGCGCGAAGGGCTGCTTCGGGTCGACCGCCAGCTCGACCGGGTCCCCCACCCCGAAGCTCCCCAGCACGCCCTTGATGCCGCTCGGCAGCAGGCTCTTGCCCTGCTCGGTGATGGCCCGCTTGGCCCCGGCGTCGACCAGGATCACCCCGCGGGCCTTGGCGGCCGAGGTGAGCCAGCCGTCCCGCCCAGAGAGCCGCTCGGCCGAGGGAGCGAAGACCGTGCCGACCGCCTGGCCGGCCAGCAGCGCCGCCAGCGCGCCGGGGCGCCGGCCGGAGAGCAGCGCCGTGGCCACTCCCTGGGCGCCGAGCCGCTTGGCCGCCTTGACCTTGGTGGCCATGCCGCCGGTGGAGTGCTCGGTCCCGGCGTCGCCCGCCACCCGCTCCACCTCGGCCGTGACCCGGGCCACCTGGTGCATCAGCGTGGCCCCCGGCGCGGCGGGGTCGCGGTCGTAGAGCCCCTCCACGTCGGTGAGCATCACCACCAGCTCGGCCTCGACGCAGCCGGCCACCAGCGCCGCCAGCGAGTCGTTGTCGCCCACCTTGATCTCGTCGACGGCCACGGTGTCGTTCTCGTTGACGACCGGCACCACGCCGCGCGAGAGCAGCTGCTCGAAGGTGCGCCGCGCGTTGAGGAAGCGCTTGCGGCTGGCCAGATCGTCGGCGGTGAGCAGCACCTGGGCCACGGTGAGCTGGTGCGGCGCGAAGGCCTCGGCCCAGGCGTTCATGAGGTGGGGCTGGCCGACCGCGGCGCAGGCCTGCTTGGTGGCGATGTCCCAGGGGCGCCCCTTCTGACGGGTCAGGCCGAGCCGCTGGGCCCCGAGCGTGATGGCCCCGGAGGAGACCAGCGTGAGCCGGCGGCCGGCGCCGTGGTTG
>JANYBC010000034.1 GCA_025360965.1 Anaeromyxobacter sp. | reverse complement strand
GGTGGGGGGGCGGCTGCTCTCCATCCAACCCCACCGCGAGTCGCTGGAGGAGACCTTCGTCCGCCTCGCCGCGGCCACCGGCAGCGGGGCGGAGCGCGCCTAGCCTCGGGGGTCCGGGCCTACTTGCAGGCCCCCGGGGTGTTGGTATGCCGGCAGGCGTGGAGGTCCCTCGGCACCTCGAGCCAGTAGATGGGCTCTGCGCCAGTGGTGCGGGTGCCCATCGACTGGTTGGACGGTGGCGAGCCGGCGTCCAGGCTCATCTTCGAGTAGCGGACCTGGCTCTGGCCACCGGGGGTCTTGACGACGGTCACACGGACCGTCGGTGACGTGGGCGGCGAGGTGAGGCTCTTCGCCACCGCGAATGTGCCGCAGGCGGTCGGGTTGGGCGTCCCTGTCAGGTACTGCACGTTGTAGGCGTAGGAGACCGGCACTCCCAGGCTGCCGGTGCAGGGATCGGTGGCGGTGATGGCGCCCACCGGCCGGAAGGATCCCCAGGCGGTGCAGCCGAGCACCACCGTGGCGCCGGAGCCAGTCTTCTCGTCGAGCCAGGGCGGCGCCGGGGTGCAGGTCGAGAAGGGGCAGGTCGTGCCGTACTCGTAGAACCACCCCGGGTCGCGGGCAGTGGCGGTGCACCGGGTCACCCCGGTGGCGCAGGTGGCGGTGATGAGTAGCGGGTTGGTGGTGCTGTTGGTCACCTTGGCGGTGGTGGTGTCCACCAGCGTGCAGGCGTTCCCGGTGGGGCCCGCGCAGCTGGCCGCGAAGGTCGCGTCGGTGAACCGGTTCTTGTCGAAGGCGAGCGCGCTGGCCTTGTCGCTGAAGGCCTTCTTGGCGTCGCCGCCGTAGGCCCAGATCCCGTAGAAGCGGCTGTGCGGAGGCGTGGCGAAGGTGCCGGCCACCGTGGCCGCCGGCATGGGGGCGACGCTGCACAGGCCGGTGGGGTCGCAGGAGCTGCTCCCCGCCACGTCGGTGGTGGTGGCCGGCGAGCCGGGGCACTCCAGGTGGGCGGCCAGCGTGGTCTGGTAGGCATTGCCGGGCGCCGCCGCGCAGGTGGCCGTCCCGGTGCCGCAGGCGGCCGTGGTGGTGGTGGTGAGGGTGGCCACGTCGCCCACCACCGAGAAGGTGCCGGTGGCGTTGCAGGCCCCGTAGTCGTACTTCGACGAGGCAGTGATCTTGGTGCAGCCGGCGCGGGCGCAGCCCAGCAGGTTGTCGGTGCCGCAGCTGGCCGACTGCGCCATGATCTGCTCCCGGTTGCCGCTGCCCAGGTAGGTGCGCAGCGTCCGGGAAGTCGAGTCGAAAGCGTTGGCGGTCATGAAGAAGAATTCGCTGCGCTTCGACATGTGCTGCGAGTCGTCAGCCTGGCGCTGCTCCTCGAAGGCCCGCGCCGCGAACCAGTTGGTGACCCGTCCGGTGTTCTTGTCGATCGCGCCGGGGTCCTGGAACCTCGCCACCCAGAGGTTGCCCCCCAGGTCGCCCCAGGTGGCGGTGTCGAAGAAGCCGTCGGAGTCGGAGGTCTTGGCCGGGTCGCCGATGTCCATCATGGCCGGCGAGGCGGCCACCGGGAACATGCTGGTGCCGGCGCCGTAGCCGGTCTGGGCCTTGAAGTCGGCGTCGGTGAAGCGCCAGAGCGTGGCGCCGGACCAGGCGTCGACCATGAAGACGGCGCGCCCCTGCACCATGAGCGGGTCGTAGCCGCCGTTGAGCATCGCCACCCAGCGCTCCTCGAAGCCGCGAGCGTCGACGGTGCTGGCGATCTTGACCGGCACGATGGGCGGGGGCCGCGGCGAGAAGTCGTTCCAGCTCTCACCCATGTAGCGCGCGTCGTCGGAGCAGCCGAGCGGGAAGTTCCAGAGCAGGGTCGGGGCGAGCGCGTTGGTGACGTCGAGCGCGCTGTAGGCCGTGCCGCCGGAGCGGCGGCCGAAGATGGCCACGGTGTGGAACTCGTCGCTCTCCTTGGTCTGGTTCACGCCGCTGACCAGGGTCCCCGAGCCGTCGGCCCAGATGTCCCGGATCATGACCGAACCGTCCACCATGTACTGGTGCGCGTCGAGCATGGTGTAGAGGCGCGGCAGCATGTCGGGCGGGATGAAGGCCCAGAGCTCCTCGCCGGTCCCGTCGGTGTACTGGAAGTCGCCGGTGGCGTCGGCCGCGACGGTGGTGTCGAGGGCCCCGGCGTCGAAGGCGTGCAGCATCCCATCGTTGGCCCCCACCAGCACCAGCCGCTTGCGCGCCAGGGCGTTGAGCCGGAACTTGGCGTAGGCGTCGATCTTGTTGCCGCCCGAGTCGGTGTAGGTCTTGACGATGGTGGTCTGGTTGGGCAGGCCGGTCGGGCTGTGGATGGTGGCGACGCACTGCCGGTCGTAGCCGGTGTCGCAGCGGATCTCGTCGGCCGGCACCTGGAGGACGGCGGGCGAGGAGTGGAAGATGTCGCCCAGCTTCCAGAAGAAGGGCTTGGCGGAGGTGTCGTTGGGGCGATCGCGCTCCTCGCCCTTGAGCCCGGACTTGCACCCGGCGGTGTTCTTGGGGTTGTTCGGACCGGCGCAGGTGTTGGTGTTCTGGTCGAGCACGTCCCAGCCGCGGACGAAGTAGATGACCTGCTGGGCGCAGGTCAGGATCGGGCTGGCGCCGCCGGGCACGCCGATGCGGGTCAGGAAGGAGGTGCACCAGGCCGGGCTGATGTTCAGGGACGACAGCAGGGTGGCGGCGTTGCTGGCCTTGAAGTCGACGCGGGCCCCGTTCACCCAGGTGAAGATGTTGCGGGCCTTGGCCGAGGTCTCGTCGGCGGACCGGTAGTAGGGCTGGGCCGGGTCCGAGAGCACCAGGCCGGCGTCCCACGGCAGGTTGGCCGCCGTGGCCTGCCCCTTCTTGACGAAGTTGCCGTCGGAGTCCTCGGCCACCTCGTCGCAGTCCTTGTCGATGAAGATGACCCCGTTGCAGACGCCGTCGCCGTTGTAGTCGGCCGACACCGACTTCCCCTTGCAGGTCACGGTGGGCTGGACCGCCAGGGAGGGGTCGCACCCGTTGAGGAACTCGTCGAAGAGGTAGCCCTCGAAGACGTGCCCTTCCCAGGTGATGTTCTGGCTCGGCTTGAAGCGGGTCAGGAAGGCCTGCGACGCGGCGGTCTGGACGGTCTGCAGCGAGCTGGCCGAGGCGGCGCTGAAGGAGTTCTCCTTGGGGGCGATCTGGTTGATGGCGTTGTAGACCGCGTCGCCGATCGCCTTGGGATCGGCGGCGTTTTGCCAGAGGCCGGCGCCCATGTTGGCGGTGGCGCGCAGCGTCTTGATGGCCTGCGGGTCGACCAGGTTGATGCCCACGGTGTGGGTGACAATGGCCTGCTTGCCGCTCATCACGGCGTCGTCGCGCAGGTCGGCGGCGTGGAGCCAGGAGGCCACGCGCGGGAGTGGCGAGTCGCCGCAGGTGGCCCTGTCGATGGGGTTGGCAGACGCCGCGTTGGCGCCGCAGTTGACCACGGCGTTGTAGGTGGTGCTGTCGTAGTTCGCGATGGCGCTGGGGAAGGTGATCTCGCTGTTGGGCGCGCCGTCGGTGACGATGATGACGCCGTTGTTCTGGCAGGCCCAGCAGATGGAGCCCTGGTTGGGGTTGGCCTGGGCCCAGGGGGCGTTGGCGAGCCCGGCGGAGCTGTCGTTGAAGGCGGCCGCCTGGCAGGAGGCGCCGCTGCAGGCCGAGGTGCCGAGCAGGAAGTCGTACCGCCCGGTGGAGGAGAAGTACTGGCCGTCGTTGAAGAGCACGGTGGCCAGCGGGGTGCTGGTGCTGGCCGGATCGAAGAAGCCACCGGTGATCTTGGTGCCGTCGCAGATGGTGGTCCCGCCCGAGTCCTTGTAGACGGCCTTGTCGTAGTTAAGGACGCTCAGGATGTACTGCCGGGCCTGCTTGAAGGAGGCCTGGGTCGGCGGGTAGGAGTTGGTCTTGTCGGGGCCGAGCGGCACGATCAGGTCGCCCTTCTGCGGCGAGCTCCGGCCGGCGTTGAGGATGGTGAGCCCCATGCGGACCTGGTCGAGCTTGCTCGGCGCGGCCGGGTCCATCCAGGCCACCGCCTTGACCGCCTTGCGGGCGGTGACGAACTTGGGCGGGTTGGCGTTGAGGAAGGTGCCCTTGAACATGGGCTGGGTCGCGTAGGTGGTCCAGCGATTGGGAACCCCGCCCCCGAGCCTGTTGTACGCGCTGACCCGGTAGAAGAAGAACCCGTGGTTGGCCATGCAGGTGGTGCAGTCGGCCCCGAGGACGACGTTCTTGTTGTTGTAGTCCTTGATCGGGGCGCCGGCGCTGTCGAGCGCGGTGCAGCCGATGGGCAGCGTCGCGTCCGCGTCGCTGGCCCGGCGCGTGGAGCTCGACCCGGCGGCGGAGGAGGTCCAGTCGCCATAGCGGAAGTAGCCGGCCGGGTCGAAGAGGCAGGCGTTGCCCACGCAGCCGGTCCCCCACGGCGGCTTGTCGGTCAGGAGCGCGTTGCTCTGCCCGGGGTCGGGCAGGATCGCGGTCGGGACCACCGCCTCCATCCAGGCCAGCGGCGAGGAGGCGCCCGAGGGCGTGGTCAGCGTCGAGGGGGCGCAGGTGCCGGTGTAGGTGAAGGTGACGGCCGTGTCCGTGCTGTCGACGGGTGCGGCCAGCGGTGGCGACTTGCAGGTGGAGCGCGCCGAGCCGGAGTCCCAGGCGTAGTCACCGCACTGGGTGAACTCGCCCATCGACCCGGAGACGTCGAGCAGGAACATGGCGTTGGCCGGGCCGGAGGGGAGCTTGAAGAAGGCCTCGTCGCCGGTGTTGAAAC
>JANYBC010000032.1 GCA_025360965.1 Anaeromyxobacter sp. | reverse complement strand
CAACTTCCTGGGGCGGGAGACGCCGCTGCGCTGGCGGCTCAACGACCAGGTGGCCATCCCGGCCCACGTCCACCCCTCGCGCAACCCCGGCCTGGAGCTGACCGGTCCGTGGGACCCGCTCGACATGGCCTTCAACGCGCTCAACAGCCCGGCCCCCATGAACATGCCGGACTTCGAGGACGCCTCGCCGCCGCACTTCCGCCCCGACGGCGCCCCGGCCACCCAGCCGGTGGGCGTCTTCTCGGCCCTGCGGAACGCCAAGGAGATCTTCGAGGGGCGCTGGACCGGCACGCCCTACGAGGTGGTGAAGAAGGGGAAGACTCGCAGCTACCGGATCACCACCCCGCCTGCGAGGTGGCCGACGCGGCTGGCGCGGCCGCCCAGCCTCCACGTCCGCTACGACCAGGTCACCGTCGACGGCAAGCCGGCCCCCGGGCTGGTGGTGGTCACCACGCTCTGGGCCTTCAACAACTTCGACGCGCTGGTCCGGGCCGGCAGCGGCGTCTACTTCTACATCCCCAAGCTGCAGACCCCGCGCGAGGCCCTGGTGGTGGAGCGGCTGCTGGCCCGGCTCGAGGGGCTGATCGGCATCCCGGCCGGCACCATCAAGGTCAAGATGCTCTACGAGGAGGGGAACGCCGGCCGCCAGCTCCCCGCCATCGCCTGGGTGCTGCGCCGGCGCCTGCTCGGCACCAACGTGGGGCGCTGGGACTACCTCGGCAGCCTCATCGAGCTCTGGAAGGACGATCCCGAGGGCGCCTTCCCGGATCCGCAGGGCATCGGAATGGCGACGCCCAACATGATCGCCTACCAGCGCTACAACGCGCTGCTCATGCTCATGGCCGGCATGAAGAACGGCGAGCTCTCCAACGCCGCGCCCATCGGCGGGATGGCGGCGGTGATGATCTACCCGTCCAGCGATCCGTACGGCCGGGACCGCTACAACCCGCTGGCGCTCCGCGCCATGGTCATCGACAAGCTGCGGGAGCGGCTGCTCGGGCTCTTCTTCGTGCCCGAGGCCCCGCTGGCGCCCGGCCAGCAGCCGAGCCTGGCGGAGATCCTGGCCGGGCAGGTGAAGGGGACGCTCCACGACGCCTACCGGCAGAGCTGGGTCGCCAGCCCCGAGCCGGAGTACGTCAAGTCCGGCAACCTGCCGCTGCAGGCCGAGGTGGGCCGGCTCCAGGCGCTCCTCGACGCGCCGCGCGCCACCGTGGAAGTGAAGGGGAAACCGGTGCCGACGCCGCAGAGCGGCCTGAGCGACGCCGAGCGGGCGCTGCTGCAGTCGCGCGGCCTGCTCGGTGCAGGCGGGCAGATCACGCCCATGGTGCTGGTCCGGGAGCAGCTCGACACGCCCGAGAAGTTGCTCTCGCCGGAGCGCTGGGAGGCGATCTACGCGGTTCCCAAGGGCGAGATCACCATCGAGCACATCCAGCACGCCCTCTACATGGCCGGGAACTACGGCTTCCAGATCCTCAACGGGAACTTCGCGGCGGCCATCGACGACTACGAGCAGGGGCTGCGCTTCATGAACGACCTGGCCACCTACCGGATCAACGTCTCCTGGCTCTGGGCGCTGCTCCACCACCAGGCGCCCATCACCCGCGACGGCCACCTGCTGCGCCAGGCGCTCACCGAAGACGGGGTGGTGCTGGGGGCCAAGGCCCGGGAGATCAAGGCCGGCACCCGCTTCACGCCAGCGCTCTTCGAGGAGGTCTGGGAGGCGCACAACGAGTGGACGGCGGCCTTCTTCGCCGAGCTCGATCGCCGCGGCGACCCCGGCCGCTTCGACCGCAGCAAGGCGCCGCTCATCATGGATCTGCTGCGGCGGCAGCTGCTCTCGCCGCGCTACATCCAGCACAGCGCCCGCGCCCTCTTCGCCGCGGCGCAGGCCGGCCCGGCCCGGCGCGCCTCGCTCCTCGACGCGCTCTTCAGCCCGTCCCGGGAGGCAGTGGTGGAGCGGGTCAAGGCCGGAACCCTCACCGCGGCCGAGCTGGCGGCCCACGACCAGGTGCACGACATCTACCCCCACGGCTCCTGAGGGTCACCCGCCGGGCGCGCCAGCTTTCTTCATCCAGGCCCGCAGGCTGGCGTCGGCCTGCCTGCGGACCGCGCCCTGCACCTGGGGCAGCCACCCCAGCAGCCGGCCCTTGAGGCCGAGCGCCATGCCGGCCCAGCGCCACAGGTCGAACTGGTCGGTGTGCTCGACGATTCGGCCCTCGTGGAACTGGAAGCTGGCGGCGATCTGGTTGTGCACGATCCGCCCGGTCCCGGAGAAGGTGTAGTCTGCGTCCCAGTGCGCGCCGCCGGTCAGGTCGTCGGCCTCGATGCGGCTGGCCGTGACCCGCAGGTCCTTGCCCCGGGCGCAGAGCATGCCCCACATGGCGCGCACCTCCTCGCCGCGCAGGCAGGGGAAGACCGGGTCGGAGAAGCGCATCCCCGGCCCGTAGCAGGCCAGCATCCGCCCGGCGTCGTGGGCGTCGAGGGCCGCGTAGAACTCCTGGATGAGCAGGGCGTTCGGGTGCATCCCCGGTTCATAGCGACCCGGGGCGGCGCCGCCACTACTTGCTGCAGTTGAACCTGACGTCGAGGACCAGCTCCTCGGACGGGTGGCCCGGCGCTCCCCATCAGCGAGGCGGTGTCGGTGTTGACGACCAGCCCGAACTCCTTCACCGGTCCGGCCTTGCGCTTGCCGGAGCCGCCGCTGACCTGGAGCTTGCCGATGCCGGGGAGGCAGGTCTCGAAGACCATGCCGTCGCCGGCCAGCCCCATGGGCTTGGCGTCGAGGACGAAGTAGGCGCCGCAGACGGCCGGGAACTTCCCCTGGGCGGTGCGGCTGCCGGTCACCTTCACCTCGGCGACGCCGGCCTTGCGGTGGGGCGGCAGCACGCCGGAGAGCGCGCACTCGGCGGCGGCCTGCGCCGGGGCCAGCGCGGAGAGGAGCAGGGCGAGCGAGAGCCGGTTGAGGCTGGGCACGGGTGACCTCCGGGGTGACGGGCCACCGTAGCCGGATGGAGGGTCGATACAAAGAAGCGTCCCCGCCGCGCCGTGAGGCGGGCGGGGACCAAGACGGCGTTCTCCGAGGCGGAGCCTCCCGCGGCTACCCCGGCACCATCCAGCTTGAGATCCGGGCCGGTGGTGGGTGACGCCTCACTTGATGGGCAGGATGGGGATCATGCCCGGGAAGACGTAGGCCTGGAGCATGGCGATGATGCCGATCACCGCGGCGCCGGCCACCGAGTGCCACCAGACGGTCCGGAAGATGGGGCCCAGCGAGTGGGCCCGCTCCTTGGGATCGTCGTAGCAGGCCGCGCCCGCCACCATGATCGACTGGGCGTCGATCATCTTGCCCATCACGCCGCCGGTGGAGTTGGTGGCGACGATGAGGACCTCGTTCAGGTGGAGCTGCTGCGCGGTGATGCGCTGCAGGCTGCCGAAGAGGGCGTTGGAGGCGGTGTCCGAGCCGGTCAGGAAGACGCCCAGCCAGCCCAGGTAGGCGGCGAAGAACGGGTACATGACGCCGGCGCCGATGAAGGCCAGCCCGAGGACGGCGTCGGTGCCGGAGTAGCGGGTCAGGTAGCCGAGCCCGAGCACCTGGGCGATCACCAGGACCGGGGTCTTCATGCGCTTGAGGGTGCGGACGGTGGTGTCCCTCCACTGGGCCGCGGAGAGCTTGAGCGCCAGGCCGGAGAGCAGGGCGGCCACGAAGACGCCGGTGCCGGCCGCAGAGAGCCAGTTGATGGTGAAGCGGGCCGCCTCGGCCTTGGCCCCTTCAGCGGCCACCGGAGGCATGCGCTGCACCAGGCTGTGCAGGTAGGGCATGTCCCAGATCGGCAGGGAGAGCGTCCCGCCGAACTTGGAGCCGAGCAGCAGGGTGTCGAACTTGACGCCGACGAAGAGGGTGTTGAGGGCGTCCTTCCAGGGCTTGTAGCCCCAGAGGCCGCAGGCGACGATGAGGATGGCCCAGGGGAGCCAGGCGTAGGCGGTCTGCCCGACCGTGTACGGGTACTTCCAGGCCGACTTGTCGATGGTCTCCGCCGTCTTGCCCGCCGCGCGCTCGTCCTTGAGCAGGAAGCGGGTCTTGGGGTGCCAGACGAAGCGGAGGAAGAGGGCCGTGCAGACCACCGAGAAGACGCCCGAGACCACGTCGGTCATCAGGTGGGTGGGGGGCCAGCTCGACGCGAACCACTGCATCACCGCGAAGGAGAGGCCCGAGCAGAGCGCCGCCGGCCAGACCTCGAAGACCTCCTTCCAGGTGCCGCCCTCCATCTTCACGAAGGTGGCGACCAGCCAGAACGGCACCAGCACCGAGACGAAGGGGAGCTGGCGGCCGGCCATGGTGGAGAGGGTGAGCTGGTCGAGGCCGGAGACGGCGGCCAGGGTGACGATGGGCGTGCCGATGGCGCCCCAGGCGACCGGGGCGGTGTTGGCCAGCAGGTTGAGGACGGCCGACTGGAAGGGCTTGAAGCCGAGCCCCACCATGACGGCGCCGGCGATGGCCACCGGCGTGCCGAAGCCGGAGGTGCCCTCGATGATGGCGCCGAAGGAGAAGGCGATGAGGAGCACCTGGAGGCGCCGGTCGAAGGAGATGTGGACGATCGACTCCTTCACGATCTCGAACTTCCCGGTGGTGACGGTCATCGTGTAGAGGAACATGGCCGCCACGACGATCCAGATGATCCCGAGGAAGCCGGAGAGCGTGCCCAGGCCGAAGGCCGAGACGGCCGAGGCCACCGGCATCTGGAAGACCAGGCAGGAGATGAGGAAGGCGGCGATGACGCCGAAGAAGGCGGCGTAGGGGGCGGAGATGCCGAGGTGCTTCATCCCGTCCTTGTCGCGGTGGGGATGCAGCGCGATGAAGTAGAGCAGCACCGCGATGGGCACGGCGGCCAGCACGGTCGAGAGAAAGACATTGCCGGTCGGGTTGTAGTTCTGCTGGTACATGCTGTTGCTCCTTGGGTGAGGAGTTCACGGCAGCAGCTGGGGGTCACCTTCACGGGCTGGAACGGCTGGCTTCACGGGCTGGTTGGCGACGAGGCGAACGCTACCCGATCCCGGGCGAGGCTCCAACGAGGCGTCCCCGCCGCGCCGGGTGGCGGGCGGGGACGAGGACGGCGTCAGACCCGAGGCGAAGCCTCCCGCGGCTACCCCGGCACCATCCAGGTGAAGACGTAGGCCTGCAGGAAGACCACCAGGCCGACCAGCGCGGCCAGGGCCAGCGAGTGCCAGAAGACGTAGCGCAGGATCTCGCCCTCCTTGCCGTGCTGGCCGGTGGCCACCCCGGCCACCACGATCGACTGGGCGTCGATCATCTTGCCCATCACGCCGCCGGAGGAGTTGGAGGCGGCCGCCAGCACCGGGTTCATCCCGATGGCGTTGGCGCTCACCACCTGCAGGTTGCCGAAGAGCACGTTGGAGGAGGTGTCCGAGCCGGTCAGGGCCACCCCGAGCCAGCCGAGCAAGGGAGAGAAGAAGGGGAACATCCAGCCGGTGGAGGCGAAGGCCAGGCCCATGGTCGAGTCGGAGCCCGAGTAGCGGGTCGTGAAGCCGAGGGCCAGCATGGCGGCGATGGTGAGCAGCGTGAAGCGGACCCGCTTCAAGGTGTTGAAGTAGACCTTGAGCAGCTCGACCGGGCTGAGCTTGAGCCAGAGGCCGGCCACCAGGCCGGAGAGCAGCAGGCCGGTGCCGGTGGCCGAGAGGTAGTTGAGGCTGTACTTGGCCCCCTCCGCCGAGATGGCCTTGGCCACCGGCGGCGCCTTGTTCACCAGGTTGTGGAGGCCGTACCACTCCCAGGTCGGGTTGGGTTGTGGACGCCGTTGAGCCAGGTCTTGACGACCGGGAGGCCCCAGAAGAAGACGAAGACCGAGAGCACGATCCAGGGCATCCATCCCATGAAGGCGGAGCCGAAGCCGTGGGACTTGTGGACAACGTGCGGCGTGTCACGCTCCTCGGGGAACCGCCAGATGTTCTTCGGCTGCCAGAACTTGAGGAAGATGTAGAGGGAGATGATGCAGGAGGCGGCGGCGAAGATGTCGACCAGCGACGGGCCGAAGTAGTTGGAGACCACGAACTGGGGGATGGCGAAGGCCAGCCCGGCGATGAGGCAGGCCGGCCAGACCTCCAGCATGCCGCGCCAGCCGGACATCTGCACGATGAGCCAGAAGGGGACGACCACCGAGAAGAAGGGGAGCTGCCGGCCGACCATCGAGGAGAGGGCCATCTCGTTGAGGCCGGTCACCTTGGCCAGCGTGATGATGGGGGTGCCGAGGGCGCCGTAGGCCACCGGGGCGGTGTTGCCGATCAGCGCCAGGCCGGCGGCGGCCAGCGGCGGCCAGCGGCTTGAAGCCCAGGCCGATGAGCATGGCGGCCGAGATGGCCACCGGGGTGCCGAAGCCGGCCGCCCCCTCGATGAAGGCGCCGAAGGCGAAGGCGATCAGCAGCACCTGGATGCGCCGGTCGCCGGCCAGCCCGCCGATGGTCTCCTTGACCACCTCGAACTTCCCGGTCTTGACGGTGAGGTCATAGACGAAGATGGCGTTGAGGATGATCCAGCCGATGGGGAGCAGGCCGAAGGCGGCGCCGTAGACGGCCGCCGAGGTGGCGGTGCCGGCCGGCATCCCGTAGACGAAGACCGCGATGGCCCAGGCCAGCACCAGGCCCATGATGGCGGCCCAGTGGGCCTTGACGTGGAAGAAGGCCAGCGCGCCGAGCAGCACCACCACGGGGATGGCGGCCACCAGCGCCGAGATGAGGAGGTTGCCGAGCGGATAGTAGTTCCGTGTCCAGGCTGCTGGGTTCATCGGGGGGCTCCGGGGGAAGTGACGGGCGTGGGCGGCGACGGCGTCGTGGGGGTGGTGCAGCGGTCGACGAGGAAGACGATGGAGCGGTAGGGGCGCTGGGCGTGGTGCGAGAGCCCGATCTCGCAGGTGCGGCTGTTCGAGAAGCCCTCGCGGCAGCCGGCCGGCAGCGAGTCGGCCAGGCCAGCCAGGGCCGCGGCGTTGAGCTCGGGGTGGGAGAAGCCGCGATCACCGGCGAAGCCGCAGCAGCCGATGCCGGCCGGGATCACCACCTGCTTGGCGCAGAGCCGCGCCAGGGCCTCCAGCTTGCCGCCCAGCCCGAGCTTGGTGGTGGAGCAGGTGACGTGGAGCGCCACCGGTCCCGGCTCGCGCCTGAAGGTGAGCTTGTCGAGGAGGTGGTCGTGGATGAACTCGGCCGGCTCGAACATCTTCAGGCGCGGGTCGAGCTTCTTGCGCATCCGCTGCAGGCACGGCGAGGTGTCGCAGAGCACCGGGATGGCCCCGCCCTCGGAGGCCGCGAGCAGCGCCGCCTCCAGCTCCTTGGCCTTCAGGTCGCCCAGCTCGGCGAACCCCTTCGACTCGAAGGCCAGGCCGCAGCAGAGGCTGGAGAGGCCGGCCGGGAAGCGCACGTCGTAGCCGGCCTTGTCGAGCAGCGAGCGGACCGCGTCAGAGACCGCCCGGTCATCGGGGTCGCCGTCGGTCGGGCCGAAGGTGCGGGCCACGCAGGCCGGCAGGTAGACCACCCGCCGGCCCTGGCCGGCCACCACGTCCCGGAAGGGCGCGGCATGGACCGGGCCGGGGTAGGGGGGAGCGGCGCCGCCGCCGCCGACGCCGCCCTTGCGCAGCACGCGCAGCGCCCCCAGGCCGATGCGGACCGTGGCGCTGGTGGCGCCGAGGTTGGCCGCCACCGCCCCGGCCACGGCCCGCGAGAGCCCACCGCGGTCGGCGGCGCGCAACTTCTTGATGTACTCGCCGGTGTCGATGCCGACCGGGCAGGCGGTGGCGCAGAGCCCGTCGGTGGCGCAGGTCTCCTCGCCCCAGTAGCGGAAGTCGGCGTTGAGCCGTTCCAGGCGGGGGGCGTCGTCGCCGGCGCGGCCCAGCCGGGCCAGCTCGCGCGAGACGGTGATGCGCTGGCGCGGCGTGGCCGTGAGCGAGCGCGACGGGCACCTGGGCTCGCAGAAGCCGCACTCGATGCAGCGGTCGATGATGGCGTCGGCCGGCGGGAGCGGCTTGAGGTCCTTGAGGTGGGCGCGCGGGTCGTCGTTGATGATCACGCCCGGGTTGAGCAGGCGGTGCGGATCGAGCAGCGCCTTGACCCGCTTCATGATGGCGAAGGCGGCCGGGCCCCACTCCAGCTCGACGAACGGGGCCATGTTGCGGCCGGTGCCGTGCTCGGCCTTGAGCGAGCCGTCGAAGCGGGTGGCCACCATCTGACAGACGTCGTCGAGGAAGGCCTGGTAGCGGGCCACCTCGGCCGGGTCGCCGAAGTCCTGGGTGAAGACGAAGTGGAGGTTCCCGTCGAGGGCGTGGCCGAAGATGATCCCCTCGGTGTAGCCGTGGCGGGCGAAGGCCCGCTGCAGCTCGCCGGTGCCGGCGGCGAGGTGCTCCATGGGGAAGGCCACGTCCTCGATGATGACGGTGGTGCCGATGCGGCGGGCGGCGCCCACCGCCGGAAAGAGGCCGCGGCGCACGTCCCAGAGCCTGTCGGCGGCGGCCCGATCAGCGGTGAAGACCACCGGCCCGAGGGTGGGCACACCGGAGAGGCGCTTCACCGCGGCCTCGATGGCGACGGGCAACGCGGCGGCCGAGCTGGCGCGGACCTCGACCAGCAGGGCGCAGGCCTCCGGCCCCAGCCCGGCCAGGCCGGACGGCATTCCCGGCCTCGCCTCGACGGCGCGCAGCGAGGCCCGGTCCATGATCTCGGCCGCCGCCACCACCTGGCGGTCGAGCTGCTGCACGGCCCGAGCGCCGTGAGCGATGTCGGGGTAGAGGATGAGCGCGCTGGCCTTGTGCGCCTGCTCCTCGACGGTGGCGAAGGTGACCTCGGAGATGAAGGCCAGCGTCCCCTCCGAGCCGACCACCAGGTGGAGGAGGATGTCGACCGGGTCCTCGAAGTCGACGAAGGCGTTGAGCGAGTAGCCGGTGGTGTTCTTGATCCGGTACTTGCGCCGGATCCGCTCGGCCAGCGTGGCGTCGGCACGCAGCTCGTCGCGGAGGGCGGCGAGCCCGTCGAGGATCTCGGGGTGCGAGGCGCGGAAGGCGGCGCGCGAGGCCGGGTCGGCGCTGTCGAGCCGGGTGCCGTCGGCCAGCAGCAGCTGCATGGCGGTGACGGTCTGGTAGCTGTTCTGGGCGGTACCGCAGCACATCCCGCCGGCGTTGTTGGCGACGATGCCGCCCACCATGCAGGCGCCGATCGAGGCCGGGTCGGGGCCGATCTTGCGTCCCAGCGGCGCCAGCAGGGCGTTGGCCTCGGCGCCGATGACCCCGGGGCCGAGCCGGACGCGCTTGCCGCCGTCGAGGACCTCGCGGTCGCGGAAGCCGCCGGAGAGGATCACCAGCACCGAGTCGCTCACCGCCTGGCCGGAGAGGCTGGTGCCGGCGGCGCGGAAGGTGACCGGGAGCTTCCGGCTGGCGGTGGCCTTGAGGACCCGCTCCACCTCGGCGGCGTCGCGCACCCGCACCGCCAGCCTGGGGGTGAGCCGGTAGAAGCTGGCGTCGGTGCCCAGGGCGAGCAGCCGCAGCGGGTCCACCACCAGCCGGTCGGGCGGCAGGGCGGCGCTCAGCTCGTCGAACAGGGCGCGGTACGGCGGGGGCAGCGCCTCGAGATCCTGGTTGGTCATTTCGGCTCGCCACACAGTGGAGCACGGCCAACGTGGAACGGCGGGACGAACGAGGCTACCGGTCGAATGGGGCGTCTGACGAGCTTCAAACGTGCCCTAACCGGCGCCTCCGCGAAGCGCCACGCCGCGATGCGCCATGATCCTCCGGACTCGGGCGCGCCGGAAGCGCACCGGCCTTCAGAGCCCGAGCCCTTGGGATCGGCGAGGCGTCGGCGCTTCAGCCGACCAGCAGGACCACCAGGCTCCTGGCGCCGTGGGCGCCGATCACCAGCGACTGCTCGATGTCGGCGGTCTTGGACGGGCCGGCCATGAAGAGCCCCCAGCGCGGCCGGCCGGCCAGGTCGAGCCGGGCATAGGCGGCGTGGAGATCCGGGACGATGTCGGCGACCGCCACCACCAGCGCCACGTGCTCCGGGATCACCACCAGGGCGTGGTGCGGCAGGCGCGCCCCCTCGATCCAGACCGCGCCGTTCTCGGCCACCGCCAGCGTGCCGGGCAGGACCGAGAGGTCGAGCCCCTCCAGCTCGTGCGGATCCTTCACGGTGGCGGCGTCAAAGGTCGCCGCGCCGACGCCGGGGACCAGCGAGGCGATGCGCCTGGCGTCGCGGTGGATGGGCAGGGCGCGCAGCGCCGCGTCGGCGGCGGGGAGGTCCGGGACCCGCACCAGGGTGCCGCCGACTGCACCCACCGCCTCGGCCATCCGGGCGGCGAGGTCGGGGAACTTCGCGCCCACGCCGTCGAGCACCGGGCGCGGGGCGCCGGGCTGGGCGTTGCGGCGCAGCGCCGTCAGGATCTCCTCACGCGCGGCCATGTGTCCTCCGGTAGCGGTCGCGGAAGCTCTCGACCGGGGCCACCGGCAGCTCGCGCTGCCGCCCCCAGGCCCCGGCCAGCAGCCGCATCAGCCCTGCCGGCAGGACCCGCATGGCGAAGCGCGCCAGCTTCCCGGCCAGCGCGTAGCGGGCCGGCGAGGCGAAGATCCAAGCGGTGAAGCGGAGCGCCAGCGACTTGCCGGTGGACCCGTGGCCGGCGGCCACCAGGTCGCCGCGCCAGGCCAGCAGCTGGTGGTGCAGGTCGATGCGGACCGGGCAGACGTCGGCGCAGGAGCCACAGAGCGTCGAGGCGAAGGGGAGGGCGGCGTGGGCCCTGGCGTCGATGGCCGGGGCCAGCACCGAGCCGATGGGGCCGGGGACGGTGACGCCGTAGCTGTGGCCGCCGGAGCGGCGGAAGACAGGGCAGGTGTTCATGCAGGCGCCGCAGCGGATGCAGGAGAGGGCCCGGCGGTACGGGTCGCGGCCCAGCAGCGCGCTGCGGCCGTTGTCGACGATGACGATGTGCAGCTCGGAGCCGCGGCGGGGCCCGTGGAAGTGGGTCGAGTAGGTGGTGACCGGCTGGCCGGTGGCGGAGCGGGCCAGCAGCCGCAGGAAGACCCCCAGGTCCTGGGCGTGCGGCACGATCTTCTCCAGCCCCATGCAGGCGATGTGGAGCGGCGGCAGCGAGGTGCCCATGTCGGCGTTCCCCTCGTTGGTGCAGACCACCACAGCGCCGGTGTCGGCCAGGGCGAAGTTGACGCCGGTGAGGCCGGCCTGGGCGTGGAGGAACTTCTGGCGCAGGTGGCCGCGGGCCGCCTCGGTCAGGTACTTGGGATCCGAGGCGCCCTTCTCCGTGCCCAACTTCTGGCTGAACAGCTCGCCGATCTCCTCCTTCTTCAGGTGGATGGCCGGGAGCACGATGTGGCTGGGCGGCTCGTTGCGGAACTGGACGATCCGCTCGCCGAGGTCGGTGTCGACCACCTCGAGGCCGCGGGCCTCGAGGTAGGGGTTGAGGCCGCACTCCTCGGTCAGCATCGACTTCGACTTGACGAGCCGGGTGACGCCCTTGGCGAAGAGCAGCTGGTGGACGATCTTGTTGTGCTCCTCGGCGTCGCGGGCCCAGTGGACGGTGGCGCCGGCGGCGGTGGCGTTCTTCTCGAACTGCTCGAGCAGGGCCGGGAGGTTGGCGAGGGCGTAGGCCTTGATGGCCTGGGCCAGCTCGCGGAGCCGCTCCCACTCCGGCACCTGGGCGGCGGCCCGGTCTCGCTTGACGCGCATGAACCAGAGCGACTCGTCGTGCCAGTGGGTGCGGGGCACGTCGGCGGCGAAGCGGGCGGCCGCCTCGGGGTGCTTGAGCGTGGCGAGGTGGGACATGGCTCAGCCCTCCCCGAGCAGCACTTCGGCGGCGTGGAGGATCTTGACCGGGCGCCGCTCTCGGCGGGCCAGCCCCTCGAGGTGCATGAGGCAGCTCATGTCGACGCCGGTGATCACCTCGGCGCCGGCGGCGGCGTGCTGGTCGAGCCGGTCGCGCCCCATCAGGCAGGAGACCGCCTCCTCGGCGACGGCGAAGGTGCCGCCGAAGCCGCAGCACTCGTCGGTGCGGGCCGGCTCCACCAGGGTGATGCCCTGCAGCGAGCCGAGCAGCGTCTTGACCTTGTCGAAAGGGGCCACCTGCCGCTCGCTGCCGCTGGCGAGCCGGAGCTCGCGCTGGGCGTGGCAGCTGCGGTGCAGGCCGACCTTGCGGGGGAAGCTGCCCTTCATCTGGCGCACGCCGAGCACGTCGTGGAGGAACTCGCAGAGCTCGTAGGTGGCGGCCCGGACCTTGCCGAGGGCCGGGTGGTCCGGGACCAGGCCGGCGAACTGGTTGCGCACCATGCCGACGCAGCTGCCGCTCGGCGCCACCACGTACTGGAAGCGCTCGAAGACGTCGAGGAAGTGCGCGCAGAGCGGCGCCGCCGCGGCCGTCTCGCCCGAGTTGGACATGGGCTGGCCGCAGCAGGTCTGGGCCTCGGGGAACTCGACCGTGCAGCCGTGGCGCTCGAGGAGGCGCAAGGTCGCCTCGGCCACCTGGGGGTAGAGTTGGTCGACGTAGCAGGGCACGAAGAGGGCGACCACGGGCATGGCCCGAAGTCTAGACACGCTCGGCGACGAAGGGGTAGCGGGGGCGGGTCAGAGGTCGCATCCGGGCGGTGACCGGTGGCCGGGAGGGGGTGAGCGGCGAGCCAGTCGCGCTGCCTTCAGGCCGCGCAACACAGGACTTCGAGGAGAAGGGTCCAGGGCGACCGCTCTTGCTCGGGCTCGCCTTGGACTTCGCCGCTACAGTCGCGCCTCGGCTGCCGCCGGTGGCAGCGTCGTCCGTGGCCTCTTCTCCAGCCCGCGCGCACTGGCCCTTCCCAGCCCTCGCAGGAGCTCCAGGCTGAAGTCACGACCGACCGCGATGCCGGCCGCAAGAAAGGCCTTCACCCAGCGGCTCGGTTCCCGAACGTCAACTGGGGCAGAAGCGCGTCAAGCCCGAAGTGTGGCCAGAGCTGCGCGCGACCATTTGGGTACTGCCCGACCGGAAGCTGTACGGTCGCAACGAATCCATGTTGAACGGGCCTCGACCCGGCACCGGCAGTCTCCGCGGCACCGTCCGTCCCCGCTCACCCTTCACTGCGCCTCTCGCCCACCAGCGGCCGCCGCTCGTCCACCACCCCCGGTCACGATATCAACCACCCGATCACCATCGGCACCAGCAGCGCCCATGTGTACACCGGCGAGGGGAGGAGTAGGCTCCCAGGCCAACCCGGCGTCGTTGGCGCACCGTCAGTGCGGAGCTCACCACGAAGGGACGTGCAGATGGCGAGCTGGCCGACCGAAGCGACCACCGCGAACGGGGCCCGCGAGCGCCTGCACCTCCTCTCGATCCTGCACTACGTGCTGGCCGGGGTGGTCGCCCTCTTCTCGGCCTTCCCGCTCATCCACGTCGGTCTCGGTGTCGCCATGGTGACCGGGAAGTTCCCCTTTGGGGGCAAGGCGACACCGCCACCGGAGGCCTTCGGCTGGATCTTCATCGTCATGGGGTCGGCCTTCATCCTCATGGGGCTCAGCTTCGCCGTGCTCATCGCCCTGGCCGGCCGCTTCCTGGGGCGGGCCACGCGCTGGACCTACTGCGTGGTGATGGCGGCGCTCTGCTGCTCCTTCTTCCCCTTCAGGACGGCGCTCGGGATCTTCACCTTCCTGGCCCTGGCCAGGACCGAGGTCAAGGCGCTCTTCGGGGCCGCGCCGACCACGGTCGCCCCGCCCCCGCTCGCCGGGGGACCGGCGGCGCGCTGACCGGAGGGAGGCGTCGACGATTCACTCGCACTGAGAGCGTAGGCCGATGATCCTCAATCCGCCGTCGCGTGTGCCTCGTCGGCCTGGTGGCGGGCCTGCTCCTCCATCACCAGGGCGGTGACCTCGCGCTTGAGCGCGTTGAACTCGGCGCTCGACGGATCGCGGGGGCGCGGCAGTCCCACCGGCACGATCCGCTTCACGGTGCCGGGCCGGTAGGTCATCACCACCACCCGGTCGGCCAGGTAGATCGACTCCTCGATGCCGTGGGTGACGAAGACGATGGTCTTCTTCAGCTCGGCCCAGATGCGCAGCAGCTCGTCCTGCAGCGAGCGGCGGGTGAGCGCGTCGAGGGCGCCGAACGGCTCGTCCATCAGCAGCATGGGCGAGTCGATGGCCAGCACCCGGGCGATGGCCACCCGCTGGCGCATCCCGCCGGAGAGGTCCTTGGGGTAGCGGTCGCGGAAGTCACCGAGGCCGAGCTTGGCCAGCAGGGCGTCTACCACCTCCCGTTGCCGCTCCGGCGCCGCCCCGGCGATCTCCAGCCCGAAGGCGATGTTCCGCTCCACCGTCATCCAGGGGAAGAGGGCGTACTCCTGGAAGACCATGGCCCGCTCCGGGCCGGGGCCGGTCACCGGCTTGCCGAGCGCGGTCAGCTCGCCCGAGGAGGGGAGCGAGAACCCGGCCACGGCGTTGAGCAGCGTCGACTTCCCGCAGCCGGAGGGGCCGAGCAGGCAGACGAACTCGCCCGGCGCCACGTCGAGGTCGATGCCGTCGAGCGCCACCACCTCCCGCCCGCCGGCGCAGAAGACCTTGCGGACGCCGCGGGCCCGGATGGCCGGCGCGGCCACGCCCCCGTCGAGCGGCGCGCTCACCCCTCCACCCCGCGGTGCCAGCGCAGCAGCCGGTTGTTGAGCCGGCTCATGCCGAGGTCGATGCCGAGGCCGCACAGCCCGATCGTGAACATCCCGGCGATCACCTTGTCCGACCAGAAGTACTCGCGGGCCTCGAGGATGCGGTAGCCGAGCCCGGTGTTCACCGCGATCATCTCGGCCACGATCACCACGATGAAGGCCACTCCGATGCCGACGCGGACGCCGGTGAGGATGTAGGGCATGGCGGCCGGGATCATCACCCGCCAGAAGAGCGTCCCCTCGCGTGCGCCGAGGTTGCGTGCGGCCCGCAGGTAGATGGAGTCGACGGCGCGCACCCCGGCGATGGTGTTCATCAGCACCGGGAAGAAGGCCCCCAGCGAGATGAGGAAGAAGGCGGGCGGGTTGCCGAGGCCGAACCAGAGGATGGCCAGCGGGATGTAGGCGATGGGCGGGATGGGGCGCAGCACCTGCAGCACAGGGTTGAAGAGCTCGTAGACCAGCGGGCGAGCTCCCATGACCAGGCCGAGCGGCAGGGCCAGGCCGGCCCCGATCACGAACCCGACCACGATGCGCAGCAGCGAGGTGAAGACGTCGTGCGGCAGCTCCCCGGAGAGGGCCCAGCGCCACCAGGGGCCGGCCGCCGCGTCGAACGGCTCCAGCGGCGTGAGGTAGGCCACCCAGCGGATCGCCACCGCGGTCGGAGAGGGGAGGATGAGCGGGGTCACCCAGCCGGCCCGCGAGATCCCCTCCCAGCAGAGCAGCAGCGTGACCGGCACCACCAGTGACCGGAAGAGGCGGGTCGCGGGGACGGAGGCCACTACTTCACGCCCAGCTTGGCCTTGGCCTGCGTGAGCAGGTCGAGCTTCACCCAGTCGGCCGCCTTCGGCGGCGCGGTCATCTTGCCGACGCCGTACTTCACCATCAGGTCGGTGGTCACCTGGATGTGCTCGACGCTGACGTCGTAGGTGTAGGGCGAGTTGGAGATGGCGTCCTGGAAGTCGTCGGCGCTGATCTGCCCCTTGAACATCTGCTTCACCACGAACTCCTCGGCCGCCTTCGGGTCCTTGATGAAGGCCCGGGTCGACTCGACGAAGCACTCGAGCACCTTCTGCGCCACCGCCGGCTTCTCGCGGTAGAGCTTCTCGGTCATCACCAGCACCCGCACCGGCTCGCCCAGCGGCGTGTCGTAGGGCTTGAGCATCTCGACGCCGAACCCCTTGTTGATGGCCTGCGACGACTGCGGCTCCGACTGGCAGATGGCGTCGAGCTGCTTCTGCAGCAGCGCCTGGTTCAGGTCGGCGAAGGGCAGGTAGACGATCTGCACGTCCTTGCCCTCCTTGTCCGACCAGGTCAGGCCGGCCTTGGCCAGCTCGGCCAGCAGCAGCAGCTCCTGGGCGCCGCCGCGGGCCACGCCCACCTTGCGTCCCTTGAGGTCGGCCACCTTCTTGAGCGCCAGATCGGTGCGCGAGACCAGCCGGGCGCCGCCCTTGGCGAAGCCGGCCACCACGTAGACCTGCCCGCCGGCGGCGCGGTTGGCGATGGCGGCGTCGGCGGCCGAGGCGGCCAGGTCGACCTCGCCCTTGACGAGCGCCGGGAAGATGTCGATCCCCTTGGGGAAGACCGTCTCCTGCACGTCGAGGCCGTGCTTCTTGCAGACCTCCCGCATGTTGGAGACGGCGCCGTAGTGGGCGAACTTGAGGTTGCCGAGCCGGACCACCTCCTGCGCGGCGGCGGCGGCGGGGACGGCGGCGAGTGCGATGAGCAGGGTGAGGGCGAGGCGCATGGGGAGCTCCCGGGTGGTGGGGCGTGCAGCCCGGCTGTCGAGGGCTGAAGCCGGGGCCAAGCCTAACCGAGACACGAAGGGCTGTCCGCAAGGGCGTGGAGCGGGCGGCCGAGGGGTCGCGGCACCGGCCGCGGCCGTCACCGGCCCTCCGGACCCGCCAGCCCGTACTTGCGCGGGTTCCCGCAGTCCACGGCCGCCGCCAGGACCCGGGGAACGTAGTCCATGGTCTCGCGAGGCAGCCGCCGGAGGCGGTAGAGGTGCCAGAAGTCGCGCTTCTCCTTGCGGAAGCCGTCCTTCTCCTGGCCCACCTGGAGCAGCACCCGGCGCACGCCGGCCTCGCCGCTGTTGTAGCTGGCCAGGGCCAGCATGAAGGAGTCGGAGCCGAACACCGAGAGCAGGCTGGCCAGCTTGCGGGCGGCCGCCTGCGTCTGCTTCTCCACGTCGAGCCGCTCGTCGACCTCGGCGTCGACCCGAAGTCCCAGCTCCCTGGCGGTGTCGGCCGTCATCTGCCACATGCCGCGAGCACCGGCCGGAGAGGTCTTCTCGGGGTCGAACTGGGTCTCGGCCCAGGCGATGTAGGCCATCTCCTCAGGCAGCCCGAACCTGGAGAACGCCTCGGTGATGACGGGCCAGTGCCGGTTGCGGCGCCCCCAGTCGAACCTGAGATTGCCGGAGCGGGCCAGCACGTCGACCTCCCGCTGCAGCGTCTCCCGGAAGAGCGGCGGGATGGCGTAGGTGGGGGCGTCGAACTTGGCCAGGATCCCCTTGATGGCGAGTTCCAGGTCGTCTCCCTCGTTCTGAAGCGCCTCGGCGCGCGACCGATCCTGCAGGGCCACCTCTCCGATGGTGGTCTGGGCGTTCCCGGTGAGCTGGGCCAGCCGCTGCTCCAGCTCGGCCAGCCGCGCCTCCTCGGTCTCCAGCTCCATGGCCCGCTGGACCTGCGCGATCTCATGGTCCAGGGCGGTCTTCTTCGAGAACAGCGCCTCGATCTCCTGGCGCTGCCTCCAGATGACGACGCCCATGCCGGCCGCCACCAGGAGGCCCAGCCCGGCGACCGCCGCCACCACCTTGAGCCACCTGCGGCTGGACCGCTGCCAGGCGCGCTGGTGCACGGCCGCCACCGCCGCGGCCATGATCCCCATGGTCTGCCCGGAGCTTCGACCGCCTGCCTTGGCGCGCTCGGCGGCGACCTGGTGCGCCGCCTCTCCGGCCATCTGCGCGGCCGTGTCCTCGTCGCCGCGGCCCAGGGCCCGGACCATCGCCGCCGCGGCCTGGGGCGGGGCCTGGCCGAGGATGGCCCGCGTGGCGTAGCGCGGATCCGGCGTCGCCAGTCGGCCCCGCGGCGCCTCCCCGAGCGCGTCGACCCTCAGCTCGACCCCGTGCTGGCCGCCCAGGCGGAGGAGGTCGGCGGGGTGGAGCTGCCGCTTGACGACCGGCCGGCCGTTGAGGCTGGTGCCGTTGGTCGACCCGGTGTCGATGAGCAGGTGGACGCCGCCCTCGAGGATGATCTCGGCGTGGTGGCCGGAGACCGTCAGGTCGTGTTCGCCGTCGAGGCGGACGTCGCAGTCCTCCGACCGGCCCAGGCGGATGACCGGCTGCTCCAGCGCGAGCCGCTCGCCCTTGCGGGCGCCCGTCAGGATGGTGAGCTGGACCATGCGCAGCCGCGGAGGGTCCCACGCGCGGAGGATGCGCCGCAAGCGACGCTCTCGCGGCCGACAGCTCCATGGGCTTCCCGAAGCCGCCGGCTCCACGCCGCGCCGCGTCGGCCGATTTCTCCGGTCACCCCTTCCGATCTCGGCTCGCGCCTGCATAGCATGCGGCAACCAGTCGCCTCGGAGGTCTCGCGCATGGCCGTCACCCGCAGGCAGTTCATGAAGGTCACCGCCGGAGGGCTGGCCGGAACCAGCCTGGTCGCCCTCGGCTTCTCTCCGGCGCGGGCCCTCGCGGAGGTCAGGCAGTTCAAGCTGGCCCGCACCTCCGAGACCCGCAACACCTGCCCCTACTGCTCGGTCGGCTGCGGCATCATCCTCTACGGCCTCGGCGACAAGGCCAAGAACGCCCACACCGAGATTATCCACGTCGAGGGCGATCCCGACCACCCCGTCAACCGCGGCACGCTCTGCCCCAAGGGCGCCTCGCTGCTCGACTTCATCCACAGCCCGAACCGGCTCAAGTACCCGGAGTACCGCGGCCCCGGCGAGACCGAGTGGAAGCGGGTCAGCTGGGACTTCGCGCTCTCGCGCATCGCCCGGCTCATGAAGGACGACCGCGACAAGAACTTCTTGCAGAAGAGCGGCGACGTCACCGTCAACCGCTGGACCAGCGTCGCCTTCCTGGCGGCCTCGGCCTCGTCCAACGAGTCGGGCTACATGACCAACAAGGTCATCCGCGCCATGGGGATGACGGCGCTGGACAACCAAGCCAGAGTTTGACACGGACCCACGGTGGCCGGTCTGGCCCCCTCGTTTGGCCGTGGCGCGATGACGAACCACTGGGCGGACATCAAGAACGCCGACGTGGTGCTGGTGATGGGCGGCAACCCCGCCGAGGCCCACCCCTGCGGCTTCAAGTGGGTGATCGAGGCCAAGATCAAGAACAAGGCCCGCCTCATCGTGGTCGATCCGCGCTTCACGCGGACCGCGGCGGTGGCCGACAAGTTCGCGCAGCTGCGCCCCGGCACCGACATCGCCTTCCTCGGCGGCGTCATCCGCTACCTGCTGGAGAACGACCTCATCCAGAAGGAGTACGTCCGCAGCTACACCAACGCCGCCTTCCTCCTCGACGGGAAGTTCGGCTTCGACGACGGGCTCTTCACCGGCTACGACGAGGCGAAGCGCAGCTACGACAAGGCCAGCTGGGCCTACCAGGTCGACAAGGACGGCCAGGCCAAGGTCGACCCGACGCTGCAGGACCCGAGCTGCGTCTACCAGGCGATGAAGCGCCACTACGCCCGCTACACGCCCGAGCTGGTGGAGCGGGTCACCGGCGTGCCGGCGGCGGAGTTCATCGAGATCGCCAAGCTCATCGGCTCCACCTCGGCGACCAACAAGGTGATGACCAGCCTCTACGCGCTGGGCTGGACGCAGCACACCGTCGGCTCGCAGAACATCCGCTGCATCGCCATGATCCAGCTGCTGCTCGGCAACATGGGGCTGCCCGGCGGCGGCGTCAACGCGCTGCGCGGCCACTCCAACATCCAGGGGCTCACCGACCTCGGCGTCATGAGCCACCTGCTCCCCGGCTACCTCGGCCTGCCCACCGAGAAGGAGCCGGACCTCAAGACCTACCTGGAGAAGCGGACCCCCAAGGCGGTGCGCCCCGGGCAGATGAACTACCTGCAGAACACGCCGAAGTTCTTCGTCTCGCTGCTCAAGGCCTTCTATGGGGCCGAGGCGACCAAGGAGAACGACTTCCACTTCGACTGGCTGCCGAAGAACGACAAGACCTACGACATCCTCGCCACCTTCGAGCTGATGTACCAGGGGAAGATCAACGGCTACTTCTGCCAGGGCTTCAACCCGCTGGCCTCGGTCCCCGACAAGGGCAAGCTCATCCCGGCGCTCTCCAAGCTCAAGTTCATGGTGGTCATCGATCCGCTGGTCACCGAGACCTCGACCTTCTGGAAGAACCACGGCGAGTTCAACGAGGTCGACAGCAAGGCCATCCAGACCGAGGTCTTCAGACTCCCGGCCACCTGCTTCGCCGAGGAGGACGGCTCGCTCACCAACAGCAGCCGCCAGCTGCAGTGGCACTGGAAGGCGGCCGAGCCGCCCGGTGAGGCCCGCCCCGACATCGACGTCATGGCCGGGATCTTCCTGGCCCTGCGCGAGCTCTACAAGAAGGAGGGCGGCACCTTCCCCGATCCCATCGTCAAGCTGCCCTGGGGCTACGCCAAGCCCGGCGCGCCCTCGCCGGAGGAGGTGGCCCGCGAGGTCAACGGCAAGGCGCTGGCCGACATCCCCGACCCCAAGGACAAGACCAAGACCCTGGCCAAGGAGGGCGAGCAGCTCGCCACCTTCGCCCACCTGCAGGCCGACGGCAGCACCTCGGCCGGCTGCTGGATCTACACCGGCAGCTGGACGCAGAACGGAAACCAGATGGCGCGGCGCGAGGCGGCCGACCCGACCGGCCTCGGCAACACGCCGGGCTGGGCCTGGAGCTGGCCGGCCAACCGGCGCATCCTCTACAACCGGGCCTCGGCCGATCCGGCCGGCAAGGCCTGGGACGCCAAGCGCAAGTACATCACCTGGAACGGCAAGAAGTGGGTCGGCCCCGACGTCCCCGACTTCAAGGTCGACTCGCCGCCCGAGGAGGGCATGTCGCCCTTCATCATGACCAACGAGGGCGTGGGCCGGCTCTTCGCGCTCGGCGGCATGGCCGAGGGGCCGTTCCCGGAGCACTACGAGCCCTTCGAGACGCCGCTCTCGTCCAACCCGTTCTCGCCCAAGGGCGGAGGGAAGACCCTCTCCAACCCGGCGGCCCGGGTCTACAAGGGTGACCGGGAGAAGTTCGGCCTGGCCGCCGAGTTCCCCTTCGTGGCCACCACCTACCGGCTCACCGAGCACTTCCACTTCTGGACCAAGCACACGCGCATCGCGGCGGTGCTGCAGCCGGAGGCCTTCGCCGAGATCGGCGAGGAGCTGGCCAGCCTGCGGGGCATCAAGAACGGTGACCGGGTGGTGATCAAGTCGAAGCGGGGGGCCATCAAGGTCAAGGCCCTGGTCACCAAGCGGATCCACGCCCTGAAGATCGAGGGGAAGGACGTCCACACGGTCGGCCTGCCCATCCACTGGGGGTACGAGGGGCTCACCAAGCCGGGACACCTGACCAACACCCTGACGCCGTTCGTCGGCGACGCCAACATCCAGACGCCGGAGTTCAAGGCGTTCCTGGTCGACGTCCAGAAGGCCTGAGGCGCGCCATGGCACTCATGTCACTCGACGTCCTGCAGCAGTCGGCCAGCACCTCCACGCCTCCCCAGGCGCGCACAACCCTGGAGGTGGCCAAGCTCATCGACATCTCGCGCTGCATCGGCTGCAAGGCCTGCCAGTCGGCCTGCATGGAGTGGAACGACCTGCGCGACGAGGTGGGGGTCACGGAGGGCTTCTACACCAACCCGCCCGACCTCTCGGATCAGTCCTGGACGCTGATGCGCTTCAACGAGCAGGTCATCTACGGTCGCCTGCAGTGGCTGATCCTCAAGGACGGCTGCTACCACTGCGAGGACCCCGGCTGCCTCAAGGCCTGCCCCGCGCCCGGGGCCATCCTCCAGTACGCCAACGGCATCGTCGACTTCCAGCAGGAGCACTGCATCGGCTGTGGCTACTGCACGGCCGGCTGCCCCTTCAACGTCCCGCGCCTCTCCGGCAAGGACTCGAAGGTCTACAAGTGCACGCTCTGCTCCGACCGGATCGCGGTCGGGCTGGAGCCGGCCTGCGTCAAGGCCTGCCCGACCGGGGCCATCGGCTTCGGGTCGAAGGAGGACATGCTCTTCCAGGCCGAGCACCGGCTCGTCGACCTGGTCGAGCGCGGCTTCGCCAAGGCGGCCATCTACGACCCCAAGGGCGTGGGGGGCACCCACGTGGTGCTGGTGCTGCCGCACGGCGACCGGCCCGAGGCCTACGGCCTGCCGGCCAACCCGCGCGTCGGCCCGGTGCTGCAGGCCTGGCGGAGCGGCCTGGCCCGCGCCGCCGGTGTGGCCACCATGTTCGCGGTGCTGGCGGCCGGCATCCTCCACTACATGCGCCACGGACCGCTCGAGGTCCCGCCCGAAGGTGACCAGGAGGTGAAGCCATGAGCGCCACCGGCAGCGAGCTGATCCCGCGCCACGGCAACGGGGCCCGCGTCACCCACTGGGCGGTGGCCATCGTCTTCACCTTCCTCTTCCTCTCCGGGCTGGCGCTCTTCTCGCCGTTCTTCTTCTGGCTCTCCTACGTCCTCGGCGGCGGCGCGCTGATGCGCTTCCTCCACCCCATGGCGGGCGCGGCGCTGGTGGCGATCTTCTACCCCTACGCGGCGCTGCTGGTCGGCGACAACCGCTGGCTCCCCAACGACTCACGGTGGGTGGCCCACATGTCGGCGTACATGCGCAAGGAGCACCCCGACATCGGCGAGACCCACAAGTACAACGCCGGCCAGAAGCTCATGTTCTGGTCGATGGTGCCGATCATCGGCACGCTGGCCGTCACCGGGGTGCTGCTCTGGCAGCCCTGGTTCGCCCCGCACTTCTCCGCCGGGGCGCGCCGCGCCGCCGGGCTGATCCACTCGGTCTGCGCCTTCATCATGTTCGTGGGCATCGGCATCCACGTCTACGCGGCCATCTGGACCGCGGGCTCCATCAACGCGATGATCCGGGGCACCGTGACCAGGGCCTGGGCCCGCTTCCACCACCCGGCCTGGGAGCGCGAAGTGACCCGCAAGGAAGGCCGGTGACCGCAAGCGGTCCGGGTGGTGCATCGAGCACGCTGCTGACGGGCGGGGGCGAGCTGGGGGAGGTCCCGTACCTGCGCCCTCACCCCGGCGCGCCGGCGGTCTTCGCGCGGCGCGCCGCACGCTTCGAGGCCCTGGCGGTCGGCCACGCGGCCGGTGACTACCTGGCGATGCTCTCCAGGCTGGCCTCGGCGCAGAAGACGGTGGCCGAGCGGCTCCGGCTCCCGCTGCCGGCCTCAGCGGTGGCAGGCGCCTTGCCCCTCGACGCGGCCGGCGCGCCGCCCCCGCCCTGGCGCGAGGCGCTCGGCCTCCTCCTCGGCGAGCTGGCCGGACTCGAGGCGCCGGCCCCGGCGCGGGCCGCCCTGGAGCGGCTCGGCCGGCTCTCGGCGGCCGACCTCGACGGCGTGGCGTCGCGGCTGCTGGCCGGCGGGCTGACCCCGCTCGACCTCCCGCTCGGGCTCTTCGCCGGCGCGGCGCTCCAGGTGGTCTTCACCGCCCAGGCCGCCTGCCTCCAGGCCGCGGCGGTGGCCCGCGTCGAGGAGGGCTGCCCGGCCTGCGGCTCCTCGCCCACCTGCGGGGTGGTGCTGGGCGACGACAAGCTGCGCTACCTGGTCTGCGGCCTCTGCGCGACCCAGTGGCACCAGACCCGGCTCCAGTGCGTGCTCTGCCGCTCCTCCGGGGCAGTCGCCTACCTGTCGCTCGACGGCGACACCGGGCCGGCCCGGGCCGAGACCTGCGAGGGCTGCCGCGCCTACCTCAAGCTGCTCTACATCGAGCGCGGCCCGGCGCTCGAGCCGCTCGCCGACGACGTGGCCACGCTGGCGCTCGACCTGCTGGTGGGCGAGCGCGGCTTCCTGCGGTTCGGCCGGAGCCCCTACCTGGTGGCCGGGGTGGTCGCCTCCGCCGAGGCCTGAGCTCGGGCCCAGGCCCCGGCTTCACCTCACGGACAGACCGGGCCGGTGCAGAGCACCCGCTGCGGGACGCGGCCGGCGGTGCTGGTCTCGTCGTAGATCGGCGGCAGTGTCCCGTAGGTGGCGTCGAGGACGGCGACCCAGGCCGCCAGCGCCTGGTGATCCTTCCAGTGGGCGGCGGTGCCGGAGATGGGGAGGATGGTGGTGGCGAGGTCGGTGATCTCGGCGCCGACGCTGTCGCGAGGCTTGACGCCGGCGGCCCGCGCGAACTCGGCCACGTAGAGCGTGGTCACCACCGACACCAGCCGCGTCAGGGGGTTGATGAGCCAGCCGGAGGTGGGGTTGAGCGACTTGTCGAAGATGGCCTCCGGCGTCCCGGTCCGGTCGACCAGCGTCAGCTTGGTGATCCAGCCGCCCGCTCCGGTGGTCGGGTTGAACCTGGTCCCGGAGCGATCGAAGGCCAGCTTCAGCCCGGCCGGCGAGAGGTAGAAGTCGGGGTCCTGGGTGGAGTAGAGGAGCGAGAACTCGAAGGCGCCCCAGAGCTCGGCCGCCGAGAGGTAGAAGCGGACCAGCGGATAGCCGGGAGATCCCTCCAGCGGATCGCCGCCGAGCGGGACCACGTTGTAGACGTCGGCGAAGCTGATCTGCCCGGTCACCCCGGGGAGCAGGTTGCCGCGCATCGGTCCGCTGGCCTGCACCGCCACCTGGGTGGTGGTGGTGGTGCTGGAGAAGCCATTGGCAACCGCCCACATGGCGTCGGTGTCGAGATTGAGGCCCGAGGTCTCTCCGGACTGGACGCCCACCACGGCGGGGCGCAGGCCGATCACATCGAAGCTGGTGTGGCCGATGGTCTTGTAGAAGAGGTCGCCGAGCACCGCCTTGTCGTCGACCACCGGCGTGGCCACGCCGCCATGGGCCACCGTCTCGACCAGCGTCAGGGTCTTCTCCAGGAAGGACGGACCGGTGCCGATGGCGGCCGGGATCGACTCGAGGAGGTAGATGACCCCGTCGAGCTCGGTCAGCACGTTGGCGTCGACGGTGGGGGCGATGGTGTCGTCAACGGGCATGAACCTGGTCACCGCCGAGGCGGTGTCGAGCGTGGCCTTGCCCGGCTCCAGCACCAGCTCGGCGCGGGCCACCTCGAGGCCGTAGGGCGCCGGCTGCAGGATGGGCACCTGCTTCCCGGCGGCGTCGGTGGCCCAGAGCACCACGTCCGGCTGGCGGTGGGTGTGGCCGCTCAGGACCAGGTCCACCCCTTGAAGCTTCTCGGCCAGCAGCTGGTCGTCGCCCTTGGCCGGGTCGGCGGCGATGCCGCCGTGGCCGAGCAGGATCACCACGCTGGCCCCACCGGCGCCGCGCAGCCCGTCGATCTCGGCCTGTAGCTGGGTGGCGATGGCGGAGATGGCGGCGGTCTTGTCTGTGTAGTCGGTGACCGTCCCTGCGAAGGCCAACGGCCTGGCCAGCGGCGCCACGTAGGCGGCGGCGGGGCCGAGGTCCGAGATCAGCCCCACCTTGTGGCCGCCGGCGGTGGTGACCACGGCGGAGCGGACCACCGGCTTGCCGGAGCCGCGCTCGCCGAAGAGGGCGCGCAGCGAGGCCTCGGCGGTGCCTGGGGTGGCCGGGAAGGTGACGTTGGAGAGGAGCAGCGGCGGCAGCTTGCCACCCGGGGCGCGCGCCAGGCCGGCCTTGATGGCGGCCGACAGCGAGGAGATGCCGAGATCGAACTCGTGATTGCCGATGGCCACGGCGTCGTAGCCCATGCGGGCCATCAGGACCAGCTCCGGCGCGGAGACGGAGAAGGGGACGCCGGCCAGCGTCCCCTGGCTGAAGTCGCCCGCCGAGACCGTCAGCGTGTCGATCCCTTTCGCGGCGGCGGCGGCGCGCTCGGCCTGCAGCAGGGCGTGGCGCCGGGCCACGCCGCCCTTGATGGTTCCGGCGCCGGCGGCGTGCCGGAGCGGGTGGTCGTCCCGCTCGGGCGAGCCGGCGAAGAGGTGGGAGTGCTCGTCGGTGGTGACGAAGACCGCCAGCCGCGGGGCGGGTGCCGGCGCCGGCGCGGAGCTGGAGCTGCTGCAGGCGGTGGCCAGGGCGACGGCGGAGAGCAGCAGGACGGCGTGTCGTGGGCAGGGTCGTGACATGGAGACCTCCGGCGGGTGCGGGGTGAGGTGCCGTCTGGAGAGACGCCGGGGAGCGTTTCACGATCCAAAGAGAGATCGCAAGCGATGCCCCGAGGCCTGCCGACGTATCGAGTCAGTCAACCGATGGTCCGGCTCAGCGGCCGGCGGGGCGCCCCTCGACGTCGAGCAGCACCGGCTCGCCGAGCCCGGCCTTCTGCAACTGGGGCAGGAGTGCGGCCCGGTCGCCGACCAGCACCAGGGTGAGCCCGTCGAAGCCGAAGGCGCCCCCGCGGGCCGCCTCGTTCACCAGCGCCGGCGTGGCCAGCTCGAGCGCGGCGACGCGGTCGCGGAGCGCCGAGGCCGGCCGCCCCGCCTGGACGTCGGCGGAGAGCAGCCCGACCAGGCCGGTCGAGGAGCCGAGCGCCTCGGCCATCCCCGACTGGTCGGTCTCCCGCGCCTTGGACACCTCGGCCTCGGGGAGGCCGCCCGAGCCCAGCAGGCCGAGCTCGGCCTTGAGCTCGCCGAGCGCGGCGCCGGTCACCTCGGTCTGCACCGAGGTGCTGATCATGAGCAGGGCCTGGCCGCTGACCAGGCCGAGGCGGCTGCCGGCGCCGTAGGTGTAGCCATGCTTCTCGCGCAGGTTCTGGTTGAGCCGGCTCGTGAAGCTCCCGCCCAGCGCCACGTCGACCAGATCGCGGGCCGCCTCGAGCGGGCCGCCGAGCGCGGGGAGCGGTCGGCTGGCGAGGACCAGCGTCTGTGGAGCGCCCGGCCGGTCGACCAGGGCGATGCGTCGCTGGCGGGCCTGACCCAGCGGCGCCGGGGCGGGCGGCGGCGGCAGGCCGGCCGAGCGCCAGCCCCCGAAGCGCCGCTCCAGCGAGGCCTGCAGCGCCGCCGGCTCGAAGTCGCCGGCCACCACCAGCACGGCGGCCTTCGGGTGGAGCAGCGTCGGGGCCAGCCGGAGCAGGTCGTCGAGCCGCAGGGCGGCCACCGTGGCGGCGGTGCCGTCGGCGGGCCGGCCGCGCGGGTCGTCCTGGCCGTAGAGCTCCGCCGCCATCGCCAGGGAGCCGAGCCGCGTCGGCTCCGAGGCCCGGGCCTCGACCCGGGCGGCCAGCAAGGCCCGCTCCCGGGCGAAGTCGGCCGGCGCCAGCGTCGGCCGCCGCACGGCGTCGGCCAGCAGGTCGAGCATGGAGTCGAGGGCGCGGGAGAGCCCCTGGACGTCGACGGCGAGCGACCCGCGGTCGACCCGCGCCGTGATCTCGCCGCCCAGGGCGGCGACCGCAGCGGCGAAGGCGCCGGCGTCCCGGCCGGCCGCGCCCGAGGTGAGCAGGCTGGCGAGGAGGGCCGCGGCACCCGCCTGCCCGGCCGGCACAGCCAGGGCGGCGTCGCGGACCAGCAGCCGGGCCGAGAAGAGCCCGGTGCCCCGCAGCGGCAGGGCGCGGACTTCGACGCCGGAGGCGAGCCGGAAGGTGAGCGGGGCCGGCGGGGCGAAGCGAGGTCCGGCCAGGTCGGCGGGCCGGGCGTCGGGGATGGTCCCGGGCTCCACCTTCGGCAGGACCCGCAGGTCGAGCCGGCCCGCGCCGAGCTGCCGCGCGGCGTCCCGCACGCCCGTCACGGTGGCGCCGGTGGTGCGCGCCAGGTCGAGCGCGAAGCCGTCCGGTGTGCCGAGGTAGAAGCGGTACTCGTTGAGCTTGTCGGCCCGGCGGATCAGGTTCTCGCGGCCACGCCGCACCTCCAGCTCCTGGCGGGACTGGGCGGTCGCCAGCTCGGCGGGGGTCGGGCCGTCTGCCGCGAGGGCTTCGAGGACGCCGAGCACCTCGCGCTTGACCCGCTCCAGGTCGGTGCCGGGGACGCAGCGCACCTGCACGCGGAACTGCGAGCCGAGCTCCCCGGCCTCGAGGGAGGCCTCGACCGACTCGGCCAGCTTGAGCTCGAGGACCAGGCGGCGCACCAGCCGGGAGCTCTTCCCGTCGGCCAGCGCCAGCGCCAGCAGGTCCAACTCGGCGGTCCCCGGCGCGTAGGCCGGCGGGGCATGCCAGGCCAGGTCGAGCCGCGGCAGCTCGACCCGATCGACCAGCACCCGGCGCACCTCGCCGTCGAGTCGGGCCGGGGGGACCGGTGGCGAGGCGAGGTGCGGCCGGCTGGGGATGGCGCCGAAGAGCCGCTCGATGAGCGGGCGGACGACGGCCGGGTCGAAGTCGCCGGCCACCACCAGCGAGCCGTTGGCCGGAACGTAGTGGGCGTCGAAGAAGCCGACCACGTCCTCCAGGGTGGCCGCCTCGAGGTCCTGGTGCGAGCCGATGACCGGGTGGTGGTACGGGTGGCCCTCGGGGAACATCGCCTCGGGGATGGCCAGTTCGGCCAGGCCGTAGGGCCGGTTCTCCGAGGTCTGCCGGCGCTCGTTGCGGACCACGGCGCGCTGCAGGTCGAGCTTCTCCCTGGTCATGGCCTGGCCCAGCGACTGGTACCGGTCGGCGTCGAGCCAGAGCAGGGTGGGGAGCAGCGACGGCGGCCCGACCGAGAAGTAGTTGGTCTTGTCGGTCGAGGTGCTGGCGTTGTTGGAGCCGCCGCCCGACTCCATGAGCATGTCGAACTGGTTCCCCGGGACGCGCCGGGTGCCCATGAACATCAGGTGCTCGAAGAGGTGGGCGAAGCCGGTGCGGCCGCGGGCCTCGTCCTTGGAGCCGACGCCGAACCAGGTGTTGACGACCACGCGCGGGATCGAGTGGTCGGGCTGCAGGGTCACGGCCAGGCCGTTGGGGAGGGAGAAGGTCACCAGCTCCAGTGGCGGCGGCGGGGTGCTCCGGGCCGGGGGTGCCGCCGGGGCGCCGAGGGGCGCGAGGAGCGCGAGCAGCGCCACGAAGTTGGTCGGTCGATTCACGGAGCAGACTCCCGGGTTGGTCAGTGAGATCGTCGCGGACGTGCTGCCTACCCCAGCTCGACCACGCCGCCGTCGGCCAGGCGCTTGAGCGCCTTGAGCACGTCGAGCTCGCGCAGCGGCGCCAGCTGGGCCAGCTGCTTCACGGTCCGCTGCCCGTCGCAGCGCGAGAGCAGGTACTTGTCGACGTTGGAGAGCTTGAGGCCGGCCAGCGCCTGCATGTCCATGGAGCGGCGCGCCACCCGGCCCGGCTCGAGCAGGTCGGTGCGCAGCGCCTGGGCCAGGAGCCGCTCGGCCTCGACCAGCAGGTCATGGGCCTCGCCCGAGGTGGGCGCCAGGGCCACGGCGCGGGAGGCCACCAGCTCGGCCTCGTCGGCGAGGCCGTCGGCCAGCAGCCCGCGGGCCTGCTCCAGCAGCTCGGCCAGGCTCAGCTGGTTGCGGGCCAGGATGCCGCTCGAGAAGCGGGCCGGCGCCGGCCGGATGATCCCCTGGCGCGAGAGGGCGTAGAGCCGCTGGTAGAGGTGGAAGTCGGTGGCGCGCAGCGCCAGCCCGAGGTCGTCGATGGTGCTCCCCTCGCGCGCCAGCTGCAGCAGCCGGCCGTCGACGGTGTCGGACGTCAGCGAGGGCGGCACCTTGGCGTCATCCACCTCGAGCGTGCCGGCGCCGGAGGGGAACTCGCCGCGGAAGGCCGACCAGGCGGTGGTGCGGAACTCGGCCTCGCGCAGCACGTCGACGATCGTCACCTCGGCGTCGAACTCGTCGACGGCCGCCGGTGGAGCGTCGTCGAAGCGGAAGATCCCCGACTCCCAGAGGAAGACGTCGAGCAGGGTCTCGCGGACCTTGATCGCAAGCACGTCGCGGAGCACCTCGGCGCTGACCTGCCCGGTCATGGTCAGCACGCGCCCGAGCCGGACGTGGGTCTCCTCCTGGGTCTCGATGGCCCGCTGCAGCGCGGTCTCGTCGAGGTGGTTGAAGTTGACGAGCAGCTGGCCGAGCTGGTCGCGGGTGTCGTTGGAGGAGGCCCCCACCGCCTTGCCGCCGGAGAGCTGCACGATCTTGCGCACCGTGCCGCGCTCGCAGGTGAGCGTCCCGGCCAGGCCGCGCCGGGAGAGCAACTCGAGCAGGTCGCCGAGCGGGAGGATCGCGAAGCTGCCGATGAGGCCGCGCACCGGCGAGAGTCTCTCCCTTCGCCCCGGTGGCGGCAAGAGACTGGTCCGTGGCATAAGCGCCAATCATGGCTGACACCGAACCGACCAGGGCCAGTCGGCAGCTGGCGATCGCCGGCGCCATCTTCCTGGTGGCTCTTGCCTTCGCCGGCTGGAAGGCCTGGGACGCCACGCGCGAGGTGGAGCGGCTGGCCCTGGCGGTTGCGCCGCCGCCGGTCGCTCCCTGGCCGCCCCCGCCCCCGCCCACCCCGGCCGCGCCGCAGGCTGCTCCGCTCGCCGAGGCGCCGGCCTTCGGCCAGCTGATCCTCCCGAAGGCGCCGCCCCTGGCGCCGCCGCTCAGCCTGCCGACCGTCGATGGCGGGCGCTTCGAGCTGGCCTCGACCCGGGGGCAGGTGGTCTTCGTGAACTTCTGGGCCACCTGGTGCCCGCCCTGCCGCACCGAGATGCCGAGCATGGTGAAGCTCGGACGCGAGCTGTCCGAGCGCTACCCGGGCAAGTTCAAGATGGTGGCGGTCTCGGTCGACGAGTCGGCCGACCTGGTTCAGCAGTTCTTCAGGAGCCCGGAGCAGGGCGGCCGGCTTCCCCCGCTGGTCACGGTGGCGCTCGACCGGGAGGCCAAGCAGGCCGTCCGCCCCTGGTACTGTGTCGGTCGGGGCGCCTGCTCGCCCGACGACGTGAAGTTCCCGGAGAGCTACATCGTTGACAAGTCGGGTCGAATCGCCGCGTATGTCATCGGTGACATGGACTGGTCGGAGCCTTCGGCCAGGGCGCTGCTGGAGCGGCTCATCGGCGGCTGACGCAGGCCCCGGACCTCGATAAGTTCCAGGCAAGTCAGCAGCTTGACGCGTCGCGCTGCGACTGGGCGATGCAGTCCCTGGTTGACGCCCCGGGCGGGTGCCGCTCGGGGCGTGAGGTCCCCTTTTCTTGATAGGGGATCAACCGATGCCCTATAAAGGTGCGTCCTCCTTCGGAGATCCGGCTATTTCCGGACCTTGAGGTCGACAGGCGAGGGCGCGGTGGCCGAGACGACCATTCCAGTGGTGCTCATAGGGCTGGGCGATGTCGGGCGAGGGATCGCTCGTGCCCTGCTGTCACGTCCCGAGCTGCGTCTGGTGTCGGTCGTCGACACCGCGCCGGGGATGGCCGGCACCACGCTCGACCAACTGCTGGCCTGCCCCGCCGGAGGTCTGACCGTCGGCGTCGACGCGGCGGCCGGCTTCATCGAGGCCCGCGGCGGCGTCGTCATCCTCGCCACCGGCTCCTCCTTCGAGGCCGAGCTCCCGCTCCTGCGACGCGCCGTGAAGGCCGGCTGCTCGGTGGTCTCCACCTGCGAGGAGCTGGCCTGGCCCTGGCTTCACCATGAGTCCGAGGCCGACGCGCTCGACCTCTTCTGCGAGGCCCACGACGTGGCGGTGGTCGGCACCGGCGTCAACCCGGGCTTCGCGCTCGACAGGCTGCCGGCGGTGCTGGCGCAGGTGCTCGGCGAGGTGCGCCACGTCCGCGGGCTCCGGGTCGTCGACCTGGCCGGGCGGCGCGATCGGCTGCGCCAGAAGCTCGGCGTCGGCCTCTCGCCCGAGGCCTTCGAGGCGGCCGACCAGCGCGGCGAGGTGGGCCACGTCGGGCTGGCCGAGTCGGCGGCGTTGGCCGCGGTCGGCTGCGGGCTGGAGTTCGACGAGGTGGACGAGGAGCTGACGCCGCTACTGGCCGACGAGGACGGCCACGGGATCAAGGCCGGGCAGGTGGCCGGCGTCCAGCAGGTGGCGCGCGCCTTCGCCGAGGGCCGGGAAGTGGTCCGGCTGGAGCTGCAGTTCACCCTCGGCGCGGAAGATCCGCGTGACGAGGTGGAGATCGACGCCGATCCGCCGCTGCGCGCGGTGGTGCCCGGGGGAATCCCGGGCGAGGCGGCCACCGCCAACGCCGTGGTGCACGCGGCGCTGGCCATCACCGAGCGGCGAGGCCTGATCACGGTCCTCGACCTGCCGGCAGGGCGCTAGGCCAGGGAGCCAGATGCTCGACAAGTCGCTCATCGGCAGAGTCAGCGAGCCCGTCCTCCACGAGGTGGAGAAGGGGGCCATCCGGCGCTTCGCCGAGGCGCTCGGCGATCCCAACCCGCTGGCGCTCGACGAGGCGGCGGCCCGCGCCGCCGGCTACCCGGGGCTGGTGGCGCCGCCCACCTTCGCGCTCACCCTCGGCTGGGGCGAGCGCTTCCGCCACTCCCTCGACCTCGGCACCCGCTCCATGCTCCACGGCGAGCAGTCCTTCGAGTTCGGCCGTCCCATCGTGGCCGGAGACAGGCTCACGGTGCGCAGCAAGGTGGCCGACGTGCAGGAGCGCTCCGGCGCCAGCGGCCCGATGGACGTGATCGCCATCGAGGACGAGGGGCGGGACGAGCAGGGCGTCTTGGTCTTCCGGTCGCGGGCCACCTTCATCCTCCGGCGGGGGTAGTCCTCCATGACGCTCAACGTACGCCAGCTCTACTTCGAGGCCGTCAAGGTGGGGGACGAGCTGCCGCCGCTCGTCAAGCCGCCGGTCGACCGCCTCCAGATCGCCCGCTACGTCGGCGCCGCCGGCGACTGGAATCCGCTCTACATCGACGAGCCGCACGCCCGCGCCTCCGGGTTCCCCAGCGCCTTCGCCCCCGGCACCATCGGCATGGGCTTCCTCGCCGAGCTGGCCACCGACTGGACCCGCGGCGCCCGCCTCAAGCGGCTCCAGTCGCGGCTCGTCAAGTTCATCTGGCCCGGCGACGTGCTCACGGCGCGCGGCCGGGTGGTGGAGCGGCGGTTCGAGGCCGGCGACGCCTACACCATGGACCTCGAGGTCTGGGCCGAGAACCAGCGCGGCGAGCTGGTGACCCGCGGGCTGGCCACCTACCAGCTCTTCTACTCGGCGGACGACGAGACCCGGCAGCGCGCCGGGCAGCCGCCGCTCCACGTCACCCAGGCGGAGGAGGAAACGCGCCTGGCCCGCCTCAGCCGGGCCCAGCCACAGCGGACCCCCGCGGTGTCGCGCCCGCTCCAGCCGGCCCGGCCACTCGCCCCGCCCACGCCGCCGCCGCTGGCCGCGGTGGCCCGGGTCGTCCAGGCCGCCCGCCCGGCTTCGAAGCCGGCCGGCGGCGCCAGGTCCGCGGCCGGCAAGCCCGCGGCCAAGCCGGCGGCCAGGAAGCCTGCGCCGAAGAAGGCGCCGGCGAGGAAGCCGGCCCGGAAGGCGGCGCCGAAGAAGGCGCCGGCGAGAAAGCCGGCCCGCAGGCCTGCGCCGAAGAAGGCGCCGCCAAGGATGCCCGCCAGCAAGAAGCGGAAGTAGCGGTCGTGGCCCGAGGTCCCCGAGGGCTGGCGCTCTGCCTGCTGCTGGCGCTGGCAGGCTGCCCGGGCGGACCGGCCGCGCCGGCGGCGGCCAGCAACGAGGCGGTGCAGGCCATGGTCGCCGAGGGGGACGCCGCCTGGGCCCGGCGCGGCGAACCGGCCGAGTTGGTGGCCGCCCTGGCGGCCTGGCGCCGCGCCGCCGCCGCCCGGCCCGGCCAGCCGGAGCTCCAGCTGCGGCTGGCCCGCGGCGAAGGGTTCCGCGCGCTCGCCGCCGACCTTCCGAGCGAGGCCCTGGCCGCGCACGACGCCTCCTCCCGCGCCGCCGAGCGGGCGCTGGCCGCGCTGGCCCCCCGCTTCACCGAGGCGCTCCGCGATGGGAGGCCGGTCGCCGAGGCGGCGGCGCTGGTCGAGGTGCCCGGCGCCGAGCCGCTCTACTGGCTGGCGGTGGGCCGGCTCGGGGTGGCGCAAGGGACCGGGCCGGCCGCGGTGCTGGCGGTCAAGGACCTCGCCCTGCCCCTGCTGCTGCGCGCCGCCGCCCTCGACGAGCGGCTGGAGGCCGGCGGGCCGCTTCGGGCGCTGGGCGCCTGGTCGGCGCTGCTGCCGGCGGCGGCCGGCGGCGGCGTCGAGGCGGCGCGGGCCAGGTTCGCCCGGGCCGCCGAGCTCTTCCCCGACGAGCCCTGGCGGCGCGTCGAGGAGGCCAGGACACTGGCGGTCCTGCTGCAGGATCGCGCCGCCTTCGAGCGGCTGCTCGAGGAGGTGCTGGCGGCGCCTCCCTCGGTGGAGCGCGGCGCCGAGCAGGCCGCGGCCAGGCGGCGAGCCCGCACCATGCTCGACAAGCGGGCGCGCCTGTTCTAAGCGTCGCCGGCCGCCGCGCCGACGGCAACCTGGAGAAGCCACCATGTCCAACGAGAAGCTCGGCACCCTGGCTGTCCACGGTGGCGAGGACGAGGTCTGGAACGTCCCGGCCGTCAACACGCCCATCTACCAGACCACCACCTACCGCTTCGACTCGGCGGCGGCGGCGGCCGCCTACCTCGACGCGCCCGACGGCAAGTGGCTCTACTCGCGGCTGGAGAACCCGACCGTCATCGCCGCCGAGCGCAAGCTGGCGCTGCTGGAGGGGACCGAGCAGGCCGCCCTCTTCGCCTCGGGCATGGCGGCCATCCACGCCGCGCTCATCGCCCACCTGGCGGCCGGCGACACCTTGCTCATCGCCGACACCATCTACGGCCAGACCACCCGCCTGGCCCGGACCATCCTCACCCGCTTCGGCGTCACGGTGGTGGAGGTGCCGCTGGAGCGGCTGGCCGAGGCCGCCGCGGCCGCGCCGCCCCGGACCCGGGCGCTGCTCTTCGAGACCCCAACCAACCCGACCATGCGGGTCGTCGACGTGGCCGCGGTGGCGGCGGCCTGCCGGGGGCGGGGCATCCTCTCGATGGTCGACGCCACCTTCGCCACGCCCATCAACCTGCGGCCGGCCAAGCTGGGCGTCGACCTGGTGATCCAGAGCGCCACCAAGTACCTGAACGGCCACTGCGACCACCTGGCCGGGGTGGTGGCCGGGAACAAGGCGGTGCTGGCGCCGGTTCTGGAGGTGCGCCGCACCGCCGGCGGCACCATGGACCCGGCCGTGGCCTACGACCTGATCCGCGGCATGAAGACCCTGGAGATCCGCATCGAACGGCAGAACGCCACCGCGCTGCGCCTGGCCGAGGCGCTGGAGGGCCACCCCAGGGTGGCCCGCGTCCACTACCCGTTCCTGCGCTCCCACCCGGACCATGCCCTGGCCCGCCGGCTGCTGCGCGGCGGGGGAGGCGTCCTTTCGCTCTCCGTGAAGGGCGGCTTCGAGCCCTGCTGCCGGGTCCACGACGCGCTCCGCCTGGTGGCTCGCGCCTCCTCGCTGGGCGGCGTCGAGAGCCTGGCCTCCATCCCGGTCATCTCCTCCCACCGCAACGCCAGCGACGCCGAGCTCGCGGCCCAGGGGATCGACCGGGGGCTGCTGCGGGTCTCGGTGGGGCTGGAGGACGCCGACGACCTGCTGGCCGACCTCACCCAGGCGCTGGAGCAGGCGTGATCCTCCGGCCCGCCGCCCGCGGGCTGGCCGCCGGCGCCCTGCTGGCGCTGGCCGCCTGCCACCCGCGGCTCCCGCCGCCCGACCTCTCCCTCGACCCGGCCGCGCTGCTGGCCGAGGTGCAGGCGGCGCAGGCGCGGGTGGTGAGCGTGCAAGGGCGGGCCCGGGTCGGGGTCGATGCGCCGGGCGGCGCGGGCGGGACCGAGCAGTTCCTGGTGGCCGAGCGGCCGGCCCGGCTGCGCATCGAGGTCCAGGACTTCTTCGGCAACGTGGTGGCGTCGCTGGCGGTCGACGAGGGCCGATTGGCGCTCTACGACGCCCGCACGCGCACCTTCCTTCGCGGCGCCGCCACGCCCGCCAACCTGGCCCGGCTCCTGCCGGTGGCGATCACGCCCGAGGACCTGGTGACCCTGCTCTGCGGGTCGGCGCCGCTGCTGCAGGGCGCGCCGGTCTCCGCCGAGCCGGCCGACGGGAGCGTCCTGCTCACCCTGCGGGCCGGTGACCTGGTGCAGCGGCTCGAGGTCGGACCCGGCGCGGCGCTGCTCACGGCGCGGCAGCGGCGCGTCACCGCGGGCGGTGAGGTGCAGGTCGGTCTCGACGCCGAGTTCTCGGTCCATCGCACCCGCGCCGGCCAGCGTGTGCCCACCGACCTCTCGGCGCGGATCCCCGAGGCCGGCGTCGCCCTGACGCTCCACTGGCGTGAGCTGGAGGTCAATGCATTGGTCGATCCTTCACTCTTCAGGCTCACGCCGCCGGCCGGGGCGCGCGTCGTGGATCTCGACGCCTCACCGCCTTAGGATTCCCCCTCACCGTCGCGCATCGGAGCCATCGTGGACCAGAACCTCCTCAACCTCGTCAAGGCGAGCTTCTCGCTCTGGCTGATCATCGCCTGCTCGGTCATCGCCGTGGCCGTGGCGGTGGAGCGGACCTTCGCCCTGTGGGGCTTCGGCGAGAAGGCGCGGTCGCTGGCCGACGCGGTCGGCCGGGCGCTCTACCGCGCCGACCTCGACGACGGCCGGGCCCAGTGCGAGCGCTCCGGGTCGATGGCCGCCGAGGTCTTCCTGGCCGCGCTGGTGGCGCTCTCGGCCAAGGGCGGGACGCTGGCCGGCAGGCCGACGGCCGAGCCCAACCCCGAGCGGCTGGCGGCGGCGGTGGAGCGCGAGCGGCAGCGGGTCAACCTGCGGCTGCGCCGCGGCCTCTGGATCCTCGGCACCGTCGGCGCCACCGCCCCGTTCATCGGCCTGTTCGGCACCGTGGTAGGCATCATGAACGCCTTCCACGACATGGCGCACACCGGGCAGGGCGGCTTCGCGGTGGTCTCGGCCGGCATCTCCGAGGCGCTCATCACCACCGCGGCCGGCATCGCCGTGGCCGTGCTTGCGGTGGTCCTCTTCAACGTGCTCAACACCCACGCCCAGCAGCTGACCCTGCAGCTCCGCCTGCTCACCGAGGAGTACCTCGAGCTGGTGAAGGAACTGCTGCCGTCGCTGCGCGCCGGCGCCCCGGCGCGGCCCGCCGGCGGGGAGGGCTGACCGTGGCGATGGGAGGCCCGAGCGGCGGCGCCAGCGAGGGCGAGGGTGAGGGCGAGGGCGCCATCTTCTCCGACATCAACATCACGCCGCTCACCGACATCTTCCTGGTGCTGCTCATCATCTTCATGGTGACCACCACCGCCATCACCGAGGCCGGGGCCGACAAGGGCGGCTTCAAGGTGACGCTGCCCAAGGGCGGCAAGGGCGACGCGGTGGCGGCGCGCGACCTCTCCATCGCCATCCTCTCCGACGGCCGCGTGGTGGTGGGCGGCAAGGTGGTGGACGAGGCGGAGCTGCGGTCGATGCTGAGCGCCTCGGCGGAGCGGAACCCGGACACCCTGGTGCTGGTGCAGGCCGACGAGGGGGTGGTGCACGGGAAGGTGGTGGCGGTGATGGACCTGGCACGCCGGCTCGGGCTGCAGCGGCTGGCCATCGCCACGCGAGGGGAGGGCGCCAAGTAGCGGGGCGGGACGTTACCGATATCGGATCGGTCGCCGGCTCGACCCGGCCGGGGTGGGGAGCTAGATTGAAGGGGATGTCGTCCAGGAAGCGGTTGGGAGAGCTGCTCATCGAAGCAGGCGTGATCGACGAGGCCATGCTCCAGTCGGCGCTGGGTCACCAGCGGCGGTGGGGTGGCCGGATCGGCCAGGCCATGCTCGACCTGAAGCTCACCAACGAGGCCACCATCGTCCAGGCGCTGGCGCGCAAGCTCGGGTTCGAGGTCGCCAGGCTGGGGGCGCTGGAGCAGCAGTCGCTCGGCGCGGCGCTCAAGCTGGTGGGCCGGGAGTTCTCCGAGAAGCACAACATCTTCCCCATGGCCACCGACCACTCGACCCTCACGGTGGCGATGGCCGACCCGACCAACCTCGGCATCACCGACGAGCTGCGCTTCCGCTACAACAAGCGGGTCAAGGTCTGCATCGGGGGAGACCGCGAGATCGCCGAGGCCATCCGCACCCACTACCCGTCCTCCGAGCCGATGCAGCTCGAGGCCATCTCGCTCGACACCGAGGTGAGCGGCGAGTTCCTGCCGCCGTTGGCCGACCCCTTCGGCGGCGGAGACTCCGATCACCTCGAGAGGCAGATGGAGCGCGGGCCGCCATCGAGCGCGCAGCGGCCGGCCGCGACGGCCGAGCAGGCCTACGCTGGCCGCAGCGAGCTGCTCGGCTCGGTGCCCCGCGGCGGCTTCTCGCACCGCGACACGCCGGAGGAGCTGGAGCTGACGCCCCTCCCGGTGGGACCGCCGCGCGCCGCTCCGCCACCGGCCCCGCCTCCGCCGCCGGCTCCGGCCGCACCCCGGACGATCGCGCCGCCCGCCGCCGC
>JANYBC010000210.1 GCA_025360965.1 Anaeromyxobacter sp. | reverse complement strand
TGGAACGGGTCGATGAAGCAGACGCGGAAGACGTACGGGCGGGTCTTGTCGCCGTCCTTGGTGACGCGCGGGTTGGTGGAGGTGGGCGAGATCTGCGGGACCTTGTTGGCGTCGGCGATGGGGGCGATGGCCAGCGAGCGGCTGGAGGCCACCTCGCCGATGAGCACCAGCACCTTGTCCTGCTGGATGAGGCGGGTGGCGGCGATGGCGGCCTCTTCCGGCTTGCCCTGGTCGTCGTAGGTCTTGAGGACCAGCTTCTTGCCCTTGACGCCGCCCTTGGCGTTGGCCTCGGAGATGGCGAGCTTGACGGCGTTGTCGGTCGACTCACCGAAGGTGGCCTGTTCGCCGGTCATCGAGGCGACGTGGCCGATGAGGATGGTGTCACCGACGACGGCCGCGGCAGGGGCCGGGGCGGCGGGAGCGGCGGGAGCTTCCTGCTTCTGGGAGCACGCGGCGAGCAGGACGACCGCCGCCAGCGCTACAGAACGGGCAAAACGCATTGCAACCTCCATGGAAAAGGGGGAGATGCGAGGCACAGGGGGGACTTTTAATAACTTGAGCAGGAGATTCTTCCCAAACCCGTCGCACTTGTCTACCATTCACCACTTGTCGTCCCGGAAATCACCCTCCGAGGAGGGTTCACCATTTCCGGGCTTCGCCATGGTCGCAGTCCCCCTCGCAGCTCGAATCGTACCTTCACAGGAGGCTACAGAATGAAGCGCACCCTGCTGGCATCGACTCTCCTCGCGGCGGCTCTGGCCCTGCCGCTGGCGGCCCTCGCCGAGGACGCTCCCGGCGTCTTCAAGGTCCCTGGCACCGATTCCACAATCAAGTTCTACGGTTACGTGCAGCTCGACGGCACGGTCGACTTCGGCGGTCGCCCCCCCGACATCGAGAACTGGGACTGGGCCTCCATCCTGCCGGGCGTCCCGGCGGACAACACCTCGGCCGGCAAGCGGAAGCCCCAGACCTACCTGACGGCCCGCACCAGCCGCTTCGGGATCCAGACCAGCACGCCGAGCAAGTACGGCAACATCGGGGTGAAGCTGGAGGGCGACTTCAACGGCCCCAACGGCTTCCAGTCCGAGACCTACACCAACTCGGTGGTGTTCCGGCTGCGCCAGGCCTACGGCACCATGGGCAACCTGCTCATCGGCCAGACCTGGTCGACCTTCCTCGACATGGGGGCCTACCCCGACGTCGTGGACTTCAACGGCCCGGGCACCATCGCCCTCATCCGCAACCCCATGATCCGCTACACCATCCCGTTCAGTGACGCGATGAACCTGGCCCTCGCGGTCGAGAACAACCGCGGCCTGCAGCACGGCAACGACGACACCCAGCCTGACCCCGTCCGCTTCCAGTCGATCCCCGACCTGCACGCCAACCTCACCTACAACGCCGGGTGGGGCCACCTGTCGGTCCGCGGCGTCGCCCAGACCTACACTCGCCAGCTCTTCCCCGACACCGCGGCCCCGACCAACAAGAACAAGGTCTCGATCTCCGGCGCCGTCTCCGGCTCGGTGAAGTTCGGTGGCGACACCCTGGTGGCCCAGTTCGCCGGCGGCCCGGGCATCGGCCGCTACTTCTTCAACGCCGCCAACACGCCCTTCGTCAGCGTCGACAACAACGACGCGCTCCAGCTCTGGACGGCCTACGGCTACCACCTGGGCTTCACCCACGTGTGGAGCGGCGCGATGCGGTCCAACCTGGTCTGGAGCCAGTCCTTCATCCAGGACCCGAAGCTCAACAACGGCACCGCGCCGGCCTCCCAGCAGAAGGACTTCAACCAGGCCTTCGTGAACACCTTCTTCACGCTCACCAAGACCGTGGAGTTCGGCGTCGAGTACGAGTACGGTCAGTGGAAGTCCTTCGGGGCGCCCGCGGTGGCGGCGCTGAAGGGCACGGAGAACCGCGTCACCGGCACCTTCCACTACAACTTCTTCTAGTCGTGGTCGGCTGACGTTGCGGGGAACGGGCGCGCCGTGCGCCCGCTCCCCGCTTGCTTTTCAGGCCGGCTCGGCGATCATCGCGCCCCATGAAGACCCCCTCGCTGCTCGCACTCCTGTCCCTCGGGGCCGTCGCCTGCGCCGGCGCCCCGACCGTCCC
>JANYBC010000194.1 GCA_025360965.1 Anaeromyxobacter sp. | reverse complement strand
CCACCGTGACCAGGTACTGGCGCGCCACCTGCGCCTGGCCACCTGATCCGCCACCCATGCCACCCGGTGCCGCGGTCGGCGTCGCCGCCGGGGCGGCCGCGGCCATCGCCGGACCCGGCGTGGGCTGGCGGCAGGCGCAGCCGAGGGCCGAGGCGCCGGCCACCACCGCGACGAGCAGGACGTGTCGGTTCATGACGCCACCTAGTGGACCACGGCGGTCAGGCCGGTGGGCGGGTTGATGAAGGCGAGCGAGCCCATGGCGTCGGCGGCCTTGCCGGAGGTGGTCTTGCCGGCCAGCGCGGCCGTGGCGCGGCCTCCGCCCTTGATGGCGCCGATCACGTCGGCGGCGGTGAAGGCCGGGCCGTGGAAGGCGCGCAGCATGGTGGCCAGGCCGGCCACCGCCGGCGTCGCCATCGAGGTGCCGTTCTCGGTGTTGTAGCTGGTGGCTGACGTCTGGATGCCTTGGATCGTGTAGAAGGCGACCCCGACGCCCCTGGCGGTCTGCGCCACCCCGTCGCTCTCGAGCTGGAGGCCGATGGTGCAGCTGGCGCTGATGCACGGGGTGATCTCGAAGGTGAGCGGCTCGAAGTTGGGCCAGTTGCTGTACCCCTGCACGCCGGCGATGGCGTCGGTCGGGAAGGGATCCCCGGCCCCGCTCCGCGCCGCGACCCGGAACCAGTCGTTGGCGGCCACGTCGATCACGGCGCTGAACTTGAGCACCGCCTTGGCCATGCCGGTCAGGCTGTAGGACTTCCAGGCCCGGTCGTTGGTGCTGTTGTTGTAGGTCGGGCCGGCGAAGCTGAGCGGGACGGCCAACAGGTTGGTGGTGCCGTTGACGGTGTAGCCCCAGCCGCCGCCCGCGGTGGTCGAGGCGCCGCTCCACCCGGCGGTGAGGGGGTCCTCCATGACCGGCCCGGGCCAGGTGTTGACGATGTTGGTGCCGGGGGCGCCGACGTCGACGCTGGTGGCGCCCCAGTTGGAGAAGCTGGCGAGCGCGAAGGACTGGTCGAGGGCGGCGACGCAGATCAGGTTGGGGTGCGGGAAGTTGCAGGGGTAGACGGCGGTGGCCTCGTTGTCCTTGCCGTCGTTGCCGGCCGCCACCACCACCACCACGTCGGCCGACTGGGCCCGGGTGATGGCGGCGCTGTAGGCCGGGTCGGGGGTGCCGCCGCCGCCGAGGCTCATGTTGAGCACCTTGGCGCCGTTGGTCACGGCGTAGTCGATCCCCTGGATGATGCCGGCCGAGGTCCCCGAGCCGTCGGCGCCGAGGACGCGGACCGCCATGATGGTCGCCTTCCAGCAGACCCCGGTGACGCCGACGCCGTTGTTCCCGACCGCGCCGATGGTCCCGGACACGTGGGTGCCGTGGCCGTTCAGGTCCATGGGGTCGGTGCCGGTCACGTCGGTGGAGAAGTTCTTGCCGTGCTGGGCGATCCCGTTCCACATGTTGGCGGCGAGATCGACGTGGGTGTAGTTGACGCCCGAGTCGATCACCGCCACCACCACGCTGCTGCAGTCGGTGATCTTGTCCCAGGCCTTCTCCAGGTTCATGTCGGAGCCGGCGGTGCCCGGGTTGTGGGTGAGGTAGTCGAGGGTGGCGCTGGGCGGCTGGGTGGCCGCGGTGGTCACGGTCTGGCCGAAGTTCTTCCAGCCCCAGAGCTGTGAGTACTGCGGGTCGTTCGGAATGGCCGAGGCCCGGTAGACGAAGTTGGGCTGCGCCCACTCGACGCTGGCGTCGCCGGCGTAGGCGGCCAGCGCCTGGGCGTCGGTCTGGCCGGGGCCGACCCGGGCCAGGACCCAGCCCTCTGCGCCGAGGGCGCCGAGCGTGCTGATGATCTCGTGGCCGGCGTCTGCCAGCGAGGCGGCCTGGCCCGGGGCGCTGGTGCCGGGCCTGAACTTGACGAGCAGCTCGCCCGGGACCGTCTCGGACTGGCCGGCCCCGAGGCGGGGCAGGGTGGTGGGCAGGGCGGAGGTGCCGGTCGCGGGGAGGAGGAGGAGGGCGACGAGGCAGGCGGCTGCGAGGGTGCGCGTCATGGTGGCTCCCGGTGGCGGCTACGGAACGGCGACGGTGAGGACCTGCGACGGGGCGCTCTGGCTGCCCGTGGCCCCACCCTGCGCGTCGAGCGCGGCGA
>JANYBC010000015.1 GCA_025360965.1 Anaeromyxobacter sp. | reverse complement strand
CTGAGGCCGCGGTCCATGAGCCGGTGGTGAATGTGGCCGCGGTCGGCGGAGAAGAGCGGGGCGCCGCGGAAGGCCCGGCGGCCCATGGCGAGGAGCGTGTCGGCGATGGGGACGCCGAGCGCCAGGATGGGGACCACGATGGCCACAGCGGCGGTGGATTTCTGGTTGGTCTTGATGGAAGTGACGGCGATGACGAAGCCGAGGAACATCGACCCGGTGTCGCCCATGAAGATGGTGGCCGGGTTGAAGTTGTAGAAGAGGAACCCAAGGATGGCGCCGGCCAGCGCGGCGGTGAAGAGCAGCATGAGCGGGTTGGGCTGCACGGCCGCCAGGATGAAGGTGGTGGCGATGGCAATGAGGGCGACGCCCCCGGCCAGGCCGTCGAGACCGTCGATCAGGTTCATCGCGTTGATGACCCCGGCGATCCAGAGCATGGTGAAGGGGAGCGCGAAGATCCCGAGCTGGATGGGTGACCCGAAGGGCTGGCTGAGCTGGTTGACCTGGTAGCCGGCGAAGTACATGCCGGCGGCGACGGCGAACTGGACGGAGAGCTTGGTCCTGGCGTTGGTCCCCTTGAGGTCGTCCAAGAGGCCTAGGGCGGCGATGACCAAGCCGCCACCGAAGAGGGCGAGCGCCTCCCGAACGTCGGACCAGAACTGACCCCCGACGCCGCTGCTGACGAAGAAGAGGGCGGAGAGCGGAGCGAAGAAGGCGACGACGATGGCGACGCCACCGAGGCGGGGGATGGCCTTGCCGTGAACCTTGCGCGAGCTGAGGCCGTGATCGAGCAGGCCGGAGCGCAGGGCCGCGTCACGCACCACGGGCGTCAGGGCGGCGCCCACGAGCGTGGCGGAGACGAAGGCGACGGCGGCGGTTCTCAGACCTGCTCCTCCTAGATGGAGAGCGGACTCCCCACATTCCCGCCCCGCTGGCGCTAACTTCGAATCTGCACCGCACCTGACACAAGACACCGCGACCCAAATGGACTTGTACCTCGCTCTTACCTTAGAGTCCCCTTCCTCCTAGGCGCAAGCGCCCTCCAACCCTCATTCCCACGTTCATGGGATGGGCTGAGTTGTAGAAGTTTCGAGGACTTGGGATCAAGGTGGTTGGATGCGCAAGCAAGCCATCCGCCCCCGCCGCGTGCACGCCTTCGTGTCCTCGATCTTCGACCACGACCTCCACGAGAAGCGGGTCGCGTCCCTCGCCGATGCGACGGTGGGGGCGCTCCAGGGGGCCCAGCTCGCGGTGGGCGCTCTCGGCCGCGCCATGGCGGTCGCCAAGGAACTGGACGGGAAGCACGCCATCAAGCAGGTGGACCGGCTCTTCTCGAACACGGGCGTGGACCCCTGGACGCTCTTCGGGAACTGGGTTCCATTCGTCGTCGGTCAGCGGCCCGAGATCGTGGTGGCGCTCGACTGGACGGACTTCGACCAGGACAACCAGTCCACCATCGCGCTGCACCTGGTCACCAGCCACGGCCGGGCGACGCCGCTGCTGTGGAAGTCGGTCGTGAAGTCGGAGCTGAAGGACTGGCGGAACGAGCACGAGGACGCCCTGCTGGAGCGCTTCCGCGAGGTGGTGCCGACCTCCACCAAGGTCACCGTGCTGGCAGACCGCGGCTTCGGCGACCACAAGCTCTACGAACTCCTCAAGGACCAGCTCGGCTTCGACTTCATCATCCGGTTCCGCGGGGTCATCAAGGTCACCGACGAGAAGGGCGAGACCCGGGCCGCCGAGGACTGGGTGCCGGACACTGGCCGACCGCGGACGATCAAGAACGCCCGCGTCACCAAGACCCAGCGGGAGGTGGCCGCGGTGGTGTGCGTCCACGCCAAGGGCATGGCGGAGCCGTGGCACCTCGCGACGAGCCGCGAGGATCTGGCTGGCGCCGCCATCGTCAAGCTCTACGGGAGGCGCTTCACCATCGAGGAGTCCTTCCGCGAACTGAAGAACCTGCGCTTCGGCCTCGGGCTCACCGATACCAGGATCTCGTCGCCGGCGCGCCGCGACCGCATGCTCCTGGTCGGCGCCATCGCCGTCTCGCTGCTCACCCTGCTCGGTGCCGCCGGCGAGTCGCTCGGCCTCGACATGAAGATGAAGGCCAACACCGTGAAGACCCGGACGCACTCCCTGCTCAACCAGGGGCTCTTCTACTTCGACTGCCTCCTCAACATGCGGGACGAGCGCGCCAGGCCGCTCATGGCCAATTTCGACGAACTCCTCCGTCAGCACGCCGCCACCCGCGAGATCTTCGGGCTCATCTGAATGAGGGGATGCCTCAGGACTGCACCCCCATGGCCGAAAGCATTCTTCGCGGCCCGACGGGCCCGTGTGTACCTATGGATTGATTGTGTAGGATGCGTATCCGATCACGTCATAGAACACGTTCGGATTGCTACGGACCAGGACCGCAACCCAGTAGCTTCCGGCGGGCGTTGACCCCGGCAATGTCCATGTTCCTGTCGCGCTGAAGTCCTGAGCGATTGACCACGCCGCGCCATCAAAGAAGTCAAAGCGATACTGGTATGCGCTGGAACCTTGGCCCACAGCAGTAAAGGTCACTGGTGTACCAAAGGTTGCGGGACTGGACGGGCTGGGCGTTATTGCCACACCGGTGGCAGGCGGGAGGGGAGGGTTGGCTACGGCGAACTTCGCGTAGCTGATGACGTCATAGACAACGTTTGCATTTGTCCGAACCATGACAGCCAACCAGTAACTCCCAACCGGCGTGCTAGTCGGCAGAGCCCATGTTCCGGACGAGCTGAAGTCCTGAACAATGGTCCACGACGTTCCATTGTAGAAGTCAAATCGGTATTGGTAGCCGCTAGAGCCTTGGCCCGTGGCTGTGAAGGTGACCGGCGTTCCTAGCGTGATTGGGCTAGCAACGTCCTGCGTGATTGTCAGGCCCGTGGCTGGGGGAAGTGAGGGGCTGAGGACTTCAAACTTGGCGTATGCGATAGCATCGTAGAATGCGCTGGTGTTGGTGCGGACCAGCACCGCCACCCAGTAGCTTCCCGCTGGGGTAGTGCCAGGCAGAGTCCAGGAACTGGTTGAGCTGAAGTCTTGGACGGTGGTCCACGTAGTGCCGTTGTAGAAGTCAAACCGGTACTGGTATCCGTAGGATCCTTGGCCGAGACCCGTGAAAGTAATCGGCGTGCCGAGATATTGGGGGCTACTGAGCGAGGGCGTGAGCGTCACCCCCGTCGCCGCCGGTTCGGTATTCAAATACGCCACCGTCGCCGTCGCATCGGGCGTGACCGCCGCGCTGCTGGTCCGGACATCGACCGAGACGTTGTAGGTCCCGGTGAGCTGCGCCGAAGGCAGCGTCCACGTCGCCGCCGCCCCCCAGGCCTGCACCGCCGTGCCGTTGAGCGAGAACTGGTACTGGTACGCCCCCGCCGGGATGGTGAGCGGCCCCGTCCCCTTGGCCGTGAACTTCACCGCCAGCCCCGTGGTGTTCGGGCTCGGCCGGTTGGGCGTCAAGGTGACGCCGGTGGCCTTCGGGATCCCGGTGCCGATCATCGAGATCACCAGGGTCGGGTTGAGCAGGTCGTTGGTGGTGAAGCTCAGGGTGGCGTCGAGCGTCCCGGCCACGGTCGGCGCGAAGGTCGCGCTGACGGTGCAGGAGGTGGCCGGCGCCAGGCTGGCCAGGCAGGTGGTGGTGGCCCCGAACTGGGTCGGGCTGGTGCCGCCCAGCAGCGGGCTGGTCAGGGTGAGCGCCGTGGTCCCGTTGTTGGTCAGGGTCACCACCTGCGGCGCGCTGGTGGTGCCGAGCCCCTGGTCAACGAAGGTGAGCGCCGCCGGCACCATGGTCACGGCCGCGCCGATGCCCGAGCCGGTCAGGGTCACGGTGAGGTTCGGGTTGAGGGTGTCGTTGGTGACGATCACGAAGCTGGCGGTGTTGGCGCCGGCCATGGAGGGCTGGAAAAGCACCTGGTAGTTGCAGGTCCCACCGGCCGCCAGGGTCCCACCGCACGGCAGGGTCGGGCCCGCGTTGGAGCTGAAGGCGCTGGCGTTGGGGCCGGTCATGGACCGGCTCACCAGGTTCAGGATGGCGGTGCCGGTGTTGCGCACGGTCACCACCTGCGCGGCGCTGGCGACCCCGAGCGCTTGCTCGGCGAAGACCAGCGACGCCGGCGAGACGCTGGCGCGCGGGGCGTTGCCGACCTGCACGGTGGCAGACCAGGCCGACGGGGCGCTGTAGGTGACGGCCGGATCGGCCGCGCTGGAGAGTTTCTTCTCCGCCCGCACCCGGTAGAACCAGACCCCGCTGTTGGCGGCGCCGGAGTTGGTGTAGACGACGCCGCCCGGCTGGACGGCCGCCTTGGGCACGGCGAAGGTGGCGGCCGGCACGGTCGTGAACGCGGCGTTCCGGTCACGCTGCACGGTGTAGCCGAGCGCGCTCCTGGAGGGGTCGTTCCAGGTGAGCCGGACCTGCGTGGTGGCCCCGATGCGGGCCGCGGTCAGCGCGGTCGGCGCCTCGGGCGGCACCACCAGGATCTCGGCGCGCAGCATGTCCTCCTCCTCGTGACCGAGCAGGTGGCAGTGCCAGACGTACTCCTGGCCGAAGTTGGTCTGCTTGTTGGTCACCGCGATGGGCCGGTTGTAGATGTCCACGCCGGTGAACTGCGAGGCGGTGCCGATCGGGCGATCGACGTCGAGCGGGCGGACCATGTCCGGCAGCGGCCAGTTGAGGGTCTGCTTGAACGGCCGGAGCGCCAGGATCACGTCCTCGAGCGGGTTCATCCGCACCGACTCCTTCCAGCCGAGCTCGTTGGCGTCGGGCGGCCGGATCTGGCCGTCCCAGCCGACGCGGTTGACGATCTGCACGCTGAAGAGGTGGAAGTGGATGGTGTGGGTGTCCACGCCGTTGTGGGTGATCTTCCAGATCTGCTGCTGCCCGTCCGGCAGGTACTCGGTGGGCGGGTCGAAGTTGCTGAACGGGATGGTGGTCTGGTTGAGCCAGTTGGTGTTGGGGATCTCCACGCCCAGCAGCGAGTTCATGCGGCCGTAGCTGCTGGTGAAGAGCTCGTGGAGCGCCTTGTTGCCGAAGGTGATGGTCTTGGGCCCCGCCTCGCCGATGGGCGTGAAGGTCAGGTTCATGCCGTCGATGGGCAGGTAGACGTCGGTGTAGGCGACCGGCGGGTTGTAGACGGTGTTGTAGGCCGACTCCGGCACGATGGGCGCCGGCTGGGAGGCCACGAAGCTGGTGGCCAGCGCGGTGGCCACGGCCGGCAGGCTGATGGGCGCCTGCACCGGGCCGGTGGCCCGCACCTTGATCTGCATGACGGTGCGGGTGTTGGGGCCGTAGCCGGGCAGCGGGGTGGGCGCGCCGCCCGAGGTGGTGAAGTCGGGGCCGCCCGTGTAGTAGTCCTGCCGCGGGTCGCCGGCCGGCACCGGGGCCGGGGCGTCGTTGTAGAGGATCAGGGTCTTGCCGGCGTAGGCCGAGAAGTCCACCACCACGTCGGCGCGCTCGGCCGGCCCCATGAAGAGGCTCTTGCTGGCGACGTTGAGCACCACGATGTTGCGCTTGTTCTGCTCGTAGACCACCGGGCGCGGCGGGATGACGGCCGGGACGGGCAGCAGGCCACCCTCTGTGCCGAGCTGCAGCCACTTGGGGCCGGCGAAGGCCGGGTCCGGGACCCCGCCCTGGCGGCCGTCCACCGGCCACTCACGCGGCCAGCAGGTGGGCGCCAGGATGTCCGGGCCGTTGGGCGTGCCGGTCACGGCGCTCAGGGCCGGGGCGTTGCCGCAGAGGGGCGGGGTGGTGGTGGCGCCGTGCGGGGTGGCCGGGACCAGCGCCACCTCGGTGCCGGAGGCGTCGGCGACCCAGAGGCTGAGGTTGAAGTTGCGCTCGTTGGCGGCGTTGAGCATCTGGAAGCGGTAGGCGACCGGGTCGACGGTGACGGTCGGGTAGGCGGTGCCGTTGACGACCGGCGTGTCGAGGAAGGCCTCCGGCACCAGCGACGGGTTGGGCGTGGTGGGGCAGGTGGTGTCACCGGCCGGGTTGGCGACGCTGACGGCGGCCGCCGTGGTGCAGGCGGCGAAGAGCGGGCGGTTGAAGGCCACGCCGTTGTGGTCGACCTCGACCAGCGAGGTCTGCACGGGCCAGAACCAGGGGCCGTAGTCCCAGCGGCCGAACGGGTTGGTGTTGCTGTTGTCCGGGTTGCCGGGCCACTGGTTGGGCGTGTAGACGTGCGGCAGCCAGAGGCCGTCCTCGCCGCTCCACTTCACGGTGTCCCAGGTCGGGTCCTGCACCGAGAGCTGGAAGGGGGGCGGGACGAAGGTCTTGTCCTGGATGACCATCGGGACCACGTGGGTGACGTCGAAGGCGGCGCCCAGCGTGCCCGGGATGCCGGCGGCGGCCAGGCGATCCTCGTCGGTGGCGTTGACCAGCAGGTAGCCGGCGGCCTCGCCGGAGTAGACGTTGAGGCGCGTCACGCCGTACGCATGGTCGTGGTAGAACATGAGCCGGCCGGACTGCTGGTTGGTGTAGAAGAAGGTCAGCTTGCCGTCGCCCGGGTTGTTGGTGGCGCCGGTGATGCCGCAGGTGAGCTGCCCCTTGCAGGCGGCGATCTCCACGCCCGCGGCGTCGTACCACATGTCCGGCACGTACCCGACGCTGAGCCCCTTCTTGTGGGTGGTGGTCTCGAGCGCCGGCACGGTCCACTGGTGCTGGGTGCCGTCGCTGATCCACGGGGTGTTGCCGCCGTGCAGGTGGATGGTGGCGCGGTTCTCCGTGTAGGGCAGGCCGTCGGGGCCGAGGCCGGCGCCGGCCAGGGTGCTGTCCATGGGGACGTAGAGGTTGCCGCCGGCGGCGCTGGTGTTCAGGTCGTTGCTGAAGTGGAGGCGGACCGGGACGTTGGTGTGCGCCAGGATGAGCGGGCCGAGGTAGTTGTTCCTGGCGGCCGGGTCGGTCGGGGCGACGTTCTTCTGGTAGTAGCCGCGGACCTTGGTCTTGTTGGGCAGGTTGGTGTGGAACTGGGTGGTGTAGTCCTTGAGGCCGAGCTCGTAATAGTCGGAGCCGGGGTACCGGGTGGTGTCGGGCACCGCGATGGGGATGCAGTTGCCGAGGTTGTTGGTGCCGAGCGCGCAGAGCGGGGGGAGCGTGTCCACGAACTTCTTGATGCCGGTGCCGGGGACCACCGGGCCGGTGCAGGTGGCGCCGGAGGCGAAGACGTCGGGCCCGATCATGAAGGGGAGCAGGTAGCCGGTGCAGTCGGAGTCCTGCTGGCAGAGCTCGGCGCCGTTGCTGCCGGGGCCGGCGCAGTGGGCGATGGGGCTCTTGGAGTTGGCGAAGTTGGGGCCGGCGTAGAGGTCGATGGTGCCGACCTGGCCGAGGGCGAGGTTGAGCAGGGTCGCGGCGGCGCCGTTGAGGGCGCTCGGGCCGTCGCCCCGGGGGGCCTGCTTGAGCTGCTCCTCGTGCCTGAGCTGCTGCCGCTGGGACTCCTGCTCGAGCCGGAGCTGGTGCTCGGCCTTGGCCTTGGGGGCGAGCAGGCCGTTCGACTCGGCGCTCTTGCGTCGCTCGGCGGCGCGCAGGGCGGCGGCGGTGCGCTCGGCGCTGGTGGTGCGGCGCATGGGCGTCAGCTTCGAGGGATCGCGCTGCGGGCCGGTGCCGGCCGGGTTGCGCTGGCCGTTCGGAGCGCCCGGACCGACCGGGTTGACCTCGTCCATCGCCTGCGCGTGGACGGCGCCGAGCAGCAGCAGCGCGGTGACAGTGACGGAGAGGAGGCGCGTGACCGATTGATCGTGCCGAGTCATGTTTTGGACCCCTGTGCCGAACGCGAAGGGGCCAATGTGTGTCTTGAGCCGCCTCAAGTCATGTCGGGGGGTCATGGTTCAGGAGGCGAGTGAGAACTGGTCTCGGCCTGGATGACCGCCATCATTGAGGAAAGCGTTTGCTTGGACTTCTGAGAGATCAGGCGCTTACGGCCCCTTGGGCGCGGGGGGACGGAGCGCCGAGGTTTACTCTCGGTCAGGTAAGAGACGTTCCTGCTTGCGTTTACGCCCCAATGGAGCGACGCGGCGAGTCGCCGCGATCACTCTTTCGGGGAGGGGTCTGGAACGTCCTCGCCTGGCCTCAGCCCGAGCCGCGCGCGGTTGCGGCGGTTGATCCGCTCGAGTTGCTCGTTGACCTTGCCGGAGCGGATCTCGGAGATGGCCGCGCCGCGCGCCGCCGGATCCTCCGGGAGCGGCCTGGCGGTCGGCCCCTGGATCGGCGGCGACTCGTTCTGCAGCGCGCCGCCGACCATCGGGCCGGCCGGGATCACGATCGGCTGGCCCGGCCCCTGCTGGCTGTAGTCGGCGGGTGGCTGCGCTTGGACCGGCAGGTCGGGCGCTGCCGCAGGCCGGTCGGCGGCCGCGGCGCG
>JANYBC010000147.1 GCA_025360965.1 Anaeromyxobacter sp. | reverse complement strand
CTAGGTCCGGCGGGGCGGTCGCCGCACTGGCCAGACGGGTCGAAGAGGAGGTGGGCGTGAGCGACGAGCGGAGCGAGGCGATCCGGCAGGCGGCCGGCGAGGTGGCGCGACACCACGCCTGGCTCCGCGACGCCGGGGTGCGTGAGCTGCCGGCGCCGGTGGCCGAGCGGCCGGTGCGTCCCACGGCGGCCGGCCGCGCCGCGGAAGGGACCGGGTCGGGCCCGGTCGAGCCGCCACCGCCGCTACCGGCGTCGCTGCGTCCGGCCACCCCACCCCCGAGCCCGGCCTCGCTGACGCCGGCCGGGCCGGCGGCAGGGAAGGGGACCGGCTCACCAGCGCTGCTCGCCATCCGCGACGACCTCGGCGACTGCCGCCGCTGCAAGCTCCATGGCGGCCGGACCACGCTGGTCTTCGGCGTCGGCGACCCGCACGCCGAGCTGATGTTCGTCGGCGAGGGACCGGGCGCGGACGAGGACCTGCAGGGCGAGCCATTCGTCGGGAAGGCCGGGCAGCTGCTCACCAGGATGATCGAGGCCATGGGCTACCGGCGCGAGCAGGTCTACATCGCCAACGTCGTGAAGTGCCGCCCGCCCGGCAACCGCGACCCCGAGCCGGACGAGATCCTGGCCTGCGAGCCGTTCCTGAAGCGTCAGATCGAGGCGGTCGGCCCGAAGGTGATCGTGGCCCTCGGCAAGTTCGCCGCCCACACGCTGCTCCTCTCCGAGGTCCCCATCACCCGGCTGCGCGGCAGTTGGGGCGAGTACCAGGGGGTCCGGTTGATGCCGACCTTCCACCCGGCCTACCTGCTGCGCAGTCCGCAGGAGAAGGTGAAGGCCTGGGAGGATCTCAAGCAGGTGATGGCGGCGCTCGGACGGCTCGGCCCCGCTCCGAACCCGTAGGAGGTAGCTGCCTGCTCTCCGTAGGGGGACCTCCCATCCGGGGCGGACGGCTACCAATTCTGGCGGTCACACCTTGGCGCCATCGCCTTCTTGGCCTGCAGCCCGGGCCGCACTAAGGTCGGGGCGCCCTCAAACCCTCGGCGAGGTCTCCATGCACGGTCGTGAAGTGGTCATCGTCGGCGCCGCACGCACCCCCGTCGGCGCCTTTCTCGGCTCCCTCGCCGCGGTCTCCGCCCCCCGGCTCGGCGCCATCGCCATCCGGGCCGCCCTGGAGCGGTCCGGCGTCGCCCCCGGCGACGTCAGCGAGGTGGTGATGGGGAACGTGCTGCAGGCCGGGGTCGGCCAGGCACCGGCCCGGCAGGCCAGCATCTTCGCCGGCCTCCCCGAGACCACCCCGGCCTGGACGCTCAACAAGGTCTGCGGCTCGGGCCTCAAGGCGGTCATCTCGGCCGCCCAGGCCATCGCCCTGGGTGACGCCGAGGTGGTGGTGGCGGGGGGCATGGAGTCGATGTCCAACGCCCCCTACTACGACCGCTCCGCCCGCACCGGGGTGCGCATGGGGAACTTCGAGCTCATCGACGGCCTGATCCACGACGGCCTCTGGGACGTCTACGGCCAGACGCACATGGGGCTCTGCGCCGAGGCCTGCGCCGTCTCGCAGAAGATCGACCGGGCCGAGCAAGACGCCTACGCCCTCGAGTCGACCACCCGGGCCATCGCCGCAGCCAAGGCGGGCGCCTTCAAGGCGGAGATCGTCCCGGTCGAGATCGAGGGGAAGAAGGGCGAGAAGACCATCGTCTCGGAGGACGACGGCCCCAAGGGCGCCAGGCCGGAGAAGATCCCGACGCTCAAGCCGGTATTCAAGAAGGACGGCACCGTGACCGCCGCCAACTCCTCCTCCATCAACGACGGCGCCGCCGCGCTGGTGCTGATGAGCGCCGAGCGGGCCGCCCGCGAGGGTCGGACCGTGCTGGCCCGCCTCACCGGCTGGGGCGGAGCGGCCCGCGCCCCGCTCGAGTTCACGATCGCGCCCAACGACGCCATCCGGGCGACGCTCGCCAGGGCCAAGCTCACCGTGAAGGATGTCGACCTCTGGGAGATCAACGAGGCCTTCGCGGTGGTCTCGGTGGCCAACAACCGGCTGCTCGGGCTCGATCCGGCCATCGTCAACGTCCGCGGCGGCGCGGTGGCGCTCGGCCACCCCCTCGGCGCCTCCGGCGCGCGCATCCTGGTGACCCTGCTCCACGCCATGAAGGACCTCGGCAAGCGGCGCGGGGTGGCCTCGCTCTGCATCGGCGGCGGTGAGGCCGTCGCCCTGATCGTGGAGCGGTGACCAGATGAACAAGCTCGTCGAGTCGGCCGACGCGGCGGTCGCGGACGTCCGCGACGGCGCCACCCTGATGGTGGGCGGCTTCGGCCTCAGCGGCAACCCCGAGAACCTCATCGCCGCTCTGCACCGCTCCAAGGTGAAGGGGCTCACGCTCATCTCCAACAATTGCGGGACCACCGATCTCGGCCTCGGGCCGCTGCTGCAGGCGCGCCAGATCCGCAAGATCCTCGCCAGCTACGTCGGTGAGAACAAGGAGTTCGAGCGCCAGTTCCTCTCCGGCGAGCTGGAGGTGGAGCTGGTGCCGCAGGGGACGCTGGCCGAGCGGATCCGGGCCGGCGGGGCCGGCATCGGCGGCTTCTACACCCGCACCGGGGTCGGCACCCAGGTGGCCGACGGCAAGGAGTCGCGCACCATCGGCGGCCACGAGTACATCCTCGAGCAGCCGCTCTTCGCCGACTTCGCGCTGGTGCTGGCCCACACCGCCGACACCCACGGCAACCTGGTCTTCCGCAAGACCGCGCGCAACTTCAACCCGGTCATGGCCACCGCGGCGCGGGTCACCATCGCCGAGGCCGAGCGGATCGTCGCCCCGGGCGCCATCGATCCCGACCAGGTGCACACCCCGGGCATCTACGTGCAGCGGCTGGTGCAGGGCGCCGCCTACCAGAAGTGGATCGAGCGCCGCACCGTCCGGCCCGCGGCCGGGGAGGGGAAGTAGCCATGCCGCTCACCCGCGAGCAGATCGCCGCCCGCGTCGCGCTCGAGCTGCGCGACGGCTTCTACGTCAACCTCGGCATCGGCATGCCGACGCTGGTGGCCAACTACGTCCCGGCCGGCGTCGAGGTGGTGCTCCAGTCGGAGAACGGCATCCTCGGGGTCGGGCCCTACCCGGTGGCCGGCACCGAGGACCCCGACCTGATCAACGCCGGCAAGGAGACCGTCACCGTCAACGCCGGCGCCGCCTTCTTCTCCTCGGCCGACTCCTTCGCCATGATCCGCGGCGGCCACATCGACCTGGCCATCCTCGGCGCCCTCGAGGTGAGCGCGCAGGGCGACCTCGCCAACTGGCTGGTGCCGGGCAAGATGGTGAAGGGGATGGGCGGCGGCATGGACCTGGTCGCCGGGGCCCGGCGCGTGGTGGTGATGATGGACCACGCCACCAAGGACGGGAAGCCGAAGATCCTCGAGGCCTGCACCCTGCCGCTCACCGGAAAGCGCTGCGTCGCCGCCATCTGCACCGACCGGGCCTGGCTCGACGTGACCCCGGACGGCCTCCTGCTGCGTGAGCTGGCCCCGGGGGAGACCGTCGAGTCGGTGCAGGCGCTCACCGGGCCGAGGCTGCGAGTCGCCCCCGGCCTCAAGGCCATGGTCGTCTAGGAGCGCCGTGTCGTCACCGCTGGTCACCCTCACCACCGACTACGGCAGCGGCTCCAGCTACCCGGGGCAGCTCAAGGGCGTGCTGCTCTCGGCAGTGCCCGAGCTGCGCATCGTCGACATCTCGCATGAAGTCCCGGCCTATGACCTGATGGCCGGCGCCCTGCTGCTCGAGGCCTGCCTCCCGGCCTTCCCGCTCGAGACCATCCACCTCGCGGTGGTGGACCCCGGGGTCGGGACCGAGCGCCGCGCCATCTGCGTGGTCGACCCGGCCGGGCGGCGGATGGTGGCGCCGGACAACGGGCTGCTCACGCCCTTCCTCGGAGAGGGGGCACGGGTCTACCACCTGTCCGACCCGGCGCTGGTGCCGTTGCCGCGCTGCGCCACCTTCCACGGGCGCGACATCTTCGCGCCGGTGGCGGCGGCGCTGGCCCTCGGCCTCGCGCCGGAGCGGCTCGGGCCGCTCACCCTCGACCCGGTCCGGCTCGACTGGCCGGTGGCCGAGCGAGGCGCCGGCCAGATCCGCGGCGTCACCCTCGCGGTCGACTCCTTCGGGAACCTGGTCACCAGCATCCGCGACGCCGACATCGCCGGGGCCGAGGTGCGGGTGGCCCTCTGCGACGGCCGCCTGGCCCGCTGGGTCCGCACCTTCGGTGACGGGCAGCCCGGCGAGCTGCTGGCCATGGTCGGGAGCGGTGGGCGGGTCGAGATCGCCGTCCGCGAGGGGAGCGCCGCCTCGCACCTGCACCGCTGGCGGGGCGTCGAGGTCCGGCTGCTGCTGGGGGGGTCGGCCACCCTTGGCGCTGCCGGGAGCCCCTGCTAGTGTTTCACCTGAGATGAGGACCGGCGGCGACAACAAGCGCAAGGCGACGCGTCTCCACCACGAGATCCCGGTGGCCTACCGCTCCGTCGGCAGCTTCCTCACCGACTGGGCCACCAACATCAGCCAGGGCGGCCTCTTCATCAACACCCGCAACCCCCTGCCGGTCGGCACCGCGGTCCGCATCCTCATCCAACTGCCGGGCGAGCCGCAGGCGGCCGCCATCGAAGCCAAGGTCACCCGCGTCAACGACTACGACAACCACCACAACCTGGTGCCGGGCATGGGGGTGGAGTTCACCGACCTCACCGCGGAGCGCCGCGAGGAGCTCGATCGCTTCGTGCAGCGGCTCAAGGGCCAGCTCGAAGAGCCCTGAACGCCTGGTGCGCCTCGAGCTCGACATCGACGCGCTCGCCTCCGGCGGCGAAGGCGTCGGTCACACCGCCGGTCGAACCTGCTTCGTCCCCTTCACCGCGCCGGGCGACCGCGTGCTGGCGGAGGTGACCGGGTCGGGCGAGGTCCTCCACGGCGAGCTGGTGGAGCTGCTGGTCCCCGGGGCCGGGCGGCGCGCCCCGGCCTGCCGCCACTTCGGGCCGGCCGGCGATCGCTGCGGCGGCTGCGAGTGGCAGCACGCCAGCGAGGCGGTCCAGCTGGCGGCCAAGGCGGCCTCGGTGCGCGGGGCGCTGCGCAAGATCGGTCGGCTCGACCCCGAGGCCTGCGGCTGGCGCCCGCCCATCGCCTCGCCCAGCGCCTACCGGTACCGCTCCCGGGCCCGCTTCCACCTCGACCGGCGCGCCGGGCGGCTGGTCTTCTTCGAGCGCCGCTCCCATCGCCCGGTGCCGGTGATCGACTGCCACCTGCTGACCGAGGGGCTCGAGGGGCTGCGGCGCGCGCTCGGGCCGGCCCTCGGTGCCAGCTCGCTCTCGCCGGGCGAGGTGTCGCTGGAGTGGTCGGACCACGAGGGGCGGGGGGCGGCCCACCTCAAGCTGGGGTCCCCGCCGTCGGCGCAGCAGCGAGGCCGGGCCGAGGAGCTGCTGCGGGCGGTCCCCACCCTGGCCGGCCTGGTCCTCTCGGCGGACGGGAGCGCCCCGGTGCTGATCGGCGCCCCGGTGCTGCGCCACCAGCGGGTTCCGGGACGACCCGAGGCGGGGCTGGCCAGCTCGCGCCCCGACATATTCCAGCAGGCCAACCGGGGGGCCAACGCCCTGCTGGTCGAGGTGGCGCTCGACCTGCTCCGGCCAGACGGCGAGCGGGTCCTGGAGCTCTTCTGCGGGTCGGGCAACTTCACCGGTCCGCTGGCCGCCCGCGCCGCGGCGGTGGCGGCGGTCGAGGTCCAGGGGCCGGCGCTGGAGCTGGCGCGCGCCGACCTGGCGGGAGCGGCCATCCGCTTCTACTCGGGCGACGCCCTGAAGCTGGCGCTGGCGCTGGCGCGGGAGCGGCGACCAGGCGCGGCTCCCTTCACGCGGGCGCTGCTCGACCCTCCCCGCGAGGGCGCCAAGGGGATCGGCCCGGCGCTGCGGGCGCTCTCGGTGGAGCGGGCGGTCTACGTCTCCTGCGATCCGGCCACGCTGGCCCGCGACCTGCGGGCCTGCACCGAGTCCGGCTTCCGGGTCGAGGCGCTCCAGGCGGTCGACCTCTTCCCGCAGACCCACCACGTCGAGGCGGTCGCGCTCCTGACCAACCTCAGCGTGCCCTGACGGCGGCGCTCGAGCCGGCCCGGACCAGCGCCACCAGCCGCTCCGCGAGCGGCGGGTGGGTGAAGCGCCAGGTCGCGTACCAGGGGTGTGGCCAGGGGTTGGCCAGGTTGTCGGTGGAGAGCCGCTCCAGCGCCGAGGCCAGCGCCTCGACCCGGCCGGAAAGCCGGACGGCGTAGGCGTCGGCGGCCAACTCCTGCCGGCGCGAGAGGGCCGCAGTGAGCGGCCTGGTCCAGGTGCCAAGCGCTGAGCCGCCCATCGAGGCCAGGACCACGGCGGCGTGGAGCGACGGGCCCTCGAAGCCGAACGCCAGATAGAGCGGCGCCCAGGGGAGGATGGCGGCCAGCAGCGCCAGCCCGGCGAGGGTGCCGAGCAGCGAGAGCGCCAGCCGCTGCGCCTGGTGGCGGAGCCGGTAATGGCCGATCTCGTGGGCGGCGACCGCCGCCACCTCCTCCAGCGGGAGCCGGGCCAACAGGGTGCCGTCGAGCAGCACCCGCGGGCGGAAGAGGCCCACCAGGCAGGCGTTGGCCTGCCCGGCGCGACCGGCGCCGCCGACCACGTAGACCCCGCCGGTTCGGAAGCCGGCGGCGTTGGCGAGCGCCTCGAGCCGCTCCGGGAGCGGACCACCGGAGATGGGGCGGGCGCGGGCCAGGCGGGAGGCGACCAGCGCCGGCCAGATCCACTGCAGGACGAGCTGGAGGAGCACGATGGCCGCGAAGAGCCAGAGCCACCAGCGCTCGCCGCCGTGGCGCATGAAGGCCCAGGTCACGTAGAGCAGGGGCAGCCCGAGCAGCGAGGTGACCGCCAGTGAGCGGGTCCGCCGGGCGAGGAAGTCCAGGAGCGAGAGCCGCCCGAAGCCGAAGGGGGCGTCGACCGAGCGCGAACGCCAGAAGGCGAAGGGGAGGTCGAGCAGCACCAACGCCAGCGCGGTGAGGGAGAGGAAGGTGACGAAGTGGTGCGGGCCATCGAGGCCTGCGCTGGTCAGGCGCCGGTCGAGCCACGGCAGGGCGCCGAACACCAGCAGCCACCAGCCCGCGGCGGCGTCGAAGACGGCGCGGACCAGGGCGTGGCGGTTGCTGGCCACGGCATGGCGGCGGGCGCGCTCCGCGGCGCGGCGCGGGACCAGCCCCTTGAGCGCCGGCGGGACGCCGCGGGCCCCCGAGGCCTGGCGCAGGTTGAGCGCGATCAGGCCGATCTCGATCGCCTGGGCGATCAGCACTGCTCCGATGAAGAGCGGTCGAACCAGAGGCACCATTCTCTGGAGTGGGTACCGTTTCGGATCGGTTGTGACCGCAGGCGTGAAGATTGCTGAGGACTCAGCGTCCGTCGCGGGGACTTTCCCGAGCCGGTCCGGGGACCTGCGCGGCGGCGCCGAGCAGCCCGGCGCGTGCCTTGGCTTCGAGGACCCGCCGCAAGCTCTCGTCGAGTCGAGGTCTCAGCTCGGGGCGGGAGCGCACCAGCTCGACCAGCACCGCCCGCGGATCGGGCAGACCGGGCCACTCGCAGGGAGCGGTGGTGAGCAGCAGATCGTTCCCGGCCAGGAAGGCACGGCGCCAGAGCTCGGCGGCGTCGCCGCCCGTGGCCTGGAGGAGCGAGGGCACCGCCAGGTCGTCGGTGACGGTGAGGAACCCGGAGAGGTGGGCCCGGGCCACCAGCTCGGGCGAGAGGATGGCGGGGACCCCGCCGTAGGCGCTGAAGGCGACGTTGGCCAGCATGACCCCGGCCAGCGCGTCGCCGGCCGAGACGAAGGCCGCCTGGTGCCGGGCGATCTCCTGGGCCGAGCGGTCGACCAGCAGGAGCGCCCGATCGCTGGAGCCCTCGGCTGGTCCGTAGCCGGGGTAGTGCTTGCCGATGGCCAGCACCCCGGCCGAGGCGAGGCCGCGGGCGAAGGCGCGGCCCAGGCGGGCCACGCGGATCGGATCGTCGCCCAGCGAGCGCCCGGTCTCGGCCATGAAGCCGGTCGAGGCGAGATCGAGCACCGGCCCCAGGCTCAGGTTGACGCCGAGGGAGGCGAGGTCGAGGCCGGCGCGCCGGCCCCAGGCCTCGGCCTCCCAGCCGCCCTCCTCGCCCATCTCGCGGGCGGACGGCAGGGCGGAGAGGGTCCGCAGCGCCTTGAGCCGGTTCAGGTCGCCGCCCTCGAGGTCGACGGCCACCAGCAGTGGGAGGCCGGCGCGGCGCTGCAGCGCATCGACGCGGGCCCGCAGCGCCGACGGATCGCCCAGCGCCCTCCCCAGCAGCATGACCCCGCCCTGACGGATGGGCCCGGTGCCCGGTGGCGCGTAGGCGATCACCAGCTGCGCCACCTTCTCCTCGAGCGAGAGCGACGAGACCAGCTGCTCGATCTCGGCGCTCGAGGCAGTACGCGCCGGCCCGACGAGGGTGGCGGCAGCGGGGAGGGCGGCCGGGGCGGAGGGCGGCGCGGTCGCACAGCCGAGCCAGCCCCCGGCCAGCGCCGCGGCGAACCGGAGGGCGAGCCGGAGATGCTGGGCTGGCGGGGCGTGGCGCACGGCTCGAGTGAAGCCCGGCCCGGAGCCCGAGGCAAGCTCCGGGCGGGGAGGTCGGGTGGCCGGGACCAGCCCGGCAGCCCGAAGCGTGTGATCTGCCTTAGACTGCCGGCGTGGAAGCCCAGCTCGTCCAGTTCGCGCGGCTGCTCCGGCGCAACGGCGTCCGCGTCTCGCCGGCCGAGGTGAGCGACGCCGTCCAGGCCGCGGCGCTCACCGGCGTGGCCGAGAGCAAGGACCTGCGGGCCGCGCTCAGGGCCACGCTCGTGAAGCGGGCCGCCGACGTGGGGACCTTCGAGGCCCTCTTCGCCCTGCACTTCTCGGCGCTGGGACGTGCCGTGGAGGCGGCCGAGCGCTCCCTGCTCGCCCGGATCCGCGAGGCCGGACTGCTCGAGGGCGACGAGCTGGAGATGGTGATCCGGCAGCTGGGGAGGGCGGCGTCGGTGATGGGGCCGCTCGGGCAGGCGGTGCTCGGCGAGGACCCGCTGGCGCTGCAGCGGCTGCTGCGGGCGGCAGCGCTCCGCATCGAGCTGCCGCTCCTGCTCGAGGCCCACGGCGGTTACGCGGCGCGGCGGTTGATCGAGGCGGCTGGCGGGGACGGGCTGGCCGGCGACCTGGCCGCAGCCGAGACGGCGCTCCGCGGGACCGGGCTCGACCCGGCGAAGCTCGACGTCCTCTCCGGCGCGCTGCGCCAGGCGTTCGAGGAGGTGGAGCGGGCGGCGCGGGGCTACGCCGAGGCGGAGCTGACCCTGCAGGCCCGGGCCGGACGGGCCGACGCCCTCCCGGCGCCCGGCGCGGCGTCCTTCTCCCCCGCCGAGGCCAGGCGGGTCGAGCAGGCGGTGCGTCGCCTGGCGGAGCGGCTGCGCGCCAGGCTGCGCCGGCGGGAGCGGTCCACCCGGCGCGGCGCGCTGGCGGTGCGAAGGACGCTGCGGCGCAACCTGGCCCTCGACGGCGTGCCGGCGCGGCTCTGCTTCCGCGACCGCCGGCCGCAGCGCCCCGATCTGGTCATCCTCTGCGACGTCTCGCAGTCGATGCGCCACGTCTCCCGCCTCATGCTGCTCTTCCTGGGCGTCCTCCACGGGCGGGCGCGCAAGGCCCGGACCTTCATCTTCGTCTCCGAGTTGGGCGAGGTGACCGGACTGCTCGAGCAGGCCCGGGAGCCGGCCCAGGCCGCCGAGCTGGCGGTCGGATCGCAGGTCATCCCGCTGCTCGGGAACTCCGACTATGGCCGGGCCTTCCGCCTCTTCCACCGCCACCACCTGGCCGCGGTGACCCGCCGGACCACGGTGATCGTCATCGGCGACGGCCGGACCAACTACGCCCCGCCGCAGGCCTGGGTGCTCGACGAGGTGCGCCGCCGCGCCCGGCGGCTGCTCTGGATCTGCCCCGAGCCCCGCTCGCGCTGGGAGCACGGGGACGGCGAGATGGCGCGCTACGCCGCCTGCTGCGACCGGGTCGCGGTGGTCACCAGCCTGTCCGAGCTGGAGGGGCTGGCGGAGGCGCTGCTGCCGAGGGCCTGACCGTGGAGCGGGCTGGAGGGGCCGGTCGCCTTGACGGCCACGCCGTCGTTCCATAGGTTGCCGCCGCCCGTGCGCAAGGTCTTCGTCCACACCTTCGGCTGCCAGATGAACGAGGTCGACTCCCAGCGGATGGTCGAGCTGCTGGGGCGCCACGCCTGGGGGCGCGCCGCCAGGGCCGAGGAGGCCGACCTGATCCTCCTCAACACCTGCGCCATCCGGGACAAGGCCGAGCAGAAGCTGCTCTCGGTGCTGGGGCGCTACCGCGCCATCAAGGCGCGGCGCGGCGCGGTCCTGGCCGTGGCCGGGTGCGTGGCGCAGCAGGAGAAGGAGCGGCTGCTCAAGCTGGTCCCGGCCATCGACTTCGTCTTCGGCCCGGACAACCTGGCGCGCCTGCCGGAGCTGCTGGCCCGCGCCGGGACCGAGCGCTTCGCCGAGACCGGCTGGCTCGACTCCGAGGAGTACCTCTTCCCGGCCGCCGAGCCGGAGGCGGCGCGGGGGCGGGCCACCGCCTTCGTCACCGCCATGAAGGGCTGCGACAACGCCTGCGCCTTCTGCGTCGTGCCCCAGACCCGCGGCCGCGAGGTCTCGCGCCCCTTCACCGAGGTGGTGGCGGAGTGCGCCGCCCTGGCCGAGGTGGGGGTCCGGGAGGTGACGCTGATCGGCCAGAACGTCAACTCCTACCGCGGGGGCTGCAGCTTCGCCGGGCTGCTGCGGCGGGTGGCGGCGGTGCCGGGGATCGCCCGGGTCCGCTTCGTCACCAGCCACCCGCACGATCTCTCGGACGAGCTGGTGGCGGTCTTCCGCGACCAGCCCCGGGTCATGGGCTACTTCCACCTGCCGGTCCAGGCCGGCTCCGACCCGGTGCTGGCGCGGATGCGGCGCGACTACACGGTGGCCGAGTACCTGGCCCGCCATGACGCGCTGCTGGCGGCGCGCCCCGGGATCGCCATCACCACCGACTTCATCGTCGGCTTCCCCGGAGAGACCGAGGAGGACTTCGAGGCCTCGCTGGCGCTGCTGCGCCGGGCCCGCTTCGACAACTCCTACGCCTTCGCCTTCTCCCCGCGTCCGCACACCGCCGCCCAGCGCCGCATGGGGAGCGCCCCGGACTGGCTCGAGGTCCCGCGCGCCGTGACCTCGGCGCGCCTCGACCGGCTGCTGGCGGTCCAGGGGGCCATCACCGCCGAGCGCCTGCGCGCCGAGCTGGGGCGCGAGGTCGAGATCCTGGTGGAGGGGACCGGCGAGGACGGCCTGCGCCGCGTCGGCCGGACCCCCGAGAACCGGCTGGTCCACGTCGACGCCAGCGAGGCCGAGGCCCCCACCGGCGCGCTGCTCACCGTCCGGGTGATCCGCGCCGGGCAGGCCTCGCTCACGGGCGAGCTGCTGGCTCGCGCCCAGGTGACCAGGTGAGCGAGCCGGGCGAGGTGGACAAGGTGAGCGATCCCGGGGCCCCGGACGACCCGGCCGCCTCGCCGGGCTGGCGCTGGTGGCGGGCGCTGCCCTGGTTGCTGCCGGCCATCGCCTACGCCGCGCTCATCTTCTACCTCTCCAGCCAGGCCAGGCCGCTGCCCATGCTCACGTCGCGCTTGAGCGACAAGCTGCTCCACCTCGTCGAGTACGCCGCCTTCGGCGCGGTGGCCACCTGGGGGCTCTCCCACCTCATGAGGCTCCCCCGCGCGGCGCGCTGGGCGGCGCTGCTCGGCTCCCTCTATGGCATGACCGACGAGTTCCACCAGCGCTACGTGCCGCACCGCTCGGCCGAGCTGGGCGACTGGGTGGCCGACACCGTCGGCGCCGCGCTGGGCGCGCTGCTGGCCTGGCTGCTGTTGCGACGCTGGAGGGCGCGGGCTAGGATCGACGCTTGAATGGCTGAGATCAGGGCGTTCGGCGGGGTGAGCCCGCGCATCGAGGCATCGGTCTTCCTCGCCACCGGCAGCGTGGTGGTGGGCGACGTCGAGCTCGGCGCCGGGGCCTCGGTCTGGTTCGGCGCCGTGGTGCGCGGCGACGTCAACTTCATCCGCGTCGGGGCCCGGACCAACATCCAGGACCTGGCCGTGATCCACGTCACCGGCGGCACCCACCCCACCCGGATCGGCGAGGACGTCACCATCGGCCACCAGGCGGTCCTGCACGGCTGCACAGTGAAGGACCGCTGCCTCATCGGCATCGGCGCCGTCGTGCTCGACGGGGCGGTGGTGGGCGAGGAGGCCATCGTCGGGGCCGGAGCGCTGGTGCCCCCGGGGATGGTGGTGCCGCCGCGGTCGCTGGTGATGGGCACCCCGGCCCGCGTCAGGCGCACCCTGACCAGCGCCGACGTCGAGGGCCTGCTGGCCTCGGCCAGCCACTACGTCGAGTACGCGGCCCGCTACCTGGCCGAGGGGCGGGCCACGTGAATGTCATCGAGGCGCTGCAGGCCTGCTCGCTCTTCAAGGAGTTCACCGAGACCGGGATCAGGATCTTCGCCGCCATCGCCGTGGAGAAGACCGTCGAGGCCGGGGCCCCCATCTTCGCCGAGGGGATGGCCGGCGAGTCTCTCTTCATCCTCGCGGCCGGGCAGGTCCGCATCACCCAGAAGGAGGCCAGGGGCGAGCGCGAGCTCGCGGTGCTCGGCCCAGGGGAGCACCTCGGTGCCCTCGGCCTGCTCACCAAGAGCACGCGGCTGGTCTCGGCGGTGGCGGTCGGTCCGTGCGAGCTGGTCGAGCTGACCCAGCGCGACTTCGCGCGCCTCCAGCCGCAGATGCCCCAGGCCTGCCTCAAGCTGTCGCTGGCCATCGCCGCCGAGGTGGCGGGGCGGGCCGCCGAGAACCGTGAGCTGCTCCGCGAGCTGGCCCCGCGGAAGGCCGCCGCCGACTGACGCCAGGGCCGCCGCCGGGCTGGACTCCGGACAGGACAGCGGCGACTATCCCCACCCTCAAATGCTCCAGCGCCTCGTCGACATGCTCTCCGGCCACGGCCTCCACGCCGGCTACGCCACCGTCTTCGGCGTGCTGGTGCTCTGCGGCTTCGGCCTGCCCATTCCCGAGGACATCGTGCTGGTGACCGGCGGCGTCCTGGCCTGGATGGCCAGCGACATGGAGGTGGTCACCATCAGCAGCATGCTGCACCACCCCGGGCTGCACGTCATGGTGCTGTTCGGGCTGGGGGGCATCCTGGTGGGTGACTCGGTGATCTTCTGGGCCGGCCGCAAGCTGGGCGCCCACGTCGCCGACATCGCGCCGCTGCGCCGCATCATCACCCCGGCCCGCCTGGCCGAGGCCGAGAAGCTCATCCGCCGGCGCGGCAACGTGGTGGTGATCATCGCCCGCTTCCTCCCCGGGCTCCGCGCCCCCACCTACTTCGCGGTCGGTCACTCGAAGCTGCCGTACTGGGAGTTTCTGCTGTTCGACGGGGCCGCGGCCGCCATCTCGGCGCCGCTCTGGGTCTGCCTCGGCTTCTACTTCGGCTCCAACATCGGCGAGGCGGCGCGCCACGCCGCCCGCTTCGGGAACTACATCCTCGCGGCGGTGCTGGTGGCGGTGGCCGGGCTCGGCATCCGCTGGTGGCTCAAGCGGCGCGGTGGGCCGGGCGGGCCGCCGCTGCCTTGACTCAGTCCCGCGCCGTGACCGAGAGCAGCACCACGCCCTCGGCGCCCTCCAGCGACTCGGCCAGCAGCGCGGCGCCGAGCGCCACCGCCTCGTCGGGGTGGACGGTGCGTGCGGGCGGCTTGCCGAAGAAGGCGGCCACCTTCTGGTGGACCAGCGGCATGCGCGACTGGCCACCCACCAGGATCACCTCGTCGATGTCGGAGATGGTCAGCCCCTTGGCCTGGAGCACCTCACGGCAGACCTCGATGCTCCGGTCCACCAGGGGCGCGACCAGGGCCTCGACCTCGCCGCGGTTCAGCATGGTCTCGAGCGTCACCGGCTGGCCCTGGTGCATCGCCAGGAAGGGGAGCTGCACCGGGAAGCTGGCGCGCTCGGAGAGGGCGCACTTGGCCCGCTCGGCGGCGTCGGTCAGGCGGGAGAGGGCGACCGGGTTGCCGTCGAACTCGACCCCGACCTGCTCGGCGTACTGCCGCAGCAGCAGGCGGGTGAGGCAGGCGTCGAAGTCCACGCCGCCGAGGAAGGCGTCGCCGCCGGTGGAGACCACCTCGTAGATGTTGTCCTGCAGCTCGAGCACCGAGGCGTCGAAGGTGCCACCGCCGAGGTCATAGACCAGCACCCGCTGCTGGAGGTGGCGCCCGTAGGCGTAGGCCAGCGCCGCCGCCGTCGGCTCGTTGAGGATCCGCTCCACCCGCAGCCCGGCCAGCGCCGCCGCGGTGCGCATCGCCTGGCGCTGCCGCTCGTTGTAGTAGGCCGGCACGGTGAGGACGGCGCGGTTGACCTCCTCGCCGAGGTGGTTCTGCGCCAGCTCCTTGACCGCCCGGAGGATGAGCGCCGCCACCTGCTCGATGGTCACGGTGAGGGGGCCGAGCCGCACCGCCGCCAGCCCGTCCTGGTCGGCGACGATCTGGTAGGGGAACTTGCCGCGCATCTCCGCGGCGATGGCCGAGTCGAAGGGACGCCCGAGCAGCCGCTTGGCGCCGTTGATGGTGCCGGCCGGGTCGGAGAGCAGCTGGGCGCGGGCCAGGTGGCCGACCACCAGGGTCTGGCGCGGGGGGAGCGCCACCACGGAGGGGATGGTCCGGTAGCCCTCCCGCGAGGGGATGACGTAAGGGCGGCCGTCACGCACCACCGCGGCGCTGGAGTTGGTGGTGCCGAGGTCGATGCCGATGACGGCGCGGGAGGGGCGGGTGATGGGCTCGGGCGTGGACGGCAGGGGGATCTCGAAGAGGCCGGTGATCCGCCGCAGCTGCTCGCCCCGGGGAGGGCGATCCCGCTCGGCCTCGCCAGGCACGTTCGTCGGCGAGAGCGTCGGCACCGCGACCGGCGTGCCGAGGGGACGCGAGAGCGTGGGCGGCGAGCCGAGGCCGGCGGCGACGGGCGTGAAGCCAGGGAGCGGCGTGCCCATGCCCGGGGAGGAGAGGGTCCGCTCCAGGGCGGCGCGGGACGACGCCACCTCCTCGACCAGCGCCCTGGAGGCGGCGTCGAGGCGGGTGAACTGGATCGCCATCCCCGGGACCCGCGGCGGCGTGGCCCCCAGATCCTCGACCACCACCGAGCGGACCACCCCGTCGCCGCGCATCACCTTCTCGCCGGTGGAGAGCCGCAACTCGAAGGCCACCAAGGTGCCGGCCGGCTTCGGCTCGCGGGTGCGGATGAAGACGCCGCCGCGGGAGAGGTTGGGGGCGAAGCGGCGCTTGAAGTCCTCGATGCTCTGGTAGGCGAGGCGGACCAGCAGCCCGACGGGCTTCCGTTCAGCACTTCCCGCGTCCGCCGGATCGCCGTTCGCCAAGGGGCGGATTATTGGTGCGCCGGCACTTCCAAGCAACCCGAAAGGCGCGTGGTGACGCGCCCATGGCGCGCCTTGACCTCGGCCGGGTGGTGCGATATCCGTCCGCATGCTCAATCGCGACGATCTGAAGCTGGCGCTGACGTTCGACGATGTGCTGCTGCTCCCGGCGGAGTCGGACATCCTCCCCAAGTCGGTCGAGACCGCGACCCGCCTGACCCGGAACATCACCATCAACATCCCCATCGTGTCGGCGGCCATGGACACGGTCACCGAGTCGCGCATGGCCATCGCCATGGCGCAGACCGGCGGGCTCGGCTTCATCCACAAGAACCTCTCGGTCGACGAGCAGGCCGCCGAGGTCCACAAGGTGAAGAAGTACGAGTCGGCGGTGGTCGGCGACCCCATCACCATCGAGCCCGGCGCCAAGCTCTCTGCCGCGGTGGCGCTGATGCGCGGGAACGGCATCAGCGGCATCCCGGTGACCCAGCAGGGCAAGCTGGTAGGCATCCTCACCAACCGTGACCTGCGCTTCGAGAAGAACCTCGACCAGAAGGTCGAGGAGGTGATGACCCGCAAGCTGATCACCGCGCGCGAGGGGGTCACCATCGAGGACGCCAAGGTGCTGCTGCACCAGCACCGCATCGAGAAGCTGCTGGTGGTCAACGCCAGCTACGAGCTGCGCGGCCTCATCACCATCAAGGACATCGAGAAGGTCCAGCAGCACCCCAACGCCGCCAAGGACAAGCTGGGCCGCCTGCTCTGCGGCGCCGCGGTGGGGGTCGGCACCGATCGCGAGGCCCGCATCCACGCCCTGCTCAAGGCCGGCGCCGACGTCATCACCATCGACACCGCCCACGGCCACAGCCGCGGGGTCATCGAGGCGGTGCGCGCCACCAAGGCCAACTTCAAGGGGATCGAGCTGGTGGCCGGCAACGTGGCCACCGCCGAGGCGGCCGAGGCGCTCTGCGCCGCCGGCGTCGACGCCGTCAAGGTCGGGATCGGCCCTGGCTCCATCTGCACCACCCGGGTGGTGGCCGGGGTGGGCGTGCCGCAGATCACCGCGGTGGACGACTGCGTCCGCGCCGCCGAGAAGCACGGCGTGCCGGTCATCTCCGACGGCGGGGTCAAGTACTCGGGCGACCTCGTCAAGGCGCTGGCGGCCGGCGCGGCCAGCGTCA
>JANYBC010000136.1 GCA_025360965.1 Anaeromyxobacter sp. | reverse complement strand
GGCGGCGGCCTCGGGCGGTGCGGCGGGCGGCGGCGGCGGCGGCGGCGGCGCAGCCGGCGGAGTGGCGCCACCAGCCGGATCGGCGAGCATCAGCTCGGAGCCGCAGTGGGGGCAGGTCTGGAGGCCGAACTTCTCGGTGGTGAAGGTGCCCTGGCAGCGGGCGCAGCGGGCGAGCATGGCGGGAGTCTACCTCGTTCCCGGTCAGCCCTCCTCGCGGAGCTCGCGCACGTCGTCGACGTTGACCGAGCCGGTGGTCCGGTAGATGGCGATGACGATGGCCAGCCCGACCGCCGCCTCGGCCGCCGCCACCGCGATGACGAAGAAGGCGATGGCGTGGCCGCCGATGTTCCCCTGCTGCCGGGCGAAGGCCAGGAAGGTCAGGTTGGCGGCGTTGAGCATCAGCTCGATGCACATCATGACGATCAGTGCGTTGCGCTTGATGAGCACGCCGACCAGGCCGACGCCGAAGAGCACCGCCGCCAGCAGCAGGTACCACTGCACGGGGACCATGGTTAGATCTTCTCCTTGGCCACCACCACCGCGCCGACGATGGCCACGGTGAGCAGGAGGCTGGTGGCCTCGAAGGGGAGCAGGTAGGTGGTGAAGAGGGCCCGGCCCACCGCCTTGATGGTGCCGAAGTCGGGGCCGACCGCGGCCATCTCGGCGCCGGCCACCTCGCGGGAGATCCAGGCCAGCAGCGCCATCAGGCCGCCGCCGCCCAGCACGAAGCCGAGCCACTGGAGCTGCTTGAGCCGGTCGAGCTGCTGGCCCTCGCCGCCGAGGCTGAGCAGCATGATGACGAAGAGGAAGAGCACCATCACCGCGCCGGCGTAGACCAGGATCTGCAGGAAGGCGATGAGGTGGGCGGTGAGCAGCACGTAGACGCCGGCCAGGCAGAAGAAGGCCCCCACCAGGCTCATGGCCGCGTACATGGGGCTGCGGGCCACCACCACGCCGATGGCGGCGGCCACCAGCGGGACGGCGAAGGCGAGGAAGATGACCTGCTCGGCGGTGACGTTCATCGCGCGTACCTCACGGGCCCGGCCACCGCGTCGCGCGGCGCCTGGGTGATCCCCCAGCCGGTGTCGCCGCAGGGGCAGCGGCGCAACTCGGCGTGCGCCAGGAACTCGGGCTTGAACTTCTTCACGAAAGACTGGACCGGCATGGCGGCGGCGTCGCCGAGCGCGCAGATGGTGTTGCCGGCGATCGAGTTGGCCACCTGCTCCAGCTTGGCGACGTCCTCGGCGCTGCCGTGGCCGCCCTCCAGCTTGTGGAGGATGCCCTCCATCCAGTTGGTCCCCTCGCGGCAGGGGGTGCACTGGCCGCAGGACTCCTCGGCGTAGAACCTGGAGAGCCGCGCCAGCGCCCGGACCATGCAGGCCGACTCGTCGAAGACGATGACGCCGCCTGAGCCGGACATCGAGCCGGCCGCCTTGACGGCGTCGAACTCCATGGAGATGTCGATCTCGTGGGCCGCCAGCACCGGCGACGAGGAGCCGCCAGGGATGACCGCCTTGAGCTTGCGGCCGCCGACGATGCCGCCGGCGTCCTCCATGATCAGCTTCTTCAGGTTGTAGTCGCAGTTCTTCTCGTAGACCCCGGGCCGGTTGACGTGGCCGGAGACGCCGAAGAGGCGGGTGCCGCCCGACTTGCCGGCGCCGAGCGCCATGAAGGCGTCGCCGCCGTGCTGGACGATCCAGGGGACGTTGGCGATGGTCTCGACGTTGTTGATGATGGTCGGCTTGCCCCAGAGCCCCACCACCGCCGGGAAGGGCGGCTTGAGGCGCGGGTAGCCCTTCTTGCCCTCGAGCGACTCGAGCAGGGCCGACTCCTCGCCGCAGATGTAGGCGCCGGCGCCGCGGTGGACGTGGATGTCGAGGTCGAAGTCCTTCTTGCCGAGCAGCTTCGTCCCGATGACGCCGGCCTGGCGCGCCTCCTCGATGGCCGCCTCGAGGATGCGGGCCTGCTTGGCGAACTCACCGCGGATGTAGACGTAGGCGAGGTGGATGTCGAGCGCGTAGCAGGTCAGCGCGATCCCCTCGATGAGCTGGTGCGGGTCGAGCTCGATGATGTAGCGGTCCTTGAAGGTGCCCGGCTCCGACTCGTCGGCGTTGACGGTCAGGTAGCGGGGGCGGACGTCCTTGGGCAGGAAGGTCCACTTCAGGCCGGTGGCGAAGCCGGCGCCGCCGCGGCCGCGCAGGTTCGACTTCTTCACCTCGTCGACGATGGCCGAGGGATCCATGCCGAGCGCCTTGTCGAGCGCGCCGTAGCCGCCGTCGGCCCGGTAGGTCGAGAGGGCCGCCGAGTTGGGCTTGGCCCAGCGGGCGGAGAGGATCAGCGTGTCGCTCACTTGAGACCCCCGAGGATGGCGTCGACCTTCTGCGGGGTGAGTTGCTCGTACATCTCCTCGTCGACCAGCATGGCCGGGGCGGTGCCGCAGGAGCCGAGGCACTCGACCTCGCGCAGCGTGTAGCGGTCGTCGGCGCTGGTGCCGGCCTTGGCGAGCGCCAGCTTCTGCTTCAGGTAGGACCAGAGCTGGTCACCGCCCATGAGCGAGCAGGAGACGTTGGTGCAGAGCTCGACGAGGTGCTTCCCGGTCGGGTGGGTCTCCAGCATCACGTAGAAGGTGGCCACCTCCTCGGCGCGCGACGGCGAGGTGCCGAGCCGCTCGGCCGCCAGCAGCTGGACCGCCGGGGAGATGTGCCCGAAGAGGGCCTGCCCGAGGCGCAGCGCCGGGATCATCGCCGAGGCCTTCCGGTCGGGCGGGTACCTCTTGAGGATGGGGGCGAGCTCGCGGTCGAACTGCTCGACCTTCTCTCGCGGCAGCCCCTCGACACCACCTGCATGGTTCGTCATGGGAGTCCGAAAATCGGGAAACGGGAGCGGGGAGAACGGGGCCGGACGCTAGATTCGCAGGGCCAGATTGTCAAGGAGATACGCAGCGATGCGATCGCTCGGCGCCGCCGGCTCCCCACGAAAAACGCCCGCCGCGCAGGAGCGCGACGGGCGTCGGAACTTCGGACGACTCGAAGGCTACTTCTTCGCCTTCTTGTTGAACGCGTCCTTGAGACCCTTGGCCGGGGCGATCTTCACCACGGTCTTGGCGGCGATCTTGATCTGCTCGCCGGTGGCCGGATTGCGGCCGATGCGCGCCTTGCGGTCGACCAGCTTGACCGCGCCGAGGCCGCCGAGCGGGATCTTCCCCTCGGCCTTGAGCCGCTTCAGGACAACCTCCTCAACGGCCGCGAAGACCGCCTTGGCCTGCACCTTGGAAACATTGGCCGTCTCGGCCACCGCCTGGAAGAACTGGGCCTGCGTCATGTCGGAGAACCCTCCTGCCGCCTCTGGTCGATTGGAGTAACAGGGCGGCGATAGCTCAAGCTGATATCGCTTCCGGATCGGCGAGTCAACTTCGGATCCTCACGATCACCCTGAAAAATGGGCCTTCCGTGACGATCGCGGCGCGCCTTCCGGCACGCCCCGAAAGTGTACCAAGACCCGGCGGATCATAGGACATCGCGTTAACGTCGGCGGACCACCTCACTTCCGGAGGCCGGCTGGACGGCCGCCACCTCGGTCCGCCTCCTGATCGCCTGGTCGCCTGGCCGCCTGGCCGCCTGGTCGCCTGGTCGAGGCTCCTTCGGCAGTGGTGGCCAACGGTTTTCGCAGCGTTTTCAGCCCTTTCAAGCAGATCCGGCAGGCCCAGTTACAGCGCCGCGACCCCGCGCTGGCACAGGCGGCACGCGCCGGCCGGAGCCCTGCCGGACCAGCATACCCGCCGCCTCCGGCCGATCTTACCGCCGGTGAAGCACCTGACCGAACAGGTCGCCGGAGGAGCGCTGCGGGCGAAGCCGGAAGCCAGCCCGACTGTCGGCCTGGCCCTGCCCCCCCCCGTTGGGGGCCCAAGAAAAGATTAGTCATTCTCATGTCGTTCGTTTTCGTGTCACACGGGCTCGCGACGGTTACCTACCTCTTTACCGCTGGGGGGTCGTTCCGTGGACACTGAGCTGGTCAATCCGAGGCGTGCCCCGCGTATCCCTCATCGCTGCCGCGTGGAGGTTCGCGACCGCTTCTCCTCCTGGACCGCGTCGACCGAGGACCTCGGCCCGCTCGGCTGCCAGCTGGTGACGCCGCGCCTCGCCGCCCCGGGCCGCGAGCTCAAGCTCAAGATCCACTGCGACGCCATCGGGCAGACCATAGAGATCAACGGCACGGTGGTCTGGTCCCGCTCAGAGAGCCCGTCGCGCCTCGGCGTGCAGTTCCCCGAGCCGCGCGCCGTGCCGGCCTGGTTCGACGTGCTCATGCGCGCCGAGCCCCAGGCCGCCGCCAGCTCCCGCCGCAACCCGAACAAGCTCTCGCGCGACACCCTGCTGCGCCTCGGCGAGCCGCCGGCCTTCATCGCCGACTTCTCACCGGAGGAGGTGGCGGTGTTGCGCCGCGTCGGCGCCGGCATCACCGTCGAGTCGCTGGCCCGCCTGCTCGGCTCGGCCTTCCCGCGGGTCAAGGGGGCGATCTTCGCGCTGCTGGCGCGGCGGCTGCTGGTGCTCCACGCCTCCGAGGCGGGTGATCCGACCCGCTGGAACGGCCCCATCGCCAAGGCCGAGAAGGCGCTGGCGCTCGCCGGGGTCAAGCTGCCGGCCCCGACCGAGGGCCCAGGCGCCGCCTCGGGCCGCAGCGCCGCGGCCCAGGCGCTCTTCGACGAGGGGATCGCCCACCTGACCGCCGGCCGGATCGAGGTGGCGGTGGCCCGGCTGCGCGAGGCGCGGCGGCTGGCCCCCAACGACCCGCTCATCGCCGGCGCGCTGCAGCGGCTGGCGCCCTGGGCCTCCGAGGACGCCCTGGCCAGCTCGGCGTCGGTGGCGGCCAGCCGGAGCGGCGACTCGAATCGCTAGGTCCCGACCACCCGCCGCCCCCGCGGGACGGCGGAGCGGGCCGGGAAGTCGATGAGGTACTCCCCCGAGAAGCAGGCGTCGCAGTAGCTCTCGCGCTTCTCGCCGATGGCCTCGTACATCCCCGACAGCGACAGGTAGCCGAGCGTGTCGGCGGTGACGTAGGTGGCGATCTGCAGCTCGTCGTGGGTCGAGGCGATCAGCTCCTGGCGCGTCGGCGTGTCGATGCCGTAGTAGCAGGGCCAGGAGGTGGGCGGCGAGGAGATGCGCAGGTGCACCTCGCTGGCCCCGGCGGCGCGGATCATCTTGACGATCTTGCGGCTGGTGGTGCCGCGGACGATCGAGTCGTCGACCACCACCACCCGCTTCCCCTTGAGCACGCTCTTCAAGGCGTTGAGCTTGAGCTTGACGCCGAAGTGGCGGATCTGCTGGGAGGGCTCGATGAAGGTGCGGCCCACGTAGTGGCTGCGGACCAGCCCCATGTTGAAGGGGATGCCGCTCTGCTCGGCGTAGCCGATGGCGGCCGGCACGCCCGAGTCGGGGACCGGGATGACGTAGTCGGCCGGGACCGGGTGCTCGATGGCCAGCCGCCTGCCGAAGGCGTGGCGGGTCTCGTAGACCGAGCGGCCGAAGAGGACCGAGTCGGGGCGGGCGAAGTAGATGGCCTCGAAGATGCAGCGTCCCAGCCGCGTCGGCTGGGCCCGGTCGGGGAAGAGCCGCTCGCTGCGCAGGCCGTCGCGGTCGATCACCACCAGCTCGCCCGGCTCCACCTCGCGCACGTACTCGGCCTCGATGAGGTCGAGCGCGGTGGTCTCGCTGGCCAGCACCCACTGCCCCTTCAACCGCCCCAGCACCAGGGGGCGGAAGCCCATGGGATCGCGGACGCCGACCAGGGCGGTGGGGGTGAGGAAGACCAGCGAGTAGGCTCCGGAGACGCGGCCCAGCGCCTCGCGCACCGAGGAGACCAGCTGGCCGGGTGAGCCGGGCGCGGCATGTACCTTGGAGCGGGCGATGAGGTGGACGATCACCTCGGTGTCGCTCGAGGAGGTGAAGATGGAGCCGAGCGCTTCGAGCTCGCTGCGCAGCTCGTCGGCGTTGACGAGGTTGCCGTTGTGGCCGACCGCCACCGCGCCGCCGGCGTACTCGACGGCGAAGGGCTGGGCGTTCTTGACGTGGCTGGCGCCGGTGGTCGAGTAGCGGACGTGGCCGATGGCGGCGCCGCCCTTCAAGCGGGCGATCACCTCGGCGGTGAAGATGTCGGCGACGTGGCCCATGTCGCGGTGGACGTGGAGGGTCTCGCCGTCGGTGGAGACGATGCCGGCCGCCTCCTGCCCGCGGTGCTGCAGGGCGTGCAGCCCGAGGTAGGCGAAGTTGGCCGCCTCCTCCTGCTGCCCGAGCCCCCAGATCCCGAAGACCCCGCACTCATCCTTCAGCTTGTCGTCGGCTTCGTCGTACCCCATGAGGCGGCGGAGTATAACCATCCGGACTTGAAAAGGAACCCCGCCGGCCACGCGCTCGACGCCCTGGGACTCGCCCTGGCGGCGGCCGTGCTGCTGCTGGCCGCGCTCTCGCTGCCGTGGCGCGCGGTGCCGCCCGACGAGCCGGCCCGGGTGACCTCGACGGCGCGCGGGAAAGGGCTGCTGGTGGCCGGTTTCGCTGCCCGCACGCTGCGGCTCGGCCCGGCGCCGCTCATCGCCGGCTTCCCGCGCTGGAGCTACGACGCCGATGGCGTGCTCGACCCGGTCACGGCGCGGGCCCTGGTGCTGGGCGAGCCGGGCGTCCGGGTGGCGCTGGTCTCGGTCGAGCTCCTGGTGATCCCCGAGGCGCTGGAGCGGGCGGTCCAGGCCGCCCTCGCCGACCTGAAGCTCGACGCGCTGCTGCTGACGGCCACCCACACCCACGCCGGCCCGGGCGGCTACTGGGACTCGTTGCCGGGGGAGTGGTTCGCCACCGGCCGCTACGACCAGGCCACCTTCGACCGGCTGGTGGTCGACATCGGTGCGGTGGTGCGCGCCGCCACCGCCGCCCTGGGGCCGGCCACCCTCTCGACGCAGGTCAGCCACGTCGACGGCCTGGTGCAGAACCGGAACGGCGGCAGGGTGGGGGGCCGGCTGCTGGTGGCCCGCCTGACCCGACCCGGCGGGGCGCCGGTGGCGGAGCTGCTGCGCTTCACGGCCCACCCGACCTTCCTCGGCAAGGCCAACGCCAGGATCAGCGGCGACTGGCCCGGGAAGCTGCTGGCCGCCGGCGTGCGCGGGCCACGGATCTTCTTCCAGGGGGCGATCGGCGACCAGTCGGTCATGGTCCCGCCCGGCGCGGTCAAGCTGGGCGAGAGCGAGCTGGCGGCTTACGCGCGGCTGCTCGACGACACCATCAACGTGCTCTCGACCGGCCCGGCCGACGCTTCGCCGCGCCTCTCGGTGGCGGTCGCCAGGGTCAACCTGCCGCGGCTCTCGCCCGGGGCGCTGCCGCACCTGCTCTGGCCGGCGGCGCGCACCCTGCTGGGCGGGTCGATGCCGACCACCGCACAGGTGACGGCCGTCCGGCTCGGGTCGCTGCTGCTGGTCGGCACGCCCTCCGAGCCGACCGAGGCCGAGGCGATCCAGTGGCGGCTCATGGCCGGCCCCGGGGCGATCACGCTGTCGCTGGCCAGCGGCTACATCGGCTACGTCGAGACGCGGGAGGCCTTCGAGACCGGCGCCGGCGAGGCCCGGCGCAGCTACTACGGCGCCGAGCTGGGCGGGAAGCTGGCCCAGGCGATCGCGGCCGCGGCCCAGGCAGCCGACGGCCTGACGCCGCCGGCGGCTCCGGCGCCTCCCGCGGCGGCGGCGAGGCCGTAGCGCGCCGGGCTCAGCGCTGCCCGGCGGGCGGGAGGGTCTCGAACGGCCCGCCGCGGGGGGCCACCTCGAAGGCCTCGCGCAGCGCGTCGGGGGGCGGGGTGAGCCGGCGCAGCTTGTTGTCGAGCCAGCCGCCCAGCACCACCAGGCGGGCCGCCTGCTTGCCGTTCTGCTTCAAGAGGTCGTGGGCCACCTTGAAGCGGGCGCCGTCGGGGGAGAGGCCGATGGCGGTGAAGGTGACCGTCAGCTCCTCGCCCATGTGGCACTCGCGCTGGTAGTCGATCTCCTCGCGGAGCAGGACCGGGCCGATGCCGTGCTGCCGCATCTCGGCCAGGCCGAACCCGTGCTCGGCCAGGTAGGCCATGCGGACCTCGATGGCGTACTCGCTGTAGCCGGTGTTGCGCAGGTGGCCGTTGGCGTCGCAGTCGGACCAGCGGACGATGAACTTCTTGGCGAACGTGTCCACGGCGGCTCCCGGCGGCCCGGTGCGTGCGCTGCGTGCTGGCGGACCGAAGCGGCGGTTCTAGCGCGGGGCGGGGCTCATGGCGAGAGCCACCAGAGCAGGCCGGCGGCGGCGGCGGTGAGCAGGGCGGCGCCGCCGGTGACCCTGGCGTTCTGGCTGGCGGTGTCGCCGCGGTCGACGAGGGCGGCGTGGGTGGCCGGATCGGCGCCGGGGACCAGGACCCCGTTGGCGCCGACCAGCGCGCGGGCGTCGGCGTAGGCGCCCCTGGCCTTGAGCCCCTGCTGGACCGAGGCGCCGACCAGGCCGGCCGCCAGCACGCCGGCGCCGATGACGACCGGCTTGATCCAGGCAGGGCGGGACGAGGTGGGCGCGGGCGCGGCGGGGCGCGGCGTGAGTGCGGCGGCGACCGGATCCGGCGGTGGCGGGTGGGTGGCGAGGTCGGGCGCCGGAGGCGCGAGGCGAGCCGGCGGCGGCCTCACCGGGGCTGGGGCTGGCAGCGCGGCCGGGCTCGCCGCGGCGACGGCGGTGGGCGACGCCGCGGGTGCGGGCGACGGCGCGGGTGCCGCCGCCGGGCTCG
>JANYBC010000096.1 GCA_025360965.1 Anaeromyxobacter sp. | reverse complement strand
CGGACGACGGCAACCCCTGCACCTCGGATCTCTGCACCAACGGCGTTCCCAGCAACGTGCCGCTGGAGGCCAGCAACACGTGCGGCACGGACCTGGTGTGCGACGGGAGCGGCCACTGCGTCGGCTGCTTCGCACCCACCGACTGCCCCGGGACCGACACGACCTGCCGGGGTCGGACGTGCGTCGCCAACGTCTGCGGCGTGATGGACCAGCCCGCCGGGACCTCCTGCGACGACGGCCTGGCCAACACCGTGGAGGACGCTTGCTCCTCTGGCCTCTGCGTCGGAGTCGACCTCTGCGCCGGAGTCAGCTGCACGGCGCAGGACCAGTGCCACCTGGTTGGGACCTGCAACCCGGCCACCGGCGCCTGCTCCAACCCGGCCAAGGCAAATGGTACGGCCTGCGATGACGGCAATCCGCTCACCTCCAGCGAGACCTGCCAGGCCGGGGTCTGCACCCCGTAGGTTTCGCCGGAACTGCGCCGGTCCACCGCCACCGGCCGGACAGCATGGCTCTAGCTCTCGCTCGCCACCGGTAGCACCCGCCCCGGACCCTGCTATCCTCGCCGCGCATCACGGGAGGCCACGTGACCGAGCCGCGCCCCGCCATCGACTTCTATACCTTCGTCCTCTCGCTCGGCTCCTCGGTGCTGATCCACCTCGGCGACGCGCCGCACCCGGAGACCGGCAAGCCGGGCGAGCGAAACCTGCCGCTGGCGCAGCAGAGCATCGAGATCCTCGCCATGCTGGAGCAGAAGACCCGCGGCAACCTGACGCCCGAGGAGGCGAAGCTGCTCGACCAACTGCTGCTCGACCTGAAGCTCAGGTACGTGGAGGCGAGCAAGCTGAAGTGAAGGGTGGCCCAGAGGCGCTGCTGGCAGCGCCGGACCTGGACCGGATTCCCATGCTGATAGGTTCGGACTGCGCGGGCTGAAGCCCGCGCTATAGCCCCGCCTGCAGCATGGCGTCGGCGAGGCGGCGGATCAGTTCGCGCCGCACCACCCGCCGGGTCCGCGAGAGGGCGTTCGGGTCGCGCCGGGCCTGGTCCCCCACCCGCCGCCGCGCCGCCTCGACGATCCAGGCGATGCGCCGCGGATCGAGCCGCGGGGCCCGGGAGCTCTCCTCGAGGAAGAACCCGAGCCCGCGGCCATCGAGGGTGCTGTGGAGGGCTCGCCGGGCCTGGCTGACGAGGGTGAGGTCGACGACGTTCGGCACGGATCGATCTCTAGGATCGATCGACGAGCCGATCCAATTTTCTTCGCCGCGACTAAAATTGGACTTTGCCGGCCAGCGCGGATCGCAGGAAAGGCTCCCTGGCCGCGATATCGCGCACGTACGGCAGCGTCGCCAGCACCGGAAGGCCGAGCGCCACCGCCAGGTCGGCGTAGGTCTCGCGCGCGGTGAGCGGCACCAGCAGTCCGCCGGCCCCCTCGACCACCAGGGCGGTGTGGCGCGAGGCCAGCCTGCGGGCGGCGTCGAGGATCAGCGCCAGCGACACCTCCACGCCGGTGAGCCGCGCCGCCACCCCCGGCGCCAGCGGCGCCTCGAACTCATAGGGGCAGACCAGCTCGAACGGATCGCCGCCCCCGGCGGCCGCCCGCAGCCGCGCGGCGTCGCCCGGCTCGCCCGCGGTCACGCCCGACTGGGCCGGCTTCATGGCGCCGACGTCGAGCCCGGCAGCGCGGGCGCCGCTCACCAGGGCGCAGGCCACCTCGGTCTTGCCGACCCCGGTGTCGGTGCCGGTGATGAAGAGCCCGCGCATGGCTAGACCCGGGCCGTGACGGCCTCGATGCCGCTCCGCGCCGCTGCCACCAACTGCTCGAGCTGGGCCACCGTCATGGCCAGCGGCGGCATCAGCACCACCACGTTGCCAAGCGGCCGCAGCATGACGCCCTGCCTCCTCGCCTCCAGGCAGACCTGGTGCCCGACCCGTCGCTCATATTCGTACTCCGTCCGGTCGGTCCGGTCGCGCACCAGCTCGATGCCGACCATCAGGCCGCGCTGCCGGATCTCGCCGACGTGCGGGTGGGCGGCCAGCGGCGCCAGGGCGGCCCGCAGCGCCTCGACCTTGTCCGGCAGCCCGGCGATGATCCCGCGCTCCCGGAGCAGCCTCATCGAGGCGGTGGCGACCGCGCAGGCCAGCGGGTTCCCGGCGTAGGTGTGGCCGTGGAAGAAGGTCCGCCTGGCCTCGAAGGGGCCGAGGAAGGACTCGAAGATCGTCTCGGTGGTGAGCGTGGCGGCCAGCGGCAGGTAGCCGCCGGTCAGCCCCTTGGCCATGGTCATGATGTCGGGGACCACGTTCTCCTGCTCGACCGCGAAGGTGGTGCCGGTGCGCCCCCAGCCGGTGGCCACCTCGTCGCAGATCAGCAGCGCTCCGTGGCGGTCGCAGATCTCCCGCATCCGCCTCAGGTAGCCGGGCGGCTGGGCGATCATGCCGTCGGCCCCCTGCATGATCGGCTCGATCACCAGCGCCGCGATGGCGCCGGGGTGGGCGGTGAAGATCGCCTCCACCTCGCCGGCGCAGGCCATGGCGCAGCCGGGCAGCGCCTTCCCGAGCGGGCAGCGGTAGCAGTAGGGCTGGGGCGCGTGGTGCACGTCGAAGAGCAGCGGCTTGAAGATGCGGTGGAAGAGATCGATGCCGCCCACCGAGACCGAGCCGATGGTGTCGCCGTGGTAGCCGCCGGTGATGGAGACGAACTGGCTCCGCGCCGCGTCACCGCGCAGCTGGAAGTGCTGGTAGGCGAGCTTGATGGCGATCTCGACCGCGGTGGCGCCGGCGTCGGAGTAGAAGACGCGGGTCAGCGCCGGCGGCACGTGGCGCACCAGCTCCTCGGCGCACTCGATGGAGGCGGTGGAGGCGAGCCCGAGCAGCGTCGAGTGGGCGATGCGGTCGAGCTGGGCCCGCAGGGCCTCGTCGAGCTCCGGGACGCGGTGGCCGTGGACGTTGCACCAGAGCGAGGAGACCCCGTCGAGGTAGCGCCGCCCCAGGGTGTCGATCAGCTCCACCCCCTCGCCCCGGTCGATGATGACCGGGTCCTCCTGGAGCCAGTCCTGCATCTGCGTGAATGGGTGCCAGAGGTGGCGGTGATCGGCCGCGGCGAGGCGGGCGGTGCGGGCGAGGCGCTCGGCGTCGGAGGTGGGTGCGGTCACGGGGCAGGCAGGCTATCGCGGCGCGGCGCGGCGTGAAAGCGGCGCCCCGTCGACCGGCTGGGCGCGGCGTGGCGATGGCGGGGGCGCCCTGGCCGTGGCAGCGTGGCGGCGTGCACCCGCTCCTTCGCACCGTCCTCGCCCTGGCGGCTTTCCTCGTCTCCTTGCTGGTGGTGGCAGTCCTCCTGCAGCGGAGGCTGCTTTACTTCCCGGAACGCTCCGAGCTAGCGGCGGCGCAGGCGCGCGCAGCGCGGCTCGGCCTGACGCCGTGGCTCGACTTATCCGGCGGGCTGCGCGGCTGGCGACGTTCCCCGGTGGCGGACCAGGTGCCGCGGGCCCGGCTCCTGGTCCTGCATGGCAACGCCGGCTCGGCGCTCGAGCGGTTCACCTACCTGGCGGCGCTGCATCCGCGCGGCGTCGAGGTGGTGCTGCTCGAGTACCCGGGCTACGGCGCCCGCCCTGGTTCGCCTTCGCAGCAGGCGCTCACCGCCGCCGCCGTCGAGGCCATCGACGCCCTGGCGGCCGAGGGGGCGCCGATCTGGCTGCTCGGGGAGAGCCTGGGGAGCGGCGTGGCGGCGGCGGCCACGGCGCAGCGGCCTACCCTGGTCCGCGGCCTCCTGCTGGTGACCCCCTTCGCCGAGCTGGCCGCGGTGGCGCGCCATCACTACCCGTTCCTGCCGACCTGGCTCCTCCTCGACCGCTGGGCGCCGCTGCGCGACCTGTCCGGCTGGCGTGGCCCGGCGGTGGTGCTCCTGGCCGGCGCCGACGAGGTGGTGACCCGCGGCGAGGGGGAGCGGCTCTTCGCGACACTGGCCGGCCCGAAGCGGCTCCTGGTGGAGGAGGGGGCCGGCCACAACGGCCTCGACCTCTCGCCCGGGCTCGCCTTCTGGGACGAGGCGGTCGGCTTCCTCTCCTCGCCGCGCTGAGGAAGCCACCGCGAGCGCGACCTACAACGCCTCCTCGATCCAGCCGCCGCCGACCAGCACCTCGCCGTCGTAGAGCACCGCCGCCTGCCCGGGGGCGACCGCCGCCAGCGGCTCGTCGAAGCGGGCCGTGAAGCCGTCGCCGCCGGGAGTCACCGTGGCTGGCGCCGCCACCGGCGAGGAGCGCAGCTGCAGCGCCACCCGATGGTCGGGCGGGAGCCCCCCCTGCCAGCTGGCCCGGCCGGCCCGCAGGCCGCCCCGCAGCGTGGCCGGCCGCGGTCCGACCCGGACCGTGGCGGTGGCCGGCTCGACGTCGGTGACGTAGCGCGGCGCTCCCGACCCGCCGCCCAGGCCGCGCCGCTGGCCGATGGTGTAGAGGCCGTAGCCCTGGTGGCGCCCCACCTCGCGCCCCGCCTCGTCGACGATGGGGCCGGGGGTGAGCGCCGCAGGCGCGCGCTCGGCGAGCAGGCCCGCGTAACCCTCCTCTCCCACGAAGCAGATCTCCTGGCTGTCGGGCTTGTCATGAACCGGCAGGCCGAGCCCCCGCGCCAGCTCGCGCACCGCCCCCTTGCCCGGCAGCTCCCCGAGCGGCAGGAGCAGCCGGCGCCGCACCTCGACGGGCAGCTCGAAGAGCACGTAGCTCTGGTCCTTCCCGGTCGCCCGCGCCCTGGCGATGGCCGGCTGGCCGTCCCGCTCCACCACCCGGGCGTAGTGGCCGGTGGCGATGGCGTCGAAGCCGAGCGCGCGGGCCTGCGCCAGCAGCCTGGCGAACTTGATGTCGCGGTTGCAGCCGATGCAGGGGTTGGGGGTGCGCCCCAGCGCGTACTCGGCCGCGAAGCGGTCGATGAGGCGGGTGAAGTCCGCGGCCGCCTGCAGCACGAAGAGGTCGACGCCGAGCAGCCCTGCCACCCGCCGGGCGTCGGCGGCGTCCTGCGGCGAGCAGCAGCCGCTCGCACCGTTGGCGTCGGCGGCGGTGCCGAGGCAGATGAAGAGCCCGGTCACCTCCCAGCCCTGGTCGCGCAGCAGCGCCGCCGCCACCGACGAGTCGACGCCGCCGCTCATCCCCACCAGCACCCTGCCGCGCGAGCCGGCCATGATGGGCTACTTCTTCGGTGGCGGGGTGGGCCGGGCCGGGAAGGGCCGGGCCCCGCGCCGCGCCCAGGGCGGCCGCTGCCCCTCTCGGGCCGGCCGCATGCCGGTGCTCATGCGCTGGCCTGGCGCCAGCCGCCCGGTCCGGCGCAGCGCCTTCTCTATGAGCGGCGCGTTGTCGGGATCGCCCCAGCGGATCAGCGCCTTCTGCATGCGCTTCTCCTCCATGTCGCGCACCACGTGGATCGGCTTCATGGTGAGCGGCGAGTGGCCGGACCAGTGCATGTCCGAGGCCAGCGTCATGGGGGTTGGCATGAAGTCCTGCACCTGCTGCGGCTTCCAGCGGTTCTTCTGCAGGTACTCCATGAGCTGGACCGCCTCCTCCAGCGAGGCGCCCGGGTGCGAGGAGATGAAGTAGGGGACCAGGTACTGCTCCTTGCCGGCCTCGGCCGAGTACTTCTCGAAGTCGCGGCGCAGCCGCTCGAAGGACTCGACCCCCGGCTTCTTCATCACCTTCAAGACCGGCTCGCAGACGTGCTCGGGCGCCACCTTGAGCTGGCCGGAGACGTGGTTCTGCACCAGCGTCTTCAGGTAGCGGTCGCCGTTCTTCTCGTCGGCCTGGGCCAGGTCGTAGCGGACGCCGGAGCCGACGAAGAGGTGCTTCACCCCCTTCACCGCCCTGGCCTTCTCGTAGAGGTCGATGAGCGGGCCGTGATCGACGGCGAAGAACTGGCAGACGCTCGGGTAGACGCAGGAGAGCCGGCGGCAGGCGGTGTGGGCCGCCTCGTCGGTGCAGCTCATCTGCCACATGTTGGCGGTGGCGCCGCCGAGATCGCTGATGGTCCCGCGGAAGTTCTCCTTCCTGGCCAGCGCGGTCAGCTCGCGCAGCACGCTGGCCTCGGAGCGGCTGGCCACGTCGCGCCCCTGGTGCTCGGTGATGCAGCAGAAGGAGCAGCCGGCGGCGCAGCCGCGCAGGATCTGGATCGACCAGCGGATCTGCTCCAGCGCCGGGATGTGCAGCCCGCCGTAGCTCGGGTGGGCCTCGCGCACGTAGGGCAGCTCGGCGATCCGGTCGAGCTCCGAGGTGGAGGGCGGGGGCATGGGCTCGTTGACCACCACCAGGCGGGCCTTCTTGCCGGCGCCGTGCGGCTGCACCATGACCCGGGCGTTGGCCTGATTGTGCTCCAGGTGGTAGAGGCGCGAGAAGTCGGCGAAGGTGCGCTTGTCGGCGGCCACCGCCTCGTAGCTCGGCAGCTGGAGCACGCCGCGGGCGCGCGACTCAAGCTGGGCCATGGCCGGCTCGGCCACCGCCACCGCCGTCCCCGGGATGTCGACCAGGCCGCAGACGTCCTCGCCCATGGCGAGCCGGCGTGCGATCTCCAGCACCGGCTTCTCGCCCTGCCCGTAGACCAGCAGGTCGGCGCCGGAGGGGATGAGGATCGAGGGCAGCACCTTGTCGTCCCAGTAGTCGTACTGGGCGATGCGGCGCAGCGAGGCCTCGATGCCGCCGATGACGATCGGCATGGTCGGGCCGAAGGCCTGGCGGCAGAGCTTCGAGTAGACGACGGTGGCCCGGTCGGGCCGCTTCCCGGCCACGCCGCCCGGCGTGTAGGCGTCGTCGGAGCGGCGGCGCTTGGCGGCCGTGTAGTGGTTGACCATCGAGTCCATGGCGCCCGAGGCGATGGCCACGAAGAGGCGCGGGCGGCCGAGCCGGAGCACGTCGGCGGTGGAGCGCCAGTCGGGCTGGGCCACGACGCCGACCTTGAATCCCTGGGCCTCGAGCACCCGGCCGATCACGGCGGTGCCGAAGCTCGGGTGGTCGATGTAGGCCTCGCCGCTCACCAGCAGGATGTCGAGCTCCTTCCAGCCCCGGGCAGCCATGTCGGCGGCGTGGAGCGGGAGGAAGGCGCTGGCTGGCGGCGGCCCGGAGGGGGCGCTTCGCTTCCCGTGGATATCGGCTGGACGGCTCATGGGCGGCCCATACATGCGGGCTGCACACGCTGATTGCAAGTCAGAGACCGATTGCAGGTCAGTGGCCGCTTCACCACCCCGGGGGGTCGGGGTATCATCGCCGCAGGTCCCGGCGCACCAGGTGCCCGCGCCCGGAGATCACGAGAGGCCATGGCCGATTCGCGCAGCGTCATGCAGGAGTTCCGCTTCCTCGACCAGAAGCGGCAGGCCGGCTCGCTGACGCCGGCCGAGCAGTCCCGTCACGCCGAGCTGCGGGACCTGGTCGGCTTCGAGCAGCCGGCGCCGGCCCGGGGCGGGTTCGACGTCACAGCCGCCGCCGCCCAGCTCCGCGAGTCCCTGCTCCCGGCCGGGCTCCGCAGCCGCCCGATCGAGTCGCTGCCCCCGAGCCCCCCGGCGCCGGCCGCCTGGTCGCCGCCGATCGCCGCGGCGGCCACGCCGGTCCCGCCGGCCTTCACCGAGCCCGAGCCGCCGCTGGCCACCGACCCCTTCTTCGACCCCTCCTCGCTCGGCCAGGAGGTCCGGCCGCAGGCCTGGAACCCCGAGGCACCCGGCTACGATCCCGACGCGCCCTACGACGAGGCCGCCTGGATCGCCGCCGGCTACGACCCGAACGCCACCTACGACTGGGGCGAACCGGCGCCCGCGGTCCCCGACGCCCCGCTCGCCACCGAGGTGGTGGGCGATCTGGCCCTCGACGCCGAGCCGAGCATCGACCTCGAGCCGGCGCTCTTGCTCGACGAGGTGCAGGAGCTCGACGCCCCGCCAGCCGAACTGCCGCTGCAGTTCGGCGAGTATGACGCCCCCGGCGCTCCAGTCACCCTGGGTGAACACCCGGCGCTGCCCGGCCCCGCGGTGCCCGTCCCAGCCATGCCCGCCTACCCGGCCCGGCCCCAGGCCTTCGGCGAGTACGACGCCGGACCCGCGGCCGCTGCGCCGGGCGCCGGCGGCGCGCCCTACTTCGGAGACCCGGAGGGGGATGGCCTCCCCGGGGGCCCACCGCTGCAGCTGGGCGAGGCGCCGCTCGGGTGGCAGCCGGAGGGGGTGCTCGACGCCGGCTTCGAGCTGGCCTCCGACGGGTCCTTCGGCGAGGCGGCCGAGCCGCCGCTGCTCACACCGTGGTCCGAGGCCGACGAGGCCTCGCCGTCGGAGCCCTGGGAGAGCGTCCCGGCGCTCGACCTCTCGACCCCCTTCGAGGCGGTGGTGATCCCCAAGCCGATCCTCGAACCGCTCCCGGCCGAGCGTGAGCCGGAGCCGCTCAGCCTGGCCGAGCTCGAACACTCGATGGAGATCGACGTCCCGCCCGAGATCGCGGCGGCCTACGACCTGGCGCCCGCCCCCGCGGCCTCGCTCGACTTCGCCGAGCCTCCGGCGCCCGCTGACGTGGAGGAGCCGGTCGACCTGGCGGCCGAGGCCGAGCCGGAGGTCGAGGTGGCCTCCGAGGCTCCGGCCGGAGGCGGGGCGGCGCTGGTGAGCGGCGTCCAGCGCGTGGTGGTCCACCTCCTCGACGGGCAGGTGCTGCGCGGCTCGCTCACCGACGCCGACCTCGAGGCGCCGGAGCTGGAGCTCGACACCGGCGCCCCGGGGGCGGTCGAGCAGGTCCAGTCGGCCGGCGTCAAGGCCATCTTCTTCATGCTGGCCCCGGGCGAGCAGCCGCCGGTGGCCCAGGGCAAGCGGGTCCGCGTCATCTTCCGCGACGGGCGGCAGGTGGCCGGCTTCGCCCCCGACTACCGCGAGGAGCTGGCCGGCTTCTTCGTGATTCCGGCCGACGCTCGCACCAACACCGGCCGCATCTGGGTCTACCGGGCCGCCGTCAGGCAGGTCGCGGTCAGCTGAGCCTGCTGGCCGCGGCGCACTCGCCTCGGTTCATCCACTCGCGCGGCGGCCGTGGCCCCGGATCGATCACCTCGAAGCGGCTCCGGGCCCGCTTGAGCCGGGCCTCCCGCCAGCCGCCGATCAGCCGCCGCCAGCCACGCCGCGGCCCGGTCCCGACCAGCAGCCAGGCCACCAGCAGCCCGGCCAGGTGGGGCAGGTAGACGGCCAGCCGCTCCAGCGGCCCGAGGCCGGGCGGGCCGAGCGCCAGCGCCCAGGCCGGCGTCCCGAAGCCGATGATCCGCGCCACCGTCAGCCCGCGCATCTCCACCACGCCGAACCAGCTGAGCCGCTGCTCCTGGTTGAGCAGCCCCCAGCAGACCAGCAGGGCGTTGACGAGCGGCCAGATGCCGAAGAAGCGCAGCCCGGTGTCGAAGGGGGCCAGCGTGAGCGCGGTGAGCAGGCCGGCGCCGCCACCGATGGCGGCGACGCGCAGCAGCAGGCCGCGCTCACCCCAGGCCGCGGTGAGCTGCCGGCCGAGCCAGACCAGCATGAGCCCGGCGAAGAGCAGCGTGAAGAGGCTGCCGGGGAGCGGCCCCTCCAGGAAGGGCCAGGTGAGGAACCGCCAGGCCTGCAGCAGCCGCTCCACGTCGCCGGGGTCGAGCAGCAGCAGCGTGCCGAGCGGCGGATGGATGGTGGCGGCGAGCGTGGCGCCGACCAGCGCCGCCAGCAGGCCCCCGACCGCCGCCGGAACCTGCCCGCCCAGGGTCAGGGCGCTCCGCGGTCCGCTCCAGCGGCGCGTCACGGGGAAGGGGCTTTCTCCCGGAAGAAGAGCGTGATGGTCAGGCAGTGGAACTCCTTGTCGGAGCTCTGGGTCACCAGCCGATCGACGATCTCCACCCCGGGGTGGGCGCCGAGCCAGCGGGTGATGGTCTCGCCCATGACCTCGCGGTCCCTGGCCAACGTCGTCGAGAAGACCTTCACGCCCGTGAACTCCGCCATCGCCGCCCTCCCTGCCACCCTCGCGTCGAGGCAACCTACCGTCGAGGCGCATGAGGGGCAAGAAGGTGGCCTTGCAGGACGCCCGGGGCGCACCCGTCCCGGGCCGGCGCCGTCAGGGCGCCGCGAGGATCAGCGCCACGCCCTGTCCGCCGCCGATGCAGGCCGAGCCGATGGCGGCCCGGCCGCCGCGCCGCTTCAGCTCGTGGACGAGGTGGGCGGTGATGCGGGCCCCGCTGGCCGCCAGCGGGTGGCCCAGCGCCAGCGCACCGCCGTCGACGTTGGTCAGGTCGCGCGGCAGCCCGAGCTCGCGCTCGACCGCCAGGTACTGCGGCGAGAAGGCCTCGTTCACCTCGAAGAGGTCGAAGTCGCCGAGCGTGGCGCCGGCCCGGGCCAGCGCGTTGCGGACCGCCGGGACCGGCCCCAGCCCCATCCGGCCCGGCGCCACGCCGGCGTGCCCCCAGGTGACGACCCGCGCCAGCGGCGTCAGCCCCTTGCGCTCCGCCCAGGCCCGGCTCGCCACCAGCAAGGCCGCGGCGCCGTCAGCGATGCCGCTGGCCGCGCCGGCGTGGATGACGCCGTCCTGCTTGAAGACCTTGGGCAGCCTGGCCAGCCCCTCCAGCGTGGTCTCCGGCCGCGGCGACTCGTCCCGCTCGACGCGGACCGGACCCTTCTTCCCCGGGAGCGTCACCGGGGCCAGCTCGGCCGTGAAGCGTCCGGCCTGCTGCGCGGCGGCCCAGCGGCGCTGCGAGAGCAGCGCGTACTCGTCGACCTGCTGCTGGGTGAGGCCGTGGTCCACCGCCAGCTGCTCGGCGGTCAGCGCCATGGGCAGCCCGACGTAGGAGTCGGTGAGCGCGCTCCAGAGCGCGTCCTCCAGCGGCGGAGGCTTGCCGAAGGCGTGGCCCCAGCGGCTGCCGCGCAGCACCAGCGGGGCCTGGCTCATCGACTCGGTGCCGCCGGCCAGCACCAGCTCGGCCTGCCCGGTCTGGATGAACATGGCCGCCTGGATGACCGCCTCGAAGCCGGAGCCGCAGAGCCGGTTGACGGTGAGCGCCGGCACCTCCTCGGGGAGGCCGGCGCGCAGCCCGACGTGGCGCGCCAGGTAGATGGCATCGGCCGAGGTCTGCAGCACGTTGCCGAAGACCACGTGGCCGACGTCGCCGGGCGCGACCCCGGCGGCCGACAGCGCCGCGGTGGAGGCCAGCACGCCCAGGTCGGTGGCCGAGAGCGCCTTGAGGGCGCCCCCGAAGGCGCCGAAGGGCGTCCGGGTGGCGGAGAGGATCACGACCTCGACGGGACCGGCGCTCTTCATGGCGGCTGCTCCTGGTGGGTGGGACTCGGCGGGCCGGCCGGCTCAGAGGCCAGCCAGCCCCTTCACGGCGTAGGCGAAGACCGCCACCGCCAGCAGGCAGGTAAGGATGGCGACCGGCTGGCGCCGCCTCGCCCCGGGGACGTGCCGGACCAGCATGAGCACCGCGAAGCCGGCGGCCAGCCCGTGGAAGACCGGCATCCCCTGGGCCTCGGGTGTCGGCATGGCGTGATCAGCCCACGGCCGGCGCCTCAGCCGGCTTCTTCTTGCCGAGGATGCGGGCCAGGATGATGCCGACCTCGTAGAAGAGGCACATGGGGACCGCCATGAGGGCCAGGTTGAAGGGGTCGCCGGTGGGGGTGATGATGGCCGCCAGCAGCGTGTTGAGCACGATGGCGTGGCGCCGGTACTTGGCGAGGAAGTCGGCCGAGACCAGCCCGACCATGGCCAGGAAGGCGATGATGACCGGCACCTCGAAGACCACGCCGAAGCCGAGCAGCATGGCCATCACCAGCCCGAGCTGCTCGCTGATCGAGAGCATGGGGATCATCGAGGCGTCGCTGGCGATGGCCAGCATGGCCGGGAAGGCGGCCGGCATCACCAGCCAGTAGCAGAAGGCGGCGCCGCCGTAGAAGAGCATGGTGCCCCAGAAGAGGAAGGGGACCACCACCCGCTTCTCCTTCTTGTAGAGGCCCGGGGCGATGAACTGCCAGACTTGGTAGAGGATCCAGGGCGCGGCCACGAAGACGCCGCCGTAGATGGCCACCTTGATGTAGACCATCATCGGCTCGATGGCGCTGGTGTAGATGAGCTTCTGCGAGCCCGCCGGCAGCGCCAGCCGCACCGGCTTCATCAGCTCGTCGACCAGCCGCTCCACGAACGAGCCGACCACCAGCATCCCGCCCAGCAGCCCGTAGAGCGAGAGCAGGAGCCGCTTGCGCAGCTCGCGCAGGTGGTCCCAGAAGGTGAGCTTGGCCTCGGCCTCGGCCTTGGCGACGGGGGGCGTGGCCGCGGGCGCGCTCATGCCGGCTTGACCAGGGTGGGAGACGGCAGGACCGGCGTCGGCTGCGGTGCCGCCAGCGGGTCGAGCAACGCGGCGTCGAGGCCGGGAACGTTCTCGGCGGTGGCCGGCGGCGGCGGCGGACCGCCGGTGCGGGCGGCGGCCGCGGCGGCGACCGGCGGCACCTCGGGGGCCCCCGGCAGCTCGGCGCCGTCGATGGCCTTCTTGACCGCCTTCTCGACCGAGTACATCTCGGCCTCGAGCTGGCCCTTCAGGCCATCGGTCGCCTTCTTCAGGTCCTGCAAGGTCTTGCCGAGCATCTTGGCCGCCTCGGGCAGCCTGTCCGGGCCGAGCAGGACCAGCGCCAGGATGGCGACGATGACGATCTCTCCGAAGCCGAGGCCGAACATGCGAGGCCGTCTATACCACGCGGCGCGGGGCGGCTGATCTACAGCCGGAACCGCCGCACCTCGCCGCGCAGCACCTCGGCCTGGGCCGCCAGGTCGGCGATGGCCTTCTCGAGGTCGCTGGCCGAGAGGTTCTGCGCCTCGGCCACCTGCTTGATCTGCACCACCGCCCCCATGACCTGCTCCGAGCCGCGGGTCTGCTCCTTCTGGGCGCGGTTGAGGTGGTGCACCATCTCGCTGATCGACTCGATGGCCCGGGTGATCTGCTTGGAGCCGCGGGCCTGCTCCTGCGAGGAGCGCTCCACGTGCTTGGTGATGGCCTTCATCTTCTCCGCGCTCTTCATGATCTGCTCCGAGCCGCGGGCCTGCTCGGCGGTGGCGGTGGCGATCTGCTGCACCGTCTCGGCGATGCGGATGATGGAGGCGGTCACCTGCTTGGAGCCGCGCGCCTGCTCGATGGTGGCGCGGGCGATGGCGCGGACCATGTGGGTGGCCTGGTGGGAGGAGGCCTCGATCTTCTTGAGCGCGGTCTCGGTCTCCTGGCCCAGCCGCACCCCCTCCTCGACGTTGCGGACGCCGCGGTCCATGGCGGTCACCGCCGCCTTGGACTGCTCCTGCACCGCCCGGATCAGCTCGGAGATCTCCTTGGTGGAGGCGCCGGTCCGCTCGGCCAGGTCCTTGATCTCGTCGGCCACCACGGCGAAGCCCTTGCCGTGCTCCCCAGACTGGGCGGCCAGGATGGCGGCGTTGAGCGCCAGCAGGTTGGTCTGCTCGGCGACGTCGTCGATGACGTTGAGGATGTTGTCGATGGCCGAGATCTTGCGGCCCAGGGCCTCGATGACCGAGGCCGCCTCCTTCGACGACTCCTTGATCTTGTCGATGCCCTGCAGCGTGCGGGAGAGCGCCTCGGCCCCCATCTCGGCGTCGCGCTGGGCCTGCTCGGAGAGCCGGGCGGTCTCGTTGGCGTTGGTCTCGACCTGCGAGATGGAGACGTCCATCTCGTTCATGGAGGAGCTGGTCTGCTCGGTGGTGGTCGAGAGGTCCTCGATGTTCTTGGCCACCTCCTTGATGGAGTAGGTCATCTGCTCGATGGCGGCGGTGGTCTCCTCCACCGAGGCCGCCAGACCCTGGATGTTCTCGGCCACCACGTCGTTGGTGGCCGCCATCTCCAGGATCGAGGAGGAGGACTCCTCGGCGCTCCCGGCCAGCACCTCGACGTTGTCGGCGATCCCCTTGAGGCTGGCGATCATCTCGCCCATCGACGACGAGGTCTCGACGGCCCGCGCCGAGACCGTGCCGGCGCCGGCCGAGACCGCCACGCCGGTCTTGCCGATCCGCTCGATGACCTCGGCGATGCCGCCGGTGACGTGCTGGACCCGCGAGATGGTTCCGGCCAGGTTCTCGCCGATGCGGTTGAGCGAGTCGGCCAGGGTGCCGAGCTCGTCCTCGCCGCCGCGCACGGCCCGGGCCGTCAGGTCCGAGTCGCTCATGCGCCGCGCCACCAGGCTCATCTGGTCGAGCGGCGCCAGCACCAGCCGCGCCGTGATGAGGTAGACCATGACGGCCAGCAGCAGGCCGCCGGCGCCAAGCAGCGCCAGCACCAGCACCCGGACCTCGGAGAGCCGCTGGTTGAGCCTGGTGGCGGTGAGGCCGAGCAGCACGTGGCCCACCACCTTCGACTCGGTGGAGCCGTCGGCGCGCGCCTGGCTGACCATGATCGGTGAGGTGAAGCGGAGCAGGCCGTCCCCGCGGAAGGAGGAGGCCATGCCGGCAGTGGCGTGGGCCTGCAGCACGTCGTCGGCGGTGTCGGGGCGGGCCCGCGCGAAGCGCTTGGCCACGATGGAGAGATCGGTGCGGATCACCACCGCGTAGGCGTCCTGGCTCTCGTCGAAGCGCTCCTCGAGCCGGGAGGCGATGACCGCGCCGCCGGGGGCGGTCAACCCGGCCGCCAGCTCGCTGGCCAGCACCCGGGCGTCGCTCTCGCCGCGGTGGAGGAGTGACTCCTCCAGCGCTCCCTGCACCACCCGGTTGATGCCCCAGGCCGTGAAGGTGCCGGCCAGCGCCAGCGCCCCGCCGATGGCGAGGAAGAGGGTCCGCTTCACTCCGAGGCGGGCGAGGGCGTTGAGCATGGTGCGGGCCGGATCCTAGCACGCCCACCTGAGGCGATTACTGCATGAAGAGGTCCTGCACCTCGACCGGCTTCTTGGCCGCCCCCTCCTCCAGCGTCGGCTCGGTCCCCTCCTTGAAGGGCTCCAGCACGCCGGGTGCTGCGTCGGCCACCGGCCTGCCGGTCTCGACGTCGATGCGCTGCATGACGATCCCCTCCGGGGCCTCGAACTCCGGCTGGGGGCGGTCGCGCAGGGCGGCCGACATGTAGTCGAGCCAGATGGGGAGCGAGGCCCGGCCGCCGGTCTCGGCGCGCCCCAGCGGCGTGACGTTGTGGTCGTAGCCGAGCCAGACCCCGGTGGCGAGGTCGCGGGTGAAGCCCATGAACCAGGTGTCGAAGGAGTCGTTGGTGGTGCCGGTCTTGCCGGCGGCCGGCTTGCCGAGCGCCCTGGCCCCGGCGCCGGTGCCGACGGTGGCGGCCTCGCGCAGCAGGCTCACCACCATGTAGGCGGTGGTCGCCGCCATGGCCCGGGCCCGTGGCCGGGTCACCTCGGCCACCGCCGCCCCCAGCCGCGTCGAGAGCGGCACCCAGGCGTCGCGCGGCCGGGTCCGGTCCTCCAGCGTCCTGCCGTCGCGGTCGAGCACCCGCTTCACCATGGTGACCGCCTGCTTCTCGCCGAGCCGGGCGAAGGTGGCGTAGACGCCGGTCAGCTCCCAGAGCGAGACGCAGGAGGAGCCGAGCGCGCTCCCCAGCTCCCGCTTGACCGGCGTGGTCAGGCCGAGCTGGGCCGCCCAGGTCCCGAGGAAGTCGGCCCCCAGCTGGGTGGAGAGGGCCTCGGCGGTCTTGACCGCCGGGATGTTCATGGAGTTGACGAGCGCGGTGCGCAGCGTGACGTCCCCCTTGAAGTCCTGCCCGAAGTTCTGCGGCTTCCAGGCGTTGTCGTCGTCGCGGAAGACGATGGGGGCGTCGCTGAGGATGGTGGCCGGCGTCCAGTCGAGCTTCTCGATGGCGGCCGAGTAGACGATCGGCTTGAAGGCCGAGCCGGGCTGGCGACAGGCCTGGAAGGCGCGGTTGAACTCAGAGGCCTCGAAGTCGTAGCCGCCCACCTGCGCCACCGCCTCGCCGGTGTGCGGATCGATCGAGACCAGCGCCCCCTGCAGCTTCGGCTCCTGCTCCAGGGTCAGCAGCAGGTCGCCCTCGGGCAGCTCCTTCACCTTGAGTGGATCGCGCTCCTCGCGCTCGACGAGTTCCTTGCGCTCGACGCGGCGAACCAGCACCACGTTGCCCGGCTTGAGCACGCCGGGGATGCGCCTCAGCAGCGCCTCCGGGTGATAGACCTCCGGGTTGGGCTTGCGGGCCCAGCGCATCCCGGCCAGCGGCAGCAGCCCGCGCTGCTCTCCCACCACCACCTCGGCCACCTTCTCCGCCACCGCGTCGACGATGCCGACGGCGTATCCGCCCGGCTCCAGGGCCCCGGCCGGCCAGGCCCTGGCCAGCCGGGCCTGCATGGCCAGCCGCGCCGGCCCCTCGACGTGGTCGAGGGGACCGTGGAACCCCTGCCGGTGGTCGACCTCCATGAGCCCCTTCAACATGGCGGCCTGGGCGGCCCGCTGCTTCTCGAGGTCCATGGCCATCTCGACCCGCAGGCCGTCCCGGAGCAGCCGGTCGTTGCCGTAGCGGTCGACGATCTGCCGGCGCACCTGCTCGACGTAGAAGGGGGCGGTCTCGCGGAAGACGTCGTCGAGGCCGAAGACCTTGACCTCCTGGGCCTCGGCGTCGGTCCGCTCGGCGGCGGTGATGAAGCCCTCCTCGAACATGCGGCGCAGCACGTAACGGCGCCGGTCGCGCGCCGACTCGGGGTGGGCGAAGGGCGAGTAGCGACTCGGGGCCTGGGGCAGGCCGGCCAGCAGGGCCGCCTCGGCCAGGGTCAGCTCCTCGACGTTCTTGCGGTAGTAGTTCTCGGCGGCCGACTGCACGCCGTAGCTGTGGTGGCCGAGGTAGACGCCGTTCAGGTAGAGCCAGAGGATCTGCTCCTTGCTGAACTGGCGCTCCAGCCGCGCCGCCAGGATCAGCTCGCGGATCTTGCGGCGCAGGGTGCGCCTGGTCCCCTCGGCGAACCCCTCGGTGCTCACCAGGATCGCCTTGGCGGTCTGCTGGGTGATGGTCGAGCCGCCCTTGACGCCGCGGCGCAGGACGTAGGTGGTGAGGGCGGCCCGCAGCGTGCCGCGCACGTCGACTCCGGCGTGGTCGAAGAAGCGCTGGTCCTCGGAGGCGATGAAGGCCTGCACCAGGCGGCGCGGGACGCGCGGGTACGGGACCACCTTGCGCCGCTCGTCGAAGAACTCGCCGGCGATCTGGCCGTCGGCGCTGATGGCCTCGGTGATGATGGGCGGCCGGTAGCCCTCGACCGAGGGCAGGTCGGGGAGCCCCTTGGCGAAGTGGATCCAGAGGGCAGCGACCAGCAGCACCCCGCCGTTGAAGAGCAGGAGGCCGCCGAAGAGCGTCCAGCGCAGCACCTCCTGCCAGCGCGGCCGGGGCGGCGGCAGGCCGGTGAGCACCAGCCGCGGGGCCGGCTGCGGGTCTTCGGTGGGCGGCGGCGCGCCCGGGACGGTCGGCTCCGTCATGGGGTGCGGACCTTACTTGGCGCGCTTGCCGCTTTCAACGGCGGGGGTGCTGCCGGGCGGCGGCGGGATGTTGAGGGCTCCGAGGGCCTCGATCAGCTCGGGGGGCAGCGGGGCCTCGAGCCGGAGGATGGCGCCGGTGATGGGGTGGGGCAGCTCCAGCTTCCAGGCGTGCAGGAACATACGGCGCAGCCCCCAGCGCGTCCGGGCGGCCCGGTTGAAGTTGAAGTCGCCGTAGCGCGGGTCGCCGGCCACCGGGTGGCCGGCCGCCTGCAGGTGGCGCCGGATCTGGTGGGTGCGGCCGGTCTCGATCAGCACCTGCAGCAGCGTCGCCTCCTTCATGGAGCCGACCACCTTCCAGCGGGTCAGGGCCGGCTGCATGTTGACGCCGCGCATGTCCTTGGAGCGGCCCGACTGCTCGTGCTCGGAGAGCGGCTGGTCGAAGAGGCCGCTCTGCTGCGGCATCTTCCCCTTGGCCAGGGCCAGGTACTGCTTCTTCATGTCGGCCTTCGACTCGAAGAGCTGCCCGAGGACCACCATGGCCTGGCGGGTCTTGGCCACCAGGATGATGCCGGAGGTCTCGCGGTCGAGCCGGTGGGCCGGCGAGGGCTTGAACTCGCCGCTCGGCAGCTTGGTCGGCACCTTCAGGTAGTCGCGCACCAGCTCGACCAGCGTGGCGCCGCTGATGCCGGTGCCGGGGTGGGCGGCCAGCCCGGCCGGCTTGTTGACGACCAGCAGGTCGTCGTCCTCGAGCAGCACCTCGAGCCGCAGCCCGCCGCTGCCGCGGACCCGCGGCGTGGTGCCGGGGGCCGGCTCGGCCAGCAGCTTCTGCTCGTCGCCCCAGATCTCGATCCTGTCGGCCGCCTTGAGGAGCTGCTCCGGCTTGCCGCGCACCCCGTTCACCTTCACCTTGCGGGTGCGGAACATCTTGTAGACGTGGCTGAGGGGGACGCCCTTGAGGGCCTTGCGGACGTACTTGTCGAGACGCTGTCCCTCGGCGTCGGCGCTGGCGGTGAGCTCGATCACGCGCCCCTTGTACTACAGAAGCTCGAGCTGGCTCCCCTCCCGCAGCGGCTCGGCCCGGATCCCCTCCCGGCAGAGGGCGCCGGCCAGCTCGTCGGTCGAACCGTGGATCGTGAAGACCCGCGAGGCCCCGGTGGCCCGGGCGTAGGCCAGCAGCGAGGGGAAGTCGCAGTGGTCGGAGAGTGGGAAGGCGGCGTCGACGCCGCGGAACATCCGCTCGCCGTCGATGGCCCAGCCGGTCAGGGCCGCGGTCCGGCGCCGCTTCACCGCCTTCATGGCAGGGCTCCAGCCGAGCTGCTGCGGGACCACCACCACCTCCCCGGCCGCCACCCCCTCGGCGTCGAGCGGGCGGACCCCGGGGAGCGGGACGCCGTGGGCCTGGTAGATGCGGTTGATGGCGTGGATGGCCGGGTGGCAGCGGCAGGCGTAGCCGGCGCCGGAGAGGAAGGCGAGGATCTCCTGCGCCTTGCCGAGCGCGTAGCCGTAGAGCACCGGGGTGACGCCGTCGGAGAGGGCGTCGTCGCAGAAGCGGCGGATGGCGGCCAGCGTCTCCTGCTTGGGCGGGAAGACGTAGCGGGGCCGGCCGAAGGTCGACTCGAGCACCAGCGTGTCGCAGGGCATCACCTCGGCCGGCTCGGCGGCGTGCGGGGTGTCGGTGCAGAGGTCGCCCGAATAGCCGAGCGTGCGGCCGTCCTCGAGCGTCACCCGGAGCTGGGCCGAGCCGAGCACGTGGCCGGCCGGGAAGAGCTCCAGGGTCTGCAGCCCGAGGCCGAAGGGCTCCCGGTAGCCGACCGGCAGCTGCTCGGCCTTGCGGGCCCGCTTCGGCTCGCCGAGCCGGTGGTTCATCAGCGCCAGGGTGGCCGGGGTGGCGATGGTCCGGTCGTGGCGGCCGATGTGGTCGCCGTGGGCGTGGGAGACGAAGGCGCAGGCGGCGCGGCGCCTGGCGTCGAGGTGGAGGGCGGTCCCGGCGACGCGCAGCTCGCCGCGGTGCAGCTCGATGGGCGGCTGGCGCATGAGATGGAGCATCTACAGGGGGGGGCTGACGCCCGAACCCTCCCGCCGCCCGGTGGCTCTGACTGGAGAACGGAGGCAGCACCCACATGACCAACGAAGGCACCATCGACCGCGTCATCCGCATCGTCCTCGGCCTGGGCATCCTCTCCCTGGTCTTCGTCGGGCCGCAGTCGCCGCTCGGATACCTCGGCCTCGTGCCGCTGGCGACCGGCCTCATCGGCTTCTGCCCGCTCTACAAGGTCCTTGGTCTCAGCACCTGCCCGGTGAAGAAGGCCTAGTGCCGCGATCCAGGCAAGATGCCTAACCCGCGGCCGGCCCGGCTCGCAGGGCCGGGTGGAACGGGCAGGGCGTCCCCAGGCACTCGGCGTTCAGCTCGCTCCAGTCGCAGGACGGCCCGAGGCCGTCCCTGGTGGTGGTCGGTCACGCAGCGTCGCCCAGCGAGTAGAAGCGGGCGCCCAGCCCGTAGAGCTCGCGCACCGGGCGGCAGTCTGTCTCCAGCGCCGTGCCGGTCCGGTGCCAGGCGACCGCGCCGCAGCCGCCGCCGCAGACCGAGGCCAGCGCGCAGCCCTGGCAGGCCGGGATGGTCAGCGTGCTCCGTCCGCTCCAGCGGGCGATGGCCGCCTCGTCGCGCGCCACCTCGGGGAAGAAGGAGCCGAGCCGGTGGGCCGGATGGCCCACGGTGGCGGTGCAGCCGAAGACGCCGCCCTCGGGCGAGAAGGCCCACTCGGTCTTGGTGGCCGGGCAGGCGTCGAAGTTGGGCGGCGGCAGCTCGCCGGCGGAGGCCAGGTGGCCGATGCCGTGGAAGCGCGGCGCGTGGAAGCGGCGCAGCACCGGGTGGGCGAGGCAGAGCTCCAGGTAGCTGGCCCAGAGCTCGACCCGGTCGAAGAGGGCGTCGCGGTCCTGCCGGCTGGCGCAGCCGAAGAGCTCGTAGTTGCGCCCGATCTGCGTCTTGAACTTCTCGGCCGGGAGGTCGAGCCAGCCGCGCGCCTCGGCGAAGCTGGCCAGCTCCGGCAGGCGGGGCAGGTTCTCCTTGTCGGCCACCACCCGCAGGTTGACCGGCACGCCGGCCGCGATCAGGGCGTCGACGCCGGCGACGATCCGGTCGAAGGTGCCGGCGCCGTCCTTGTGCGGGCGGCGGGCGTCGTGGAGCGCGCGCGGACCGTCGAGCGTGACCTGGACCTCCTTGACCGGCCCGCTGGCCAGCGTCGGCACGAAGGCGAGGAGGTCGTGGCCGTTGGTGACCACGGCGGCCTTTATGCCGCGCGCCTTCGCGCCGTCGAGGAAGCGGCCGATCCGGTCGTGGTGGGCCGGCGTGTCGCGCAGCGGCTCGCCGCCGAAGAGGGTCAGGTAGGGCTTCTGCGGCCCGCCCAGGTGGTGCCGATCGACGTAGGCGAAGAAGGCCTCGACGGCCGCGGGCGTGATCAGGCCGGCGCCGGCCGGGTCGAAGAGCTCCTGGTAGCAGTAGGTGCAGGCCAGGTTACAGCCGAAGGTCGGCACCACGATGAGCTGGGTCTGGGTGAGCGCCGCCTCGGCGCGCCAGGTGGCCAGCGCGCCGTCGAGCAGGGCCTGGTCGTCGGCGGGGGTCTCGACCACGAAGCCGGCCTCGCGCAGGGCCGCCTCCGGCAGCGAGGCCGGGAGCGGCCCAGGGAGCGCACGCAGGGCGGCGGCGGCGGCGCGCGGCAGCAGGGCGGCCTGGCCCGAGAGCGGCTGGACCAGCAGCACCTCGTCGCGGCCCGGGACGTCGGCGAGGATGGCGTGTCGGGAGAGCTGCATCATCGCTCCGGGGTGGCGGGAGGCCGGCGGGCCTCGATGGTCAGGCTCAGGATCCGGACGCCGCCCTTCTCGTAGGGTGCGCTCCGCTTCAGGACCCGCAGCCCGGTCAGGCCGGCCGCGCTCACCGCCGCCAGGTAGTCGCTCTCGGGGATGGCGCCGCCGTAGCAGGCGGCCCAGGCGGCCGGGTCGGACCGGACCGCCTCGGGCAGGACCGCCTCGGAGATCACGTCCGAGACCACGGCGCGGCCTCCCGGGGCGAGCAGGCGAGCCACCTCCCGGTAGACGGCCGCCTTGTCGGTGGCGTGGTTGATGGCGCAGTTGGAGACCACCACCTCGGCGCAGCCGTCGGGCAGCGGCACCGCGGCCAGGTCGCCGAGCAGCACGCTCACGTTGCCGGCGCCGGCGGTCCGCTGACTTGCCGCCTCCACCATGCGAGGCGTGGCGTCGACGCCGGTGGCGTGGCCGCCGGGGCCGACCAGCGCCGCGGCGCGGAGCAGGTCGCCGCCCCGGCCGCAGCCGAGGTCGATGAGCCGCTCGCCGCGGCACGGCGCCGCCAGGTCGAGGGCGCCCCCGCAGGAGAGCGAGCCGGTTCCGGCCGCCAGCCCGGTGTAGCGGGCGGCCACGGCCTGGCCGATGGAGCCTGCGCTGGCGTCGTCCAGGGTCGTCATCTCCTGGCTAAGCCAGCAGGGCCTCGACGGCCTTGACCAGCGCGCCGCTGCCGATCTGGCCGCCGGTGTGGCGCGGCGCCACCTCCTGGCCGCCGCGGAAGAAGAGCAGCGTGGGGCTGCCGAGCACGCCGAGCTCGACGGCCAGCTCGCGGTTGGCCTGGCGGAAGACCTTCACGAAGCGGGCGCGGCCGGCCAGGGTGGCCGCCGCCGCCTCGAGCCGCGGCGCCAGCGCCTCGCAGGGCGGGCACTCCGACGAGTAGAAGTCGACGACCACCGGCTCGATGGCGTCGAGGACCTCGCGCTGCCAGTCGGCGGCCTGGATCTCCTTCACGGTGGCGGCCATCTTCACTCCGGGTCAAGCGGCCCCCGCGCCGGCCATCGAGGCCGCGGCGGCGGGAGCGGGCGGGAAAAGGTGCGGAGGCCCCGGAGGGCCTCCGCGGTGGATCAGTCGTGGCAGCCCGACACCAGCCGGGAGGCCTTCGCGCAGCACTGCGCCGTCTTCTCGGGCGCGCAGCAGCCCTGCTTCCTGGTCAGCAGCTTCATGTCGACTCCTCTTTCATGCGGCGATCTGCTTCTCCAGCTTCCTCTTCAGCTTCCGCGCCGCGGCGCAGTCTTCGCACGGCGCGTTCGGCTTCTTGGCGTGCACCTGGCAGGTCTCCAGGCAGTTGCCCAGGGACTGCACCATGATGCGGAGTTCCTTCGCCGAGAGGCCGACTCCAGCCACGTTCTTGGTAGGCATCCTGTTCCTCCGTGGCCGGGATGGTAGCAGCCTCCTGGCCTCCTCCAGGGAGTGCCTGGAGGGGTGTGCCAGTTGGCCGCCCCACCTCTTCGGAGCCAGGGACTCCCCGGAGGGTTCAAGCTGGCGAACCCGCTGGCCGGGTGGCGGCTCCTACCGGGGAGAGACAGAGATGGGACTCCTCGACAAGCTGTTCGCCCCCAGGGCGCCCCGGATCCAGCCGATCCACGTCGACGACGGGAACTTCGTCGCCGAGGTGGCCCGCTCGCCGCTGCCGCTCGTGCTCGACGTCTGGAGCCCGGGGTGCGGCCCCTGCGCCATGCTCGAGCCGATCGTCATGGACCTGGCCACTGCCTACCAGGGCCGGGTCAAGGTGGCCGAGATGAACGCCGCCGAGGCCCGGGAGTACGCCGCCCGCCTCGGCGTGATGGGGACGCCGACCGTCCTCTTCTTCAAGAAGGGGCGCGAGGTCCACCGGGTCACCGGCTTCGTCGGCTCGCGCTACCAGCGCGAGTGCGGCGAGCAGCGGCACCAGCAGGGTCCGGTAAGGCAGGCTCACCGGGGGATGATGCCGGTGAGCGGGCCGAGGCTCAAGCCGCCACGGGAAACTTCAGCTCACGCGCTGCCGCCGATCAGCTCGGACTCGATCACCTCGCGCAGGTAGCGCGAGCCGACGAAGCCGGTGACCCGGTGGACCTCGCGCCCCTTCTTGAAGAAGAGGACGGTCGGCGTCCCCATCACGCCGAGGCGGGCGGCGTACTCCCGGGCCTCGGCGGCG
>JANYBC010000067.1 GCA_025360965.1 Anaeromyxobacter sp. | reverse complement strand
TCTCTACCGAGACGAAGCGGCTCCACTCCGCGGGGCGATCCGGTGGCTGCCGGATCGCCCGTCTCACCTGGCTCGGGTACCAGCCTCCAGCCTACCGGCCACCCACGCCACTTCCTGACCTACGTCACCCGGGACCCGGGCACCGGTGATACCGGTGGAAATGGTGCCCTCGGAGACCGGTGGCGACAGCCGTCGAAGCCTTGCCACAGGATCGACCCAATGGAAGGGATGGAACGGCGTTCCCGGAGCAAGTTGCGGCGGATTTGCGGCGGACGGAGTTCCTGCGGCCCGAGGGGCTCCTGCCCGTTCGCGCGGTCGCCCAGCGACTTGGGCTCAGCGCGGCGACCGTTCACAACGACATCAACGCGGGCAGGCTGCGCTGCGTCCTGTTCGGCTCGGTGCGACGCGTACGGCCGGCGGACTTCGAGGAGTACGCCTTGGTGCGATCTTCCCGCCCGCCGGCCAGTACGTGACGGAAGCTATGCGGAGACTACGTGCACGTGCCCCTGCCCCTTCGCGGCGCGCCGCGGTCGGATCACGATGTCCACGTCGCGACCCAGGGCAGTCAGGAACCTGAGAAGCCGGTCAGTCGAGAAGCCGCCCAGGCGCCCACGAAGCAGCGCCGACACCTTGGGCTGGTCCACGCCCAGGACCTCCGCCGCCTCGGCCTGGGTGAGCTTCCGACTGTCGATGATCTCGGCGATCTTCGCAGTAAGCTCGGCCTTGGCCAGCGCTTCCTCGGGCGCGGACACCCCCAGGTCCTTGAACACGTTCCCGCTGCTCACGGCGTGGTCAGTCTTCCTCTTCACGGCCTGCTCCTCTCAACCCTCTTCGAGCGTGGATCTGCTCAGCCTGCCCGAGGCGCCGCCTCACGAGTTCGAGGTCATGGGGCGGCGTCTTGATCCCCTTGTTGGACTTCTTCTGGAAAGCGTGGAGTGCGTAGACGGCGCCGCGCAGCTTCACCGTGTAGACGGCTCGGTACGTGTCCCCGTCGAAGTCATCGACGACCTCCAGGACGCCGGCACCGCCGAATCCACGGAGCGGCTTTGCATCGGGGTGCTTGCCGACGACCTGAGCCAGGTACAGCGCGTACCCCATGACCTGACGAACCTCCTCGGGGAACGCCTTCAGGTCCTCCTTGCTGCCTCCGACCCAGATCAGCGGTTTCGGGGTGGGGGGCACGCACCGCAGTATGCTACTTCTGGCATGGCCAAGCAAGGGGCCACGACCGGCCTGAACGACTTCTCGTTCTCGCTCGGCCCCGCGGGCCAGACCGTCGTCCCCGGGGGCTCGGTCGCGGACACGGTCACCACCGCAGTCACCGCGGGCGTGACCGCAGATCCTGGACCCGACGGTCCCCCGCCTCCCGGCGGCGTGATGGGCGTCTTCGACCCCGCCTCGGTTGCCGCGGGCGCCGTCCTGACCCTCGCCGCGGCGGCGGACGCCGCCCCGGCCCCCGCCGCCACCTCAGCGGAGCGTTGGCAGGAGGGCCACGAGGAGGCGAAACATCGAGCCGGGGAGAAACCTGGTGCGTGCCAGAATCGTCAATGGTTTCAGCGCGGACGTGGTTCTGGCGAGCCACAGGCGGGTATCCGCCCGGCCAACCGCACCGGACGGGAGCGGAGGTGACGTGAGAGGCTTCGGCGCGACGGGGAGGTTCAGGGTGCTGCTGCGGAGCGCGCTGCAGCCCAGTTGGGCGGGAGCAGCTCGTCGAGGCGGCGGTGGCGCCAGCCGGCGGCGAGCTTCCTGAAGACGTCGGTGAGGTACTCCAGCGGGTCGATGCCGGCGGCCATGCAGGTACTGATCACCGTGTAGGCGATGGCGGCCCGCTCGCCACCCTGGTCGGATCCCGCGAAGAGGTAGGCCTTTCGTCCCATTGCGACCTGACGCAGGGCGCGCTCGGAGGCGGTGTTGTCGATGGGCAAGCGGCCGTCCTCGAGGAAGCGGCGGAGTTGCTGCCATCGGTTGATGACGTAGAAGCAGGCCTTGGCCAGCGCGCTCTTCGGCGGCTCGGCGTTGTAGGTGTCGGCCACCCATTTCCCGAAGGCGTCGAGGATCGGCGGTTCCTCCCGGAGCCGGCGGGCGAGCCTGGCCTCGTGACCCTCACCGGCGTCGGTGGCGGCCCGCTCGATGGCGTAGAGCCTTCCGATCAGCTCCACCGGGATGGCGGCCCGCAGATCACCGGCCTCGAGCGTCTCGACGAAGCCGCGGCGCGAGTGCGCCCAGCAGGCCACTTCGACGGCGGTGGCGCCCTCGCGATCGAAGAGGTCGGCGTAGCCCTTGTAGCCGTCCACCTGGAGCCAGCCCTTGCGGTCGGCGAGGAAGGACTGCGGTCCCTCTCCCTTCCAGTCGGGCGTGTAGACGAAGGACGACCAGGTGGCGTCGCCCAGGTACACCCAGAGGTGCCCTCGCTTCAC
>JANYBC010000055.1 GCA_025360965.1 Anaeromyxobacter sp. | reverse complement strand
CCCCAGCGCCTGCGCCAGCCGGCGGGCGTAGAGCGAGACCCGCCGCGAGTGCCACTGGGTCTCGGCGTCGCGGTAGTCGAGCGCGGCGATCAGCCCCTCCAGCAGCGCCTGGGTGCGGTGACGGACCATCTCCTCCAGGGTCTGGTTCACGTCCCGGAGCTGGCCGTTCTGGCGCTGCACCTCGTTGGTGAGCCACTCGTTCTCGCTGCGCAGCCGGGCCGCCTCGGCGGCCTGGTGGACGGTGGCCACCAGCTCCTGCTGGTGCCAGGGCTTGGAGATGATGCGGAAGACCTCGCCGGCGTTGACGGCCTGCAAGGCCACCCGGAAGTCCTCGGCGGCGGTGCAGAGGATGCGGACCGCGCCGGGGGCCCGCTCCCGGGTCTGCTTCAGGAACGAGACGCCGTCGAGCCCGGGCATCATGAAGTCGCTGATCACCACCACCGGCCGGTCCTGCTCGATGTGGGCCAGTGCCTCGAGGGGGGACTGGTAGCAGCGGGGATCGTAGCCGGCGCTCTCGAGGATGCGCGCCAGCGCCTTGAGGATCAGCTCGTCGTCGTCGACGATGAGGACGCGTTCGGCGATCACGGGTTCAGATCAGACCACGCGGGCGCGCGCCCCGCAAGGCGCCGGACGTCGCAGGGCCGTGGTCGATGGCGCCGCCGCAGGTGTAGGGTCGGTTTCGAGTCCAGGAGCGCTCGGTGGTGATGCTGGTGACGGCCCGGGCCAGGTCTGCCGCGGGCCGCGCCACGGGCTCGAGCTAAAAGCTGCCGAGGAACTCGTCGTTGGTTTCGAACTCGTTGAGCTTCTTGATGAGCCGCTCCATGGCCTCGACCGGCTTGAGCGAGGCCAGCGCCCCGCGGAGCCGGCGCACCTTCTCGATCTCCTTCAGCGAGAAGAGCTTCTCCTCCTTGCGGGTGCCGGAGGCGCCGATGTCGATGGCCGGGAAGATGCGCCGCTCGGCCAGCTGCCGCGAGAGCACCACCTCCATGTTGCCGGTCCCCTTGAACTCCTCGAAGATCACCTCGTCCATGCGCGAGCCGGTGTCGATGAGGGCGGTGGCGATGATGGTGAGCGAGCCGCCCTCCTCGGCCTTGCGGGCCGAGCCGAAGAGCCGCTTGGGGCGCTCCAGGGCGCGGGAGTCGACGCCGCCGGTGAGGGTGCGCCCGGAGGACTCGACCTCCTTGTTGTAGGCGCGGGCCAGCCGGGTGATGGAGTCGAGCAGGATGACCACGTCCTTGCCACCCTCGACGAGGCGGCGGGCCCGCTCCATGGCCATCTCGGCGGCGTGGATGTGCTCCTCGGCCGGCCGGTCGTTGGAGGAGCCGATCACCTCGCCCTTGATGTTGCGGCGCATGTCGGTGAGCTCCTCGGGCCGCTCGTCGACCAGCAGCACGGTCAGGTGCACGTCGGGGCGGTTGGCGGTGATGGCCTGGGCGATCCGCTGCAGCATGATGGTCTTGCCGGCCTTGGGCGGCGAGGTGATGAGGGCGCGAGCCCCGAGGCCGATGGGGGAGATCAGGTCGAGCACGCGGCCGACAAGCTCGTCGGCGCGGGTCTCCATGAGCAGCCGCTCGGTCGGGTCGGTGGCCGTGAGGTTGGGGAAGTGGGTGCGCCGCAGCACCGCCATGGGATCGGCGCCCTCGAGGGTGTCGACCCTGGCGAGGGTCCGCTTCATGTTGCGGGTGGTCGCCTGGCCCCGGACCAGCAAGCCGGCCAGCAGGTGCATCCGGTCGATGAGCCAGCGCGGCACCTCGACGTCGAAGGGCTGGGCGATGTAGCTGCGCTTCGGGTCGCGCAGGTAGCCGTTCCCCTTGCCCTCGAACTCGAGGACGCCCTCGACCTCCTCGGTCACCTCGGGCTGCCCGCCCGGCTGGCCACCCTGGGGTCCCTGGGGCGCGGGGGGCTGTCCACCCGGCGTCGCGCCCTGCGGAGACGGTCCGCCCGGCTGTCCTCCCGGGCCGTTGCCGTTGGGGGCGCCTGGAAGGCCACCCCGCCCGCGGCGGCCGCGGCGGCGGCGGCGGCGGCGTCCCTGGCCCGGCTGTCCGGGCTGGCCGCCCGGTCCACCTTGCCCCTGTGAGCCCTGCTGTCCGCCGGCGTCGCTGGAGCCAGCCTCGCCCCCACCTGCGGGCGCGGCGCTCTGTGCCGGCGCGGATGGAGTGGTGGCGGGCTGCCCCTGGGGGCCGTTCTCGTTGTTCTCGCTCATGTGGTATTTGCTGCGCGGCCCCCGGCGAGTCGCCTGGGGCGCGTCCTACAACGCTTCTGGATTGGCGGCCGGCTCGACTCGCCGCACGAAGCGGCGTCCGGTGGTGCGCTGCTGGCTGCAAGCCGACCGGGCCGTCACCCCTCCGCCTCAACACGAAGTCGCTGGCAGGGAGTGACAGGAGGATCCATAGCAAAAAAGGATCCCGGCGCAAAGGACTTGTGTGCAGGCCCGCTTGGGCCGCGGTCGATTGGCCCCCTCCCAAAGGGCCCGGGTGAGCCCCCGGTCAGGGGGCCGCCGGCCCGATCCACTCGACCGGGAGAGCCAGCACCGGGCCGAGTTCGAAGAGCAGCGCGGCGGTGCGGAGCTCGGGGAGGAGGGCCGCCATGCGGCGCAGCGCCGGCACGTCGCCGGCCAGCGCCTTCACCCCGCTGGAGAGCACGAAGTCGCTCCAGCCGCCGCCGCTGCGCCGCACCTCCACCACCTCGTCGGGGCCGAGGCCGGCGCGCTGCCGGGCCGCCGCCACGGCGTCGTCGAGTCCGCCCAGCTGGTCGACCAGCTT
>JANYBC010000050.1 GCA_025360965.1 Anaeromyxobacter sp. | reverse complement strand
GAGCTGGTGCGGCTGGCGACCGCCTCCTGACGGGAGGGCCGCTCAGCCCAGCTCGCCCAGCGCCCGCACCACGGCCGCCGCGGCGGTCCCGCCGCCGTAGAGCGGCGCCGAGAAGTCGAGGCGGGCCTGGGCCGCGGCGCGCCAGGCCGCCACGATGGGCCCGGCCTCGGCGCCGGCCAGCCAGTTGAAGCCCCCCTCGACCAGCTCGACCCACTCGGTCTCGTCCCGCAGCGTGACGCAGGGCTTCTTGAAGAAGTAGGCCTCCTTCTGCAGCCCGCCGCTGTCGGTGAGCACGACGCGGGTGGCCTGGAGCAGGGCCAGCATGTCGAGGTAGCCGAGCGGGTCGACCACCGTGAGGCCGAGCGGCACGCCCTGGCGCTGCAGCGCGGCCCGGGTGCGGGGGTGGAGCGGCAGCACCACCGGGGCGTCGCGGCCGATCTCGTGGAGCGCCGCCACGATGGAGGCCAGCCGGGCCGGGTCGTCGGTGTTCTCGGCCCGGTGCAGGGTGCAGAGCGAGAAGGGGCGGCCCCGCAGCCCGAGGCGATCCAGCACCGTGGAGCGCTCGCCGGCCAGCCGGCCGTAGTGGAGCGCCGAGTCCTCCATGACGTCGCCGGTGCGCCGGACCCGGCAGGGGAGGCGATCGAAGCCCTCCGCGGAGAGGTTGGCCATGGCCGCGGCGGTCGGGCAGCAGAGCAGGTCGCTCACCCGATCGGTGAGGATGCGGTTCACCTCCTCGGGCATCCGGAGGTTGTGGCTGCGGAGCCCGGCCTCGACGTGGGCCACCGTGAGGTGGAGCTTCCGGGCCGCCAGGGCCCCCGCCAGCGTGGAGTTGGTGTCGCCGTAGACCAGGACCACGTCGGGCTTCTCCTGGAGCAGCACCTCCTCGATCCGCTCCAGCATCCGGCCGGTCATGGCGCCGTGGGGCAAGGAGTGGATCTCGAGGTGGTGGCGCGGCGCCGGGATGGCCAGCTCGTCGAAGAACACCTGCGACATGTTGGCGTCGAAGTGCTGGCCGGTGTGGACGATCACCTCCTCGAAGGTCCCGTCGGCCGCCAGCGCGCGGCTCACCGCCGAGGCCTTCACGAACTGCGGGCGGGCGCCGATCACGGTGAGCAGCTTCCGGCGGATCATGGCCTACAGCCTAGTCGACTTTCCCGCTCGGGCGGTGGACGTTGCGGGTAGGATGTGGCGCCGCCCCGGGGGGGCGGCGGGGGAGCGTGACGTGAGGAACTTCGCCATCACCGGGGTGGGTGGATACATCGCCCCCCGCCACCTGCAGGCCATCCGGGACACCGGCCACCGGCTGCTGGCCGCCCTCGATCCACACGACGCGGTCGGCGTGCTGGATCGCTGGTTCGACGGGGTCTCCTACTTCAGGGAGTTCGAGCGCTTCGACCGGTACGCCGAGAAGGCGCGCCGGCGGGGCGAGGCCGAGCGCATCCACTACCTCTCCATCTGCGCCCCCAACTACCTGCACGACGCCCACATCCGCTTCGCCCTGCGCATCGACGCCGACGCCATCTGCGAGAAGCCGCTGGTCCTCAACCCCTGGAACCTCGACGCCCTCGCCGAGCTGGAGCAGGAGACCGGCCACCGGGTCTACAACGTCCTGCAGCTGCGGGTGCACCCGGCCATCGTGGCGCTGCGGGAGCGGATGCTGCAGCGGCCGCCCGGGCCGCCCGTGGAGATCGACCTCACCTACGTCACCTCCCGTGGCCCCTGGTACTTCGTCTCCTGGAAGGGCGACCAGGAGCGCTCCGGCGGGATCGCCAGCAACATCGGGGTCCACTTCTTCGACATGCTGATCTGGATCTTCGGCCCGGTGCAGGAGGCCGAGGTCCACCTCTCCGAGCCGGCCCGCACCGGCGGCCTGCTGCGGCTGGAGCGGGCCACGATCCGCTGGTTCCTCTCGGTGAACAAGGAGGACCTTCCCGAGGCCAGCCGGGCTGGAGGCAAGTCCACCTACCGGTCGCTCTCCATCGGCGGCGAGGAGGTCGAGTTCTCCGACGGCTTCGCCGAGCTCCACACCGAGGTCTACCGCGGCGTCCTGGCCGGCCGGGGCTTCGGCATCGAGGACGCCCGCCCCTGCATCTCGCTGGTCCACCGGCTCCGCACCACCCCGGTGGCGGCCTCGGCGCCGGAGGCCACCCACCCGGCGGTGGCCCGGCTGCGGAAGGGAGCACCGTGAGCGTCTTCGTGCACCCCTCCTCCTTCGTCGACGAGGGGGCCAGGGTCGGCGACGGCACCCGCATCTGGCACTTCTGCCACGTGCTCCCCGGCGCGGTCATCGGCGAGCGCTGCAGCTTCGGCCAGAACTGCTCGGTGGCCGGCGGCACGGTCATCGGCAACAACGTAAAGGTGCAGAACAACGTCTCCATCTACGAGGGGACGGTCATCGAGGACGACGTCTTCCTCGGCCCCTCCTGCGTCCTCACCAACGTCACCAACCCGCGCTCCCAGGTGGTGCGCAAGGCACTCTACGAGCGGACGCTGCTGCGCCGCGGGGCCTCCATCGGCGCCAACGCCACGGTGGTCTGCGGCATCACCGTGGGGCGGTACGCCTTCGTGGCGGCCGGCGCGGTGGTGGCCCGTGACGTCCCGGACTACGCGCTGCTGGTCGGCGTCCCCGGGCGCCGGGTGGGCTGGATGAGCCGGCACGGGCACCGGCTGCCCGCCCCCGACGCCCAGGGCGTCATGGCCTGCCCCGAGAGCGGCCTGCGTTACCGCGAGGACCCGCCTGGCCTGGTGCGCTGCCTCGACCTGGACGAGGAGGCGCCGCTCCCCCCCGCGCTCGCGGTCGGCAAGGTCGGCTACGACGCCCTGAAGCGATGAGCCCCGCCGACCACCAGCCCCCCGTCCCCGTCCTCGACCTCGCCCCGGAGCTGGCCGAGGTCGGCCCCGCGCTGGAGGAAGCCTTCCGGCGGGTGCTGGCCTCGGGCCACTTCATCCTGGGGCCCGAGGTCGAGGCCTTCGAGCGGGAGGTGGCCGCTTTCCTGGGCGCCCGCCACGCGGTCGGCGTCAACTCCGGGACCGACGCGCTCATCCTGGCGCTCGAGGCGCTGGGCGTGGGGCCGGGCGACGAGGTGGTGACCTCGCCCTTCTCCTTCTTCGCCACCGCCGAGGCGGTCAGCTTCCTCGGGGCGACGCCCATCTTCGTCGACATCGACCCGGAGACCTTCGCGCTGCGCCCCGACCTGGCCGCGGGCGCCATCACCTCCCGGACCCGGGCGCTGCTCCCGGTGCACCTCTTCGGCCAGGCCGCCGACATGGACGCCCTCCTCGACCTGGGGCGGCGCACCGGGATCCCCGTCGTCGAGGACGTGGCCCAGGCCTTCGGCGGGCGCTGGAGAGGGCGGCGGCTCGGCACGCTGGGCCGGATCTCGGCCTTCTCCTTCTTCCCGACCAAGAACCTCGGGGGGCTGGGCGACGGCGGGCTGGTCGCCACCGACGACGACGCGGCCGCCGACGCGGTGAGGATGCTCCGGGCCCACGGCTCGCGGCGCAAGTACCAGAACGAGCGGATCGGGATGAACTCGCGGCTGGACGCGCTGCAGGCCGCCTTCCTGCGGGCCAAGCTCCCCCACCTGGACGCCTGGAACGCGGCGCGGCGGGAGGTGGCCGCGCGCTACCGGGCCCTGCTGGCGGGCACTCCGGGCCTCCGGCTCCCGGCCGAGCGCGACGGCGCGGAGCACGTCTACCACCAGTTCACGGTGCGGGTGACCGACGGCCGCCGCGACGCGGTCCAGGCGGCGCTCGCGGCGCAGGGCATCGGGACCATGGTCTACTACCCCAGGGCGCTCCACGAGCTGCCGGTCTATGCCGGCGCCGGCCTCCGCCTGGCCGAGGCGGAGCGGGCCCGGGCCGAGGTGCTCTCCCTCCCCATCTGGCCGCGGCTGGGCGCCGCGGTCCAGGAGCGGGTGGCCGCGGCGCTGCGTCAGGCGCTCGGCCGCTGAGCGGGCCGTCGGCCCCGGCCTCGGCCGCGCCTACTCCACCACCACCACGTCGCCGTCCCTGAGGTCGAAGGAGGTCGAGCGCGGCTCGGCCTCCACCAGGGACCGGTAGCGGAAGCGGATGCGGAGCGGGGGTCGGCCATCACCCTCTCGCCGCAGGACGAAGATCCGGTCGCGGTGGGCGAAGGGGGTGAGCCCACCGCCCAGGGCGATGGCCTGGAGGACGCCCGCGTCGCGCGTGAGCTGGTAGGTCCCCGGGGTGCTCACGGCGCCCACCACCGAGACCCACTCGGCGTGGCGCTCCTCCAGTACGACCGTCACCACCGGGTTGTTGATGAAGGCCTTGAACTGGGCGTTGAGGAGGAGGCCCAGCGTCGCCGGCGCGATGCCGGCCGCCAGCTGGTCGTTGACGAGGGGCAGCGAGATCCTGCCGTCGGCGCGGACCAGCGCCCGCGTCGAGAGCCCCTCCTGCCCGGAGATGCGGACGCCGAGCAGGTCGCCCGGGGCGATGACCACGTCGACGTCGCTCCGGTGCCGGCCCGGGGTGCTGTCCTCGACCCAGACGAACGGCCCCACCGACGCGCAGCCGGTCGCCAGCCAGGCGGCCAGGCCGAGGAGCACGGTGCGGGTGGGTGCGGTCATGGTCGGGGTCCTGGGGCCGGTGGAGCGGCGGCGGGTCACTCGCCCTGGGCCTGGACGGCCTCGCGGATCAGGGCCAGGCTCCCCGGGCTGCAGTCCAGGTAGTGCATCCCGACGTCGAAGCGGGCCGGAGCGCCGGCCGGGAGCGGCTCGGTCCAGACCACCTCGGCCAGGACCGTGGCCACCCGGCCGTCGGGGAAGTGGAGCTCGAGCTCGAGCCGCTCCCCCGGCCGGTGGACGTCGTCGCTGAAGCAGCGCAGGCCGCCCAGGCTGACGTCGTTGACGCGGCGGGGCACGGCGCGGGCCAGGACGCTCACCGGCCGGACCGTGACCTGGGCCTGGACACGGGTGAAGGTGCGTCGCTCGTCGTGGTGTCTCGCCTCGGTCACGCGGCCTCTCCAGGCTGGAGTCGGTCCCCGCGGCCAAGCTAGCACGGCCCGGGAGCCGGGCGCAGGAGACCGTCACCCTCGGGCCACCGGGCCGGTCAGCGGGCCCCGCGGGCTCCGAGCACCGCCGGGATGGTCCTGGCGCAGATCTGCAGGTCACCCGCCAGCGACCAGGTGTCGATGTACTCGAGGTCGAGCTCCATCCACCGCTCGAAGGAGATCTCGCTGCGGCCGCTGACCTGCCAGGTGCAGGTCAGGCCGGGCCGGACGCTGAGGCGGCGCCGCTGCCAGGGCCGGTACTGGCGGACCTCGGCCGGGATCGGCGGGCGCGGCCCCACGATGCTCATCTCGCCCCGCAGCACGTTCCAGAACTGGGGGAACTCGTCGAGCGAGGAGCGGCGGAGGAAGTGGCCGACGCGGGTGACGCGCGGGTCGTTGCGCATCTTGAAGACCGGGCCGCTGGCCTCGTTGAGCGCCTGCAGCCTGGCCAGCTGGGCCTCGGCGTCCTGGTGCATGCTGCGGAACTTGAAGAGATCGAACTCCCGCCCGTTCAGGCCGACGCGGCGCTGCCGGAAGAGCACCGGCCCCGGCGACTCGCGCTTGATGGCCAGGGCGATGATCACCAGCACCGGCGCCAGCAGGAGCAGGACCGAGGCACTCACCACCACGTCGATGACGCGCTTGGCCGCCAGCGCGGCCTCGTTGGTCGGGACCGTCGAGTAGGCGAGCATGGGCAGGCCGCCCATCTCCCCGGACTGCAGCCGCGCGGCGCGGCCGTGCATGATGTCGACGAAGATGCGGAAGGTGATCCCCTGCTGCTCGCAGAGCCGGGCCGCCTTCTGCACCACGGCCAGCCGCTCGCTGGGGACCGCGAAGACCACCTCGTCGAGGACCTGCTCCTGGAGGATGGTCCCGAAGTCGGCCAGCCGGCCCAGGACCGGGCTGCCCTCCTCGCCCTCCACGCCGTCCTCGAGGACGTACCCGGCGAAGCTGTAGCCCCACTCCGGATCGGTGGCGAAGCTGGCCACCACCTGGCCGGCCAGGTCGCCTTGCCCGACCACCGCGAAGCGCCGGGTGTTGTAGCCGCTGCGGCGCGCCAGGGCCGCCGAGCGGCGGATGAAGAGGCGCCCGGCGGCGAGGAGCAGGAAGGCGCAGGCCGGGTAGACCTGCAGCACGACGCGCGCGACGCCGTGATCGTCCCAGATGGGAGCGGCCATGGCGACCGCCAGCGAGACCAGCGCCATCGACGAGACCATGCGGATGATCTCGGTGGTGAACGGCAGGGTCCGGTAGGCGGTGTAGAGCCCGGACATCGACGACGCCGCGATCCAGGCCAGCAGCACCGTGGTGAGCAGGGCGTAGTTGTCGTCGAAGATGAGCGGCGACGGATGGACCCGCGTCAGGCCGACCGTGGCCGCGCTCGAGATCCAGAGCGCCGCCACCAGCGTGAGGAGATCGAGGATGCGGAGCCCACTGTCGACCAGGCGCGCGCGCTGCTTGAGCATGATTCGTGTTCCCCCTGATACACCTACCGTCAACGCGCTGAAGGATAGTCGCCTCGAGCGCTCGTGTATGTCGGGTGATCCCACTACACACACTGACTGACACGACATGTCGCGACCGGGAGTGTGACCGGGGCGGCGCGGACCTCTTGGGGTGTGACGCGGAAACCCCCGTCAACCCTGGAGTTGGCGAGCGCTGGTTGGACCGCCAACGGCGAGGCACTCGACCCGGTGTCACTTGATCGAGGTCAATCCGAGCGTGGCGCGCAGGTGACGAAGGAAAGGCCCGACTGGTTGACGCCCCAAGTGAGTCCGGCCGATCTCCCGCTCCAACCGACGGATCACTCCAGCGCGCCAACGCGCCAGCGCGCCACCAGGCCGAGGCTCCACTGCCTGATGGTGCTCACCGGCGCCAGGCTCTGCTGCGAGCCTCCACGCAGCGTGAACCCAACCTCGAGCTCCTGCTGGCGGTACCAGCCGCCCAGTTCGGAGGCCACCACGCCCAGCCTGGCCCCGCTGGCGTCGAGCACGGTGGCCCCGTAGGACGCCCAGCTGATCCGGTGGCTGGGGCCGAGCAGCCAGTCGAGCGTGAGGCTGCCGGCCAGGCGCTGGCGCACGGCGTTCGAGTACTGGTCCACGTAAGGCGCCCAGCTGAGCGTGGCGGCGACCCCGAGCCCCGAGCCGCTGGCCGGGGCGGCGCTGGTCAGCGAGGCCGCCAAGTGCGGCGCCAGGCGGCCCGCGGTCCCGCCCGAGGTGGAGGAGAGATCGTCCTGCACGGTCACGTCGACCCCGGCGCCGAGCGTGCCGCCCAGCTCCCGCTCCAGCGACCGGGTCCACTGCGCCAGGGTGCCGGCCATCCCCACAGTCCCCTGGCGGCCCAGGGTGGTGCGGGCATAGCTCCCCTGGAGCGCCAGGCGATCGCGGGGCGTCACCGCCAGCGTGGCGCTGGCGTCCGCAAGCAGGTTGTCGGCCGGCGGGAAGAGGATGCGGGCCGCGGGGCTCACCCCGCCGCTGCGGGCCCCGCCGACTCCGCCACCCAGCTCCAGGGTCGGCGTGGCGAGCCAGTCGAGGGACGCGCGCAGCGCGACCGACGAGTACTGGCCGGTGCGCACCCCGGCCGCCGGGTCGAGGAGCCCGGCGCCCGGCGCCGCCGCCCCACCCGAGGAGGCGCTCCCGGTCGCGGTCGTGAACTGTGCCAGCGGCGACATGACCAGCGTGCCGCGGGAGCCGGCCCCGGTCAGGGCGAGCGTCGAGCGCTCGTCGGCGAGCCAGCGCAGCGAGGCCGACCCGGCGTAGTACCCGGCCGAGGAGTCGATGCCGTGGCTCCCGGCCGGCCCGGCCAGCAGGAGCAGGCGGGGCGCCAGCGCCACCGTGTAGGCTAGGCGCCGCTCGAGCTGGCCGGTGAGGTCGAGGGTCGGCTCGACCTGCAGCGGCACCGGCTCGAACAGGCCGGCTCCGGCCGGCCCGCCCTCGAGTCCCCGCAGCTCGGCGCGGAGCCCGAGCTCCAGGCTCCCGGTGGCGCCCAGGGCGGCGGCGAGCGCCCAGGTGGCCGTGGCGAGGAGCACGCCTCACTCGGCGACGACGGTGTCGCCGCTGCGGAGGTGGAAGGCGGCCACCGCCCCCAGGTTCTGGGTCAAGGCGTCGAGCCGGAAGCGGATCCGCACCGGCGCCGGCTCCCGGCGGATCACGAAGATGCGGTCCTCCCTGGCGAAGGGGGTCAGGCCGCCAGCGGCCGCGAGGGCCTGCAGCATCGACCCCTGCGGATCGATCTTGTAGCGGCCCGGGCGGACCACCTCGCCCACCAGGTAGACCTCGAGGGGCCTGGGCTCCTCGAGCGACACGGTCACCACCGGGTTGAGGACGAAGGCCTTGAACTGGAGCTGGAGCCGCCGGGAGAGCACGGTCGGCGTGGCCCCGGCCGCCTCGACGTCACCGAGGAAGGGCAGGGAGATCCGGCCGTCGGCGCGGACCCGGACCTTGGCGCTCATCGCGTCCTGGTTGTAGACGCGGACGTTGATCAGGTCGCCGACCGCCACCACGTACTCCTTGTCGGCGGGCTGGGTCGCGGCCTGGTACTGGTCGGACCAGATGTAGCGACCCGTGGGAGCGCAGGCCGCGGCCAGCGCGAGCAGGGGGACCAGCAGGAGGATGGAGCCAGCACGCATCGACGACCTCATCTCGGGAGCGGGAGCCCTGGCGGGTTGGCCGCCAAGAGTCCCTTCCATACCTCGATCACGGCTTGGCGTTCGACGGCGATGGAGTAGTTCTCGAGGATGAACCGGGAATGCCGGGCCGCCCGGTCCAGCAGCTCGTCCGGGTCCGCGACGAAGTCCTTCATGAGCTTCTCGACCTGGACGGCGAACGCCAGCACGTCGCCCTGCGCGATCGGGTAGCAGAGCTCGGGCTTCATGAACTCGGCGGCGGCGTAGCCCGTGTAGCCGACGACGATGCAGCCGCAGGCCCCCGCCTCGAGGGGGGGGGAGCCCGAACCCCTCGGCGTCGCAGCTCGACAGGAAGATGGCCGAGTCCTCGAGGATGCTGGCCACCGTCGACTCGCCGACGTCGTCGATGGGGCAGAGCGTCCAGCCTTCCAGGGCCCCCCGGTGCCTCAGGATCTGCAGCACCTGGACCAGGTCGCGGGGGAGCTTGCGGGGCATGAAGGCGAGTTGCCGGCGCTTCTCCCGGCGGTAGCGGAACACGGCCGGATCGACGCCGTTGGGGATGATCGAGACCGGCAGTCCGGGGAAGGCGTGCGTCAGGTAGCGCCGGATGTGCTGCGAGACGCCGAGCACGGCGAACGGGTGGTCGAGGTAGGTGAACCCGGGCCGGACGTCGGCGGGATCGAAGAAGTTGAACGTGTAGTGGGCGTTCTGGTTGAAGACGGCGATCCGGGCCTGGAACCCGCAGGCCTGGAGCCACCGGCCGTAGAACTCGGGCACGACGATGATGTCCTCGGGCTCGATCCGGCGGTGGAAGGGGTGTTGACCCTGCGGCGCCAGCCGGACCCGCGGAGCGGCGCTGGACGAGAGCCACTGCAGGGGGTTGGGGATGGACCGCGGCCGGGTGCGCAGCCGGTCCCAGAGCCGCTCGAGGAGCGGAGGAGCCAGGTTCGCCAGGTTCACAGATGAGGGGAACCAGGCCGGGGCCGCGGGCGCGGACAGCAGGACATGAGCGTCGAGGCCGCCCAGGCTCAGCGCCTCCACGTGACGGAAGATCTGCTTGATGCCACCGATCGGCCGGTCCGTCTCCGGACAGAAGTAGAAGATGCTCAAGGGATCCCAGCGTGGCGGTCGGTTTCGGGCGGTGTGCCGCGGTCCAGGATACTAACCCGGGAGATGCGTGCCCTCATCGAGGGCGCGCGCCGGCGCGTCCGGGCGCCGTCCCTCTTGGGTCGGGAGTGCGATACGCCCGTTCAGCCATGACGGAGAGTGCAATCGGTGGGAGGCATGCGCGAGGAGGCCCTGGGGGCGGACCGGCCTCGTGCTCGAGCCGGCGGCGCGCGAAGAGCTCGCCGAGGCCATCTGCCAGGAGGACCTCGGCGCCCACCCCTCGCCGCCCGAGCCCGAC
>JANYBC010000048.1 GCA_025360965.1 Anaeromyxobacter sp. | reverse complement strand
CGCCGCCGCCGACCTGCCGAAGGGGCTGCTGCGCGACGGCGTCGATGGCCTCCCCGAGCTCTCCGAGCTGGAGGTGGTCCGCCACTTCACGCGCATCTCGGTCTGGAACCACGGCATCGACACCGGCTTCTACCCGCTCGGCTCCTGCACCATGAAGTACAACCCCAAGTCGAGCGAGGCCCTGGCCCGCCTGCCCGGGTTCGCCTCGCTCCATCCGCTGGCCCCGGCCGAGCACGCCCAGGGTTCGCTGGAGCTGATGTACGCGCTGGAGCGGGCCCTCTCCGAGATCGCCGGGATGGACGCCACCACCCTCAACCCGGCGGCCGGCGCCCACGGCGAGCTCTGCGGCCTGATGGTGATCCGCGCCTGGCACGCCGCCCACGGCAACCCGCGCAAGAAGGTGCTGATCCCCGACACCGCCCACGGCACCAACCCGGCCTCGGCGGCGCTCAACGGCTACAGCTGCGTCACCCTGGCCAGCGGCCCCGACGGTCGCCTCCACCCCGACACCGTGGCGGCGGCCATGGACCAGGACGTCGCGGCCATCATGATCACCAACCCCAACACGCTCGGGGTCTTCGAGACCGACATCGCCGAGTTCGCCAAGGTGGTCCACGCACAGGGTGGGCTGGTCTACGGCGACGGCGCCAACATGAACGCCCTGCTCGGCAACGCCCGCCCCGGCGACATGGGCTTCGACGTCATCCAGTACAACCTCCACAAGACCTTCGCCACCCCGCACGGCGGCGGCGGCCCCGGCTCCGGCCCGGTGGCGGTCAAGGCCTCGCTGGCCCCCTTCCTGCCGCTGCCGCTGGTGGTCAAGGAGGGCGAGAGCTACCGGCTGGTGACCGATCCGAAGGAGCGCCCGCAGACCATCGGCCGCATCCACGGCTTCCACGGCAACTTCGGCATGATGGTCCGGGCCTGGGCCTACCTGCGCGAGCTCGGGCCCGAGGGGCTCAAGGCCACCTCCGACCTGGCGGTGCTCAACGCCAACTACGTCCGGGCCGCGCTCAAGGGGGTCTTCAACCTCCCCTACCAGACCGACTCGCTCCACGAGGTGGTCTTCGACGACACCGCGCAGAAGGAGACCGGGGTCACCACCATGGACGTGGCCAAGCGGCTCATCGACCACGGCTTCCACCCCCCCACCATCTACTTCCCGCTGGTGGTCCACGGCGCCATCATGATCGAGCCGACCGAGACGGAGTCGAAGGAGACCATCGACGCCTTCGTCGCCGCCATGAAGGCGATCGCCGAGGAGGCCACCCGCGACGCCGAAGGGCTCAAGGCCTCGCCGGTGAGGCCGTTCCGCGCCCGCCTCGACGAGACCCGCGCCGCCCGCAAGCCGGTGCTGCGCTGGACCAAGGGGATGAAGGTGTAGTCGCGGCCTAAAGGCCGCGCGATAGGTGCCTCCACATCATCCCGACCCCGATCGCCAGCAGCGCCGCCGCCATTAGGGCGATGGGATTGCCCGGCGTCTCGCGTACCCGCAGCAGCACCGCCGGGGCCACGGCCGTTTCCACCAGCAGCAGCGGCCGGCCATTCCGCAGCGCCAGCATCTCGCCGGCGCGGAGCCAGCGCACCTCGGGCCGGCCACCGGCACCGGTGCGCCGCACCAGCGCCTGGCGGTCCCCCGCGCCGCCCTGCTCGGCGAAGGCCAGCAACTCGATCCGCTCCCCGCCCAGCAGGCACCCCTGCTCCTGCGCCAGCGCGCAGCCCTCGTCCCCCGAGGCCAGCCGCGCCACCTGGACCTGCCCGAACTCGGAGAGGAGCGCCAGCCTGTTCCCCCACCCCGCCGAAAGCGGCCTGTTGTAGCCGACCTCGACCGCCTCGACGCGCCCGTCGGCGCCGCGCAGCTCGACCGCGGCGTGCACCTCGCGCGGCATGCCGTTGGGAAGCGCCTCGACCTGGAGGGAGACCAGCCGCGCCTCGCCGAAGGCCGGGAGCGGCTGCCAGCCCTCGCTCACCACCCAGGCGCCGCCCTCCCGGGCCAGGAAGCCGCCGGCTAGGTGGGCCAGCAGGGCCACCAGGAAGGCCAGGTGCATCACCGCGGCGGCGTAGGCCCTCGGCTGGCGCAGGCCGGCGCGCCAGCGGCTGGTCACCGTCTCCCAGGTCGCCAGCAGCGCGTTGAGCGCATAGAGGGCCGCCACCGGGATCAGCGCGTAGAACCAGAGGTGGGCCAGGCTGGGGCGCAGGAAGAAGCCGGTCAGGTCGTCGAGCCCGATGCCGGCCGAGGCGCCGTCGCGGGTGGCCGCCATCACCACCGAGCCGATGGCCAGCAGCAGCACCGTGGCCAGGCCGCAGCAGACCCCCAGCCCCTGCGAGCGGAGCCACTCCCAGCGGCCCGGCCCGGCCGCCTGGACCAGGGCGCGGCCGGAGGCGGCGGGGGCATCAGCCGAAGGCATGGCTCGACCTCCCGAAGAAGAAGGAGGTGCCGACGTAGGCCACCAGCACCAGCAGGAAGCCGAGCAGCGCCAGCGCCGGCCGCACCCAGGGGCGCGCGGCGAGCGACGGGGTGAGCCGGAGGTGGACGAAGGTGGAGGCGTGGAACCAGAGGATCACCGACCAGACCACCTTCGGGTCCCAGAGGAACCAGGCCCCCCAGGCCACCACCCCCCAGACGCCGCCGCAGATCATCGAGAGCGACCAGAGCGCGAAGCCCCAGAGGCCGAGCCGGTCGATGAGCGAGAGCCAGCCCGCCTCACGGTCGGTGAACCAGGCGACGCCGGCCGCGGCCGCCGCCGTCCAAGCCCCGTAGGCCAGGAAGGAGAGCGGCACGTGGGCCGGGTACCAGGCGGTCCGCATCAGCGGCGGCGGCCAGTGGAGCCCCTGCGGGAAGCTCAGCGCCACGGCCATGGCCGCCCCCAGCACCGCCAGCAGGGGCAGCAGGTAGGCCCGCGCCGGCCGGAAGGCGATGACGCCGACCAGCGCCACCGCCAGCGCCGCGCCGGCGAAGGACTCGGTCTTGTTGGTGAGCGGGAGGAAGCCGATGAGCAGCCCGCGCCAGAGCGACCAGCCGACGTGGAGCGCCGCCCCCAGCGCCAGCGGGGCCCGCGCCCAGGCCGGGCGGAGCAAGGTGGCCAGCAGCGCCACGAGGTACAGTGCGGCCGCCCCCTGCAGCACGAAGGCCAGCGCCGCCGGCGAGGGCGGGCCCGTGACCCCGGGGGGACCCATCAGCGCTTGAGCTGCTCCGCCAGGAAGGCTTCCCTATCGGCGTCGTGGTCGGCCACTTGCTGGTCGTACTTATCGTGAAATAGCGGCGCGGCCACCAGGAAGTCGGCGGTGGCCCGGTTGCAGGCGGTCGGGATGTTGTAGAGCACCGCCAGGCGCAGCAGCGCCTTGACGTCGGGATCATGCGGCTGCGGCTCGAGCGGGTCCCAGAAGAAGATGAGGATGTCGATCTCCCCCTCGGCGATGCGCGCCCCCACCTGCTGGTCGCCGCCGAGCGGGCCGGAGCGGAAGCGCTCCACCGGCAGGCCGGTCCGCGCCGCCACCAGCGCCCCGGTGGTGCCGGTGGCGCAGAGCCGGTGCTCCTTCAGCACCGGCCGGTTGTAGGCCACCCAGGCCAGCAGGTCGCTCTTGCGCCGGTCATGGGCGATGAGCGCCACCCGCTTGCTGACCGGCATGGCCCGCCGGACCGTCTCGCTCATCCCCGGACTCCGCCGCGGGCCGAGGCCCGGCTCACGGCCCGCCCCGGAAGATCTGGAAGCCGTGGCCGACCTCCAGGTAGAAGCCGAAGGTGAAGCGGATCTCGCCGTTCGGCTCGACGATGCCGGGCGGCGGGTTGGCGAAGGGCTGGGCCCGCTTGAAGGCCTCGATGGTGGTCTTGTCGAGGAACTCCACGCCGCTGGTCTTCTTCACGACCACGTCCTTCAGCGACCCGGTGTTGTCGAGCGTCACCGTGAGCAGGGTGTAGCGGTCGCGGCTGCCGAAGAGCGAGCGATCCGGATCACGCTGGTCGAGGGCGCGCTGCGGGTTCCAGGTGGAGGAGACCGCCTGCTTGATCCGGTTGAAGTAGGTCGCGTACTTCCACTCGCGGGTGTTGAGGAAGGTGCCGTCGCCGTCGTCGACGTTGTCGAGCTTGTCGGGCGAGCCGCCGCCGGCGAGGCGAGCCAGGGTCGCCGGGGAGATGGCCAGCCGCGGGTCGTACTGGCCGGGGCGGCGCAGGCCACCGTCACCGCCACCCGCGGCGCCGGGTGAGCGGCTCGGCTCCAGCGTCACCTTGGGTTCCCACGGCAGGGTCGGGATCTCCCCGCCGGCCGTCGGCGGTGGGCGCTCGCCGGCGGTGCTCCTGTTCATCGCCAGCTTCCGGTCCTCGCCGGCCCGGTTGCCGACGCGCCCTTCGACGAACTTCTCCGACGTCCCGTCCTGGCCGCCCTGGGCCTTGCTGACCGCCGCACCCTGACCGGCCGGTCCGGCGGGCGCCGCCGGGGCCCCCGGGCCGCGGAAGCGCGAGCGCGTCTCCCTGTCGACCGAGTTGTCACGGTCCGAGACGAACTTCGTGTCCCGGGGCGGCTTGGCGTTGGAGCTGGCCGTCTCGACCACCTGGCCGGGCGTCTTGCGCTGCTCCTCAGGCGGCGGCGCCGGGGCCGGAGCCGGGGGCGCAGGGGAGGCGCCCGGATCGCGGATGGTCCGGTTGGCGTTCCAGGCCGCGGCGCCCACCGCGGCCAGGTCGACAGGCCTGACCTCCTTGACCGGACCCAGCCCGAGCGCGCTGGCGTCGAGGCGGGTCACCAGCAGCCAGTTGGCCATCAAGGAGATGACCACCGCGAGCAGGGTCCGGAGGCCGGGCCGATCGCGGCGCCTTTGCCGGCGCAGGGTAGGTCCAAGGTGGGTCATCGTGCTCCGGAGATCCTAACAGGAATCAGGGGCAGCGCCTTCCCCTGGAAGCGACCGTTGCCTCTGGCGCCGACCCCGGCTAGACCATTGAGCCAGCGATGGAATCTCCTGCCGCCCCCCCTTCGGGACCTGCCGGTCCGAGGCTGCCTGGCCGGCTGCGCTGGCAGGCGCGCCTCGGGCTGGTCGCCGGAGCGCTGGTCGGCCTGGCCTGGATCGGGCTGCACTCCGCCGTCGATCGGCCTTCCATCCAGGCCCGGATCCAGGTCCGCGCCCTGGAGCTCCTGCGCGCCAGGCTGGGACCGGTGGAGCTGGCCGAGCCGGTCGAGATCGACTGGGCCTTCCGCGCTTGGCTCGGTCCGCTCCGACTCCCCTCCTCCACCCCGGGCGCCGAGCCGCTCCTCTCCATCGAGCGAATCCGGGTCCGGGCCGGCCTGCTGGCCGGCCTGGCCGGCCACCTCGAGCCCGCCACGGTGAGGCTCTACGGCGTCCGCTTCGCCCCCGGAGAGCGGGGGCAGGAGCTGGAGGCGGCCCTGGAGCGCTGGCGGACCCGGCGAGGGCCGGCCAGGCCGCCCGGCCCCGTGACCCGCTCCCGCGATCCGGTCATCCACGTCATGGGCTTCACGCTGGTGGTGCCATGGCGCGGCGCCATACTGCAGCTCGGCCCGGTCGACGGGCAGCTTGCGCGGCGCACCACCGCCGACGGAGAGCAGGTCGAGGCCGAGGCCCTGCTTCCTGGTGGCGGCCGGCTCGAGGCCCGGCTGCGGCGCGCCACCTCCGAGGACCGTGGCTGGGAGTTCCAGGTGACCGCGACGCTCGGCGTGGCCGACCTCCCGGCCGGCCCGGTCCCGAGCAGCCTCCGGGCCGAGGCGGGAGAGCTGTCGCTGGTGGCGACCGGGACCTCGGGGCCGGGCGGCTTCCGGGCCTCGGTGCGGGCCGACCTGGCGCGGCTCCGGCTCAGCGGTGAGCGGCTCGGGCCGGAGCCGATCGGCCCGCTCTCCGCTCGGGGAGAAGGAGAGCTGATCTGGAGCCGATCATCGCGCCGGCTGGAGCTGCGGCGGGGTCGGTTCGATCCGCTCGGGCCCCTGCGGCTCGAGGTGGACGGGGCGCTCGCTCTCGGCGCCGATCCGTCCTTCACGCTCGCCGTCCACATGCCCCCGGTCGACTACCGGGCGCTGGTGGCGGCCATTCCGCCTGGGCTGGCCCCGCCTTCCACCGCGCCGCGCCCACCGGGCTCTTTCGGCGGCGCGCTCCGGCTCTCCGGTCCGCTCACCCCCCTGGTCGGCTGGACGGTGCAGGCCTCGCTCGACCTGGCGCCGCTGCGCGCCGCGGTCCGGGAGGAGCCCCCCAGCCCGCTGCTCCTGCCCTTCGTGGCTCACCCCGACGGCGAGCGGGGGCGAAGCGTCGAGCTGGGCCCCGGCAACCTGGCCTTCGTCCCCATCGCAGAGTTGCCCGGCCACGTGGTTCGCGCCGTCACCAGCGCCGAGGACGCCGGCTTCTTCGGCCACCAGGGCTTCGACTTCGCCGAGCTGCTCGACGCCATGGCGGCCGGTGCCCAGGCCGGGCGCGTGGTGCGCGGCGGCTCGACCATCTCGCAGCAGCTGGCCAAGAACCTCTTCCTCTCGCGCGACCGGACCTTGGCGCGCAAGGCCCGCGAGGCCCTGGTGACGGTCGGCCTGGAGGCGACCTTGCCCAAGGCGCGGCTCCTCGAACTCTACCTCAACCTCATCGAGTGGGGCCCTGGTTTGCACGGCATCGGGCCGGCCGCGCGCGCCTACTTCGGCGTCGACGCCCGCGGCCTCACTCCCCGCCAGGCCTGTTTCCTCGCAGCCATCATCCCGAGCCCGCACCGTTCGCATGCCCTGGTGGCGGCCGGGCTCGGCGAGCGGGCCTTCCGGGCGCGGGTCGACGACCTGCTGCAGCGGCTCAACGGCTTCCAGGTCATCACCGACGGGACGCTCCAGCAGGCGCTGGGAGAGCGGCTAGCCTTCGCCTTCGGCGCGCCCCCGCCGCTGGAGCCGTCGGATGCGGCCGTGGCCGAGCCGGTCACCGACGAGCGCGAGCCCGAGGAGCCGGCTGCCGCCGCCCCGGATCAGGGCGCGCCTCCGTCAGGTGGTGACGGGCGCTGAGCCCCCGGCGACGGGCGCCGCCAGCCGCTGGCGCTCCCGCACCAGCCACCACTCCCAGGCCTTGCTCACCACCACCATCGCCACCACCATGTTGACCATGGTGGAGAGCAAGAGCGGCAGCGCCACGGCGTGGTCCAGCCCCATCAACTTCGCTGAGCCACCGTAGGTGAGCTGCAGCGAGACCATGTAGGCGGCCAGCGACTGCCGCCCCAGCGTCGAGAGCCAGGCCAGCGGCCTCTCCATCAGGTCGGGCAGGAGCTGCAGCGCCCCGGTCAGGCCGATGCAGATGGCGAGCCGGGTGAAGAACCAGCTCGGGGCGTTGATCCACCAGAAGACCGGGTCGCTCACCGGCATGGTGATGAACGGGTCGATGGCGCGCCCCACCCCGTAGATGGCCGCCGCGATCCCGAGCACCAGGAGCGGCCGGCTGGTGCCGGTCAGCAGCGGCGCCATGGTGGCCCCGGCCAGCAGGAAGGCGATCCAGTTGAAGAGCATGAACTGGCTGCGCGGCGGCAGGCCGTAGAGGTAGGCGGCCGGGAGGTCGAAGAGCTTCTTGAGCGGGTCGGCGGAGAGCTGGTGGAGGAACCAGGGCTGGTCGCGCCAGGCAAGCAGGGCGCCGAGCGCCGGGGTGACGAAGATCACCGCCAGCGCCGCGCCGCCGGTGAGCGCCAGCGCCACCTTGCGCGGCCTGCCCACCGAGAGCCAGGCCGAGACCATCATGCCGACGGCGATGACGTTGAGGACGTCGACCTTGAGGATGTCGTGCCAGCCGTCCCAGCGCCAGGCGCCGCGCCAGAAGAAGGAGACCAGCACCATCGCCAGGCCGCCCCAGATCGCCAGCCGGGGCCGGCGCGGGTGCCAGGCGCCGAGCTTCACCGCCAGCGTCATCCCGAAGCCGACCACCGAGAGGACGTCGACGCCGAGCACGTAGGGGATCCCCCAGCCCGGTCCCCACGCGCCGCCGGCCACGAAGGAGAAGATGCGGAAGAGGAAGGCGATGCCGAGCAGCCAGAGGCCGCGTCCTATGGCCGCCGCGCGGCGGGTCCGCGGGTCGCCCCCCTTGCGCGCCTGGGCCTCGTCGGAGAGCGCCTGCGAGAGCCCGGCCATGTAGATGAAGCCGGGGGCCGCCAGGCCGCCGATCCAGGTCAGGGCGGTGAAGAGCTGCTCATGCCCGGCCTTGCCCCCCGGGGAGAGCCAGGCGTCGAGGATGTGAAACTGGATCATGAACAGCACGGCGAGGCCGCGCTGCCAGTCGAGCCAGAGCTTGCGCCTTGGCGGGGGGGCCACGCTCACTTATCGCGGTAGGTGATGCGGCCGCGGGTGAGGTCGTACGGCGAGAGCTCGAGCTTGACGCGGTCGCCCGGGATGATGCGGATGTGGAACTTCTTCATCTTGCCAGAGGCATAGGCGAGGACGATCGGACCCTGGTCGACCTTGACCCGGTACATGCCGCCGGCCAGGGCCTCGTCGACCATGCCCTGAACCTCGATGTTCGCTTCCTTCTCGCTCACTCGAACTGTCCCTTCCGACGCCGGGCCCGGCTGATCCGGGTTCCCGATAGGCCACGAGCGGCCCCGGTGGAGCCGGGGACGCCCGAAGCTTCTGTTGCGCCGTCTCTTTACTACGAGCGGGTGACAACGGCCAAGGACCGCCAGGGATCCTGGCCTTGCCTGTGGTGCCCCCTTAGGGGGATGCTTGGGCGCCGGACGCTGTCCGCAGCGCGGCCGCCCGCTCGGCCACCATCCCCTCCCCCGCCTCCAGCCGGGCGAGCAGCTCCAGCCCCGTGGCCCGGTCCTCCTCGAACAGCAGGAGCCCCTCGGCGCGGGCCAGCTGGGCCTCTGGCGAGGCCGGGGCCAGGATCCCTGCCACCTCGGCGCAGAAGCGCGACGCCAGCGGCTGCCCCATGCCGCGGTGGACCCGGGCCAGCAGGATCCAGCCGCGCACCTCGCGCGGGTTGGTCACCACCAGCCCCTCGAGGATGGTCCGGGCGGCGTCGTACCGCCCGGCGGCCAGCTCGGTCTCGGCGAGGCCCGCGATCGCCTCACCGAGCTCCTCGGTCAGGCCGAGCGCCTCGGCCATGGTCGCCTCACCCGCCAGCGCCTCGTCCTGCCTCGTCGACCTGGTCTCCATGGCGGGCCTCACCTCACGTTTCCAATGATCGACATGCGGGTGTCGTGCTGGGCCCGCAGGATGTTGCTCACCATCGCGAACATCTCCTTCTGCTTGTCGATGAGCCGCTGCAGCTCCATGAGCTGGACCTGCTCGTTCTTGCCCGAGGTGGCCGAAGTCGAGGTGGTGGAGCTCGACCCGCCGCCGCCCGAGGTGCTGGTCGAGCCGCTCCCGGCCCCCTCCCCGGCCGCTGCCGGCCCTTCCCCACCGAGCTTCCCGTCGAGGATGTCGCGGACCACCTTGGGGCCAGCGCTCAGCGCCAGCGGCGCCAGCATGGGCAGGCCGAGCGCGGTGGCGGCCCCCGCCAGCACCGGGCCGGAGAGCTGCGTCAGCAGCGACTTGAGCTGGGCGTCCCCCAGCACCTTGGCGGTGATGCCGAGCGTCGGGATCATCACCTTGAGCGCGCTCCAGACGCTGAAGCCGCTCGACTTCTTGGCCGACCCCGCGCTGCTCGAGCCGCCCGACGAGGAGGCGGCCTTGCTGGGGCCGCCCTTCATCTCCTCCATCTTCTTGAGGACCTCGTCGTCGTTCCGCTTGGCGATGGCGCACATGAAGCGGAAGAGCTTCTCCTCGACGGAGAGCGTCGGGTCCTTGAGGAAGGCGAAGTCGGCGCTGGTCGACCCGCTGGCGTAGCCGGCCTTGGGCGTGGAGGGCCTGGCCTTCACCGTCGTGCGTGAGGTCGGCCCCTTGGCCGGGGCCTTGGCCGCGATCCACTTCTTTCCTTTCGCGGCGGCCAGCTTGACGGTCAGGCTGTCGGAGCGCAGCGGCGAGGTGAACCCGACCGCCTCCCCGGCTTGACGGCTGCGCTGGCCAGCGCTGGTGGGGATGCCGGTGGTGGTGCCGGTGACGTGGTCGAGCCCGGTGGCCAATGCGGCCGCGGCGCCGGTGACGGACGAGATCAAGGACATGAGCTCCCTCCAGGAGTGAGGCGGCTCCAGCCGCCACCCGACCAGCAGAGCGAGTCCCGTGCCAGCCTCCAGGGCGAGCAACGGCGAAGAGTTGCGCCACCCGGGTCCGCGGTCCCCGGTCCGCCAGAGAGGCGCCGGTCCGTGAATCGACCGATTGACGGCGCCAGGAGCCGCCCCTAGATTCCCCCCTCATGCGCTACCTCGGTCTCGACGTGGGCCGCGCACGGATCGGGCTGGCCCTGGCCGACGACGTGCTGCGGACGGCCCGGGCGCACGCCACCGTGCCCCGCCACGGCGACGCCGTCGATCTCGACGCCATCGCCGAGGTGGCCGCCCAGTACGAGGTGACCCGCGCCGTGGTCGGGCTGCCCCTCAACATGGACGGGAGCGAGGGCGGCTCGGCGCGGCTGGCCCGGGCCTTCGCGGGCAAGCTGGGCGCCCGCCTCGGCCTCCCGGTCGAGTTCCACGACGAGCGGCTCTCGACCTTCGAGGCCTCGACCCGGCTGCGCGATCAGGGGCTGTCGGCGCGCGACCAGAAGGGGCTCATCGACGCCGAGGCGGCCGCCGTCATCCTGCAGGGGTGGCTCGACGGGAGGCCGGCGTGAGGCGAGCGCTCCGCCTGGTCGGCGTCCTGCTGGCGGTGGCGATCCTGGCGGCCGGGGTGGCGGGGCTCCTGGCCTGGCGGCAGCTCGAGGCCTTCCGCGCCACGCCCTTCGGCTCCGAGCAGGAGAAGGTGGTCGAGATCCCGCCCGGCGCCTCGGCCCGGGCGGTGGTGCGAACCCTGTCCAGGGCGGGCGTCCTCTCGGACGGCGACCTGGCCACGCGCTACCTCCGCTTCCTGAAGAGGGACCCGCGGCCGCTCAAGCAGGGCGAGTACGCCTTCGCTGGACCGCTCACCCCCGACGAGGTGCTGGAGCGGATCTACAAAAGCGAGGTGCGGCTCTACCGCTTCACCGTGCCCGAGGGGCTGCGCATCGACGACATCGCCGAGATCGTCGGGCAGAGCGGGCTGGCCCCGGCCGAGTCCTTCCTGCTGCTGGCCCACGCCCCCGCCGAGGCCAACGCCCTCGGGGTCCCGGCCGAGTCCCTGGAGGGCTACCTCTTCCCGGACACCTACGCCTTCGCCCGCGGCGTCACCGCCAGGCAGATCCTCGAGGCCATGGTGCACCGCACCTTCCTGGAGTACGAGCGGGCCGACGCCCACCGCCTCCCCGAGGTGACGCTCGACCGGGCCGCGGTGATCACGCTCGCCTCGATCATCGAGAAGGAGACCGGCCAGGCCAGGGAGCGGCCGCGGATCAGCTGCGTCTTCCACCAGCGGCTGAGGCGAAGGATGAAGCTCCAGACCGACCCGACGGTCATGTACGCCACCTACCTGCGCACTGGCCGCTGGTCCAAGAACATCTCGCGGGTCGATCTGCAGGCGCCGCACCCCTACAACACTTACTCCACCGCCGGCCTGCCCCCCGGCCCCATCGCCAGCCCCGGCGCCGCCGCCATCCAGGCGGCGCTCACTCCCGCTCCCTGCAGCGACCTGTTCTTCGTCTCGCGCAACGACGGGACCCACGTCTTCTGCCCCGACCTCACCTGCCATGAGCAGGCGGTGCGGCAGTGGCAGGTCGAGTACTTCAGGCGCAAGCCGCCCTGACACCGCCCGCGGCGCCGCGGCTGTTCCAGCGCCGGATCTGCCGTGGTACCTTCCGCGCCCATGTTCGACGAGGCCCGCAAACCACGCCGCCGCAACGCCTTCCTGCTCGGGCTGCTCGGCGTGGTCGCCTTCGGCCTCCTCTCCTGGTACGGCACGGTCGGCCACCCGGTCACGCCCCCGGCCCCGCCGCCGCCGCCCCCGCCCGTGGTGCTGGCCCCCGCCCCGCTGCCACCGCCACCCGACCGGTTCGAGACCACCACCGCCCGGCTCGGCCGCGACCAGACGCTGGGGCAGGTGCTGCCGAAGCTCAAGCTGACTGGCGCCGAGGCGGCCGCCGTGGTCGGCGCGCTCGAGTCGCACTTCCCGGCGCGCAAGGCCCGCACCGGCGACCAGCTCATCGTGGAGCGTCGCGCTGGCGAGGCGGCGCTGGCCCGCCTCACCTACCGCCAGGGTCGCGCCGAGGAGTACCTGGTGACGCGCCGGCCCGACGGGGGCTGGGACGCGGTGCGCCGCCCTGTCGACCTCAAGTCGGACGTGGTGCGGGTCACCGTCGAGGTGAAGGGCTCGCTCTACCAGTCGCTCAAGGCGGCCGACGAGGATCCCATCCTGGCGGTGCTGGCCTCCGACGTGCTGGCGTGGGACATCGACTTCTACCGCGACGTGCGCAGCGGCGACCGCATGACGGTGCTGGTGGAGAAGACCTTGGCCGACGGCAGGCTGCTGCGCTACGGAGAGGTCCAGGCGGTCGAGTACCAGGGGACCACCGCCGGCACGAAGCGGCTCTTCCGCTGGACCGCCCCCGACGGCCAGACCAGCTACTTCGACGACGAGGGTCAGAGCGCCCGGCGCGGCTTCTTGAAGACGCCGCTCCAGTTCGCCCACGTCACCTCCGGCTTCGGCAATCGCAACCACCCGCTGCTCGGCTACCAGGCGGCGCACATGGGCACCGACTACGGCGCGCCCGTCGGCACCCCGGTCTGGGCGGTCGGCGACGGGGTCGTCAAGCAGGCGGGCTGGAACGGCGGCTGCGGCATCTCGGTGACGCTCCGCCACCGCAACGGCCTCGAGACCCTCTACTGCCACCTCTCCGGCGCAGCGGTCACGACCGGCCGGCCGGTCTCGCAGAAGCAGGTGATCGGCGCGGTCGGCTCGACCGGGCTCTCCACCGGCCCGCACCTGCACTACGCGGTGCTGCGCGGCGGGGCCTACATCAACCCGGCCCAGCTCAAGGTGCCGCGCGAGGCGCCGGTGCGCGCCGAGTGGCTCCCCGGCTTCAGGGCCGACCTGGCCCCGCTGCAGGCGAGGCTCGACGGAATCGCGGTGGCGAGCCCGGCACCGGCGGCGCTGCCCCCGGCCCAGGCCCCTTCGCCCGCGCAGCCCAACACCATCGGCGGTTAGGGCTAGCGCCCCCGACCGGCGACGCCTCGCCTACCGGCGGCGGCGGCGCCTGGCCCGCTCCACCAGGAGCGGCTGGTCGCCGTGGAGCTTGCCGTTCAGCGCGTTCACGAGCGGATCGACCGCCTCCGGCTGCACCTCGACGAAGGTGTGGCTGCGGCGCAGCTCCACCAGCAGCAGCTCGGTGCCGGGCACCCCGGCCGAGACCAGCGCGCGGATGGTGGCCTCGTCGGCGCCGGACTCCTCGCCCCATGAGATGAAGACCCGGCCGCGTGACGGGCGGGGCTCGCCGGCCTCACCGCGAACGCCACCCTCACCGCGAACGCCGGCCTCGCGCTCGACGCGGACCTCGCGCTCCGCATGGACCTCGCGCACCGTCGAGACCTCGCGCTCCGCCGAGACCTCGCGGGCCGGAGTCTCGCGCTCCGGGGCGGCCGGGCGGGAGCCCGAGTCCTCGAGCGTGGCCGAGACCTCGATGGTGGGGATGCTCGACAGGTCGGTGTCGACCAGGGCCGGGCGCTCGGCGCGTGGCGGGCGAGGGCGCTCCTCGCGCGGCGCCCGCACCTCGCGGGGCCGGTCCTCGCGGGGACGATCCCCGTGCTCGCGACGCGGCCCACGGTCGCGCTCGCCGCCTCGACCGGCGCGGGGGCCACGGCTCTCGCGCTCGCGGTCCTTGAGGAAGCTCTTCTCCAGCAGCTCCTTGCGGTCGTGCTCCACCTTCTTGTGCTCGGCCTTCTGCAGGTCGGTCATCTTCTCGATGCGGTGGTGCTGGAAGAAGTACTTGAGCGCGAAGGCCGTCAGGTACTCGCCGTCAGGGCGGGCCTTGAGTTGCTGGGCCAGCGGGATGTAGGCCTCGAAGATCGAGGCGCTCATCGCCTCCTTGAGCTCGGCCACGTGGCGCTCGGTCCAGCGCCCCTTGGCCTCCTCGGGGGTGGGCAGCTTGCGCTCCTCGAAGTCGATGCTGAACTTCTTCTGCAGCGCCGACAGCGTCATGATCTCGGCGCCCGAGACCAGCGAGAGGCTGGTCCCCTTCTTGCCGATGCGGCCGGTGCGGCCGACCCGGTGCATGAAGACCGAGGGGTCCTCCGGCAGCGAGTAGTTGACGACGTGGGACAGGTCGGAGATGTCGATGCCGCGGGCCGCGATGTCGGTCGCCACCATGAAGCGGACCTCGCCGCGCTTCACCTTGGCCATGACCCGCTCGCGCTCCTTCTGCGCCAGGTCGCCGTTGAGCAGCTCGGCGTCGTAGCCGTTTCGGTTGAGCACCGCGCAGACCAGCGAGGTGTCGCTGCGGGTGTTGCAGAAGACGATGGCCGTCTCCGGCTCCTCCTGCTCGATCATGTAGAGCAGGTTGCGCGGCTTCGGGTAGGCGTCGACCGTGTGGTAGAGCACGTTGTGGATGTTGTCGACGCGGTACTCGTCGCCGGAGAGCAGGATGGTCTCCGGGGTGGTCAGGTACTGCTTGATGATCTGCTCGATGTCGGCCGGGACGGTCGCCGAGAAGAGCAGCTGCTGGCAGGTGGCGGGGAGGTGGTCGAGGATGCGCGTCACCTCCTCGAAGAAGCCCATGTTGAGCATCTCGTCGGCCTCGTCGAGGACCGAGACGATGCACTCCTCGAGGAGCAGGGTCTTGCGGCGGATGTGGTCGAAGACCCGGCCCGGCGTGCCGACCACGATCTCGGCCCCGGCCTTGAGCTTGTCGAGCTGCTCACCCATCGAGGCGCCGCCGTAGATGGTCACCACCGAGAGGTCGCGGTGCCTGGCCAGGGCCTCGAACTCCTGGCCGACCTGGATGGCCAGCTCGCGGGTCGGGCACATCACCAGCACCGAGGGCTTGCGCCGCCCGTCCGGGATCCGCTCCAGGATGGGGATGGCGAAGGCCGCGGTCTTGCCGGTGCCGGTCTTGGAGCGGACGATGACGTCCTTCCCGTCGCGGACCGGGCGGAAGGTGCGCGACTGGACCGGGGTCGGCTTGGTGTAGCCGTGCTCCGCGATGGCGCGGCGGAGGGGCTCCGCCAGGTTCATCTCGTCGAAAGAGGCGTCCGAGACGTAATCGGACACCGTCGAGGCCGTGGCCTCGGGCTGCTGCTCGTTCTCCATGTCATCACTCGCTTCGTTGAGTGGCGCATGGCGGCTTCGCCTGTTCCGCGAGGAGCTCGGTCCGCGTGTCGGGACCGGGAGCCACGCCGTGCTTGCGAGCACCGCCATGCGCCGGTGGTCCCCCCGCGGCTTGCACGGGGGGCGGACCACCTTGTATCACACAGCCCGGGGCCTGCTGAAGTTCGCGGCCCACGGCCCGCATGTCCGAAGACCCCACAGACGACCCCACCCAGGAGGACCAGCCCCCGGCGCCGGTCCCCTCCCGCGCCGCCTCCCCGGCCGGCGGGCTCACCCGCTACGATCCGCTCCGGGCCTTCATGGCCGAGGTCTCGCGCCACCCGCTGCTCACCCGCGAGGAGGAGCACAGACTGGCGGTCCGCTACCAAGAGACCGGCGACGTGCAGGCCGCCTACACCCTGGTCGCCTCCAACCTGCGGCTGGTCGTCAAGATCGCCCACGAGTACCGGCGCACCGCCTTCCAGCTCCTCGACCTGATCCAGGAGGGGAACCTCGGCCTGATGCAGGCGGTGAAGAAGTACGACCCGCTCAAGGGGGTGAAGCTCTCCTCCTACGCGGCCTGGTGGATCCGCGCCTACATCATCCGCTTCCTGATGGAGAACTGGCGGCTGGTCCGCCTCGGCACCACCCAGGCCCAGCGCAAGCTCTTCTTCAACCTGAGCAAGGAGCGGGAGAAGCTGATCGCCCGTGGCATCGATCCGACGCCGCGGCTGCTGGCCAAGAACCTCGACGTCGAGGAGCACGAGGTGGAGGAGATGGCGGCGCGCATGGGGTCCGATGACCTCTCCCTCGACGCCCCGGCGCGCGGCGCCGACGAGGGGGCGGCCACCCCCATGGACCGGCTGCCGAGCGCCTCCTCGCCCGCCGCCGACGTGGCGCTGGGCGACGAGCAGCTTCGGCGGATCTTCAAGGAGCAGCTCGAGGTCTTCGCCGCCACCATCACCGACGAGAAGGAGCGGTTCATCTTCGAGCACCGGCTGCTGCCGCCCGAGGGGACCGAGCCGCTCACGCTGCAGGAGGTGGGCGACCGCTACCGGCTGACCCGGGAGCGGGCCCGGCAGATCGAGGCCAGGCTCACCAGCCGGCTGCGCGAGCACCTGCGCGAGGCCATCCCCGACTTCGAGCTGCAGGGACCGCCGGCCGACTGAGCGGCTCAGGCCCAGGCGAACTCGGCCGTGAAGTGGCGCAGCTGGCTGGCCTGCCTGGTGATCCGGACGCCGCGCACCGAGGCGGCCCGGGCCTTGAGCTCGCAGATCACCTCGGCGGCGTAGTCGAAGTGGCTCTGGGTGTAGACGCGGCGGGGGAAGGCCAGCCGCACCAGCTCGGCGTGGTGGAAGGTCTCGGTGCCGTCCTCGAGCCGCTTCCCGAACATCACCGAGCCGATCTCGACCCCGCGCAGCCCGCCCTCCAGGTAGAGGGCGGCGCAGAGCGCCCAAGCCGGGTACTGCTCCGGCGGCAGGTGGGGGAGGAACTCGCGGGCGTCGATGTAGACGGCGTGGCCGCCGGTCGGCTCCACGATCTGGATCCCCCCGGCCAGCAGCTTCTCGCCCAGGTACTCGGCGGTGCGCAGCCGGTAGCGCAGGTAGTCCTCGTCGAGCACCTCGGAGAGGCCGATGGCCATGGCCTCGAGGTCGCGGCCGGCCAGCCCGCCGTAGGTGGGGAACCCCTCGGTGAGGACCAGCAGGTTGCGGGCCGGCTCCACCCAGCGGTCGTCGCGCAGGGCGATGAAGCCGCCGATGTTGACGAGGGCGTCCTTCTTGGCGCTCATGGTGCACCCGTCGGCGAGGGCGAAGGCCTCCTGCGCGATCGCCTTGACGCTCCGCCCGCCCTGCCCGGGCTCCCGCAGCTTCACGAACATGGCGTTCTCGGCGAAGCGGCAGGCGTCGATGATGAGCGGCTTCGAGAAGCGGGTGAGCAGCTCGCGGTAGGCGCGCAGGTTGGAGAGCGACACCGGCTGGCCACCGCCGGAGTTGTTGGTGAGGGTGATCATGCCGAAGGGGACGCGCTCGCCCCGCTCCCGCAGCAGCGCCTCGACCCGCCCCAGGTCGATGTTCCCCTTGAAGGGGTGGCGGTTTCGCGGGTCGCGCCCCTCGGCGATCACCAGGTCCAGCGGCTCGACGCCGCCGTACTCCAGGTTGGCGCGGGTGGTGTCGAAGTGGGTGTTGCTCGGCACCACGTCGCCCGGCCGGGTGGCCACCGAGAAGAGGATCCGCTCGGCGGCCCGCCCCTGGTGGGTGGGGATGACGTGCGGGTAGCCGGTGAGGTCGCGCACCGCCGCCTCGAACCGGTAGAAGCTGCGCGCCCCGGCGTAGCTCTCGTCCCCCTGCATGATGCCGGCCCACTGCCGCGCCGACATGGCGCCGGTCCCGGAGTCGGTGAGGAAGTCGATGAGCACGTCGTCGGCCTTGAGGGCGAAGACGTTGAGCCTGGCCTCCTCCAGCAGCCGCTCCCGCTCGCTCCGGGTGGTCATCCGGATGGGCTCGACCATCTTGATTCGGAACGGTTCGAAGCGGGTCTGGGGCACGGTGGCTCCGGGAGCAGCGGTGGTGGAGGGGACGGGGCGGACTCCGGTGACGGCAGGTCCTGTCAGCCCGCCGGCGGCCGCAGGCGGGAGGTGGCGATCAGCGCGACGCCGGCCAGCGCCGCCGCCATGGCGAAGCTGGAGGAGAAGCTGCCGCTCCGCTCGGCCAGGGCCCCGGCCAGCCCCGGGCCGGCGATCTGCCCCAGCCCGAAGGCGAAGGTGACGAAGGCGAAGCCAGAGAGCGCCCCGTCGGCGCCGACGTGGTCGCCGACCGCCGCCAGCACGATCGACGGCACCGACCAGGCCACCACGCCGAAGCAGGCGATGGAGGCGTAGAGCGCCGCCGCCGGGAGCGGCACGGCCACCAGGAGGTAGGCGATGAGTTGGATGGAGAAGGCCAGCGCCAGTCCGGCCCGGCGCCCCAGCCGATCCGAGAGGCTCCCGAAGACCGGCCCGCTCAGCAGGCTGAGGAGCCCGATGGTCGACCAGACCCGGCCAGCCGCGGCCTCGGAGAAGCCGCGCTCGCGCACCAGCGCGGTGACGATGAAGGTGGCGTAGATGACGTAGGTGGCGCCGAAGAGGGCGTAGATGAGGGCCAGCAGGCGGATGGCGCCGCGGTGGGGCCCTGCGGCCGGGTGAGGCGGCGGGGCGGCCGGCGGCCGGCTCCCGGGCGGCGGGGTGGCGTGACCGGAGTCGGCGGCCCCCAGGGGCGCCAGGCCGAGATCGCGCGGCCGGTTGCGCAGGAGCAGCGTCGCCAGCGCTCCCACCCCGAGTACGACGGCCGCCAGGATCGACCAGCTGGTGCGCCAGCCCTCCGGCCCCACCGCCGCGTTGACGCGTGGCACCAGCCAGCCCGAGAGCATGATGGCCAGGCCGCTCCCGATCACCACGAACCCGGCGGCCCGCCCCCGCCGCGCGCTGGTGAACCACTGGGCCACCAGCCCCATGGTGGTGACGTTGGCGGCGCCGCTCCCCAGGCCGGTCACCGCATAGAGCGCCAGGGCCGCGCCGAAGCTGGTGGCGTGGGCCACCAGCGCCATCGAGCCGGCCATGAGCAGGAGCCCGGCCACCACCACCGCCCGGGCACCGAACCGGGAGGCGGCCGGCCCGCAGAGCAGCACCGCGGCCAGGTAGCCGACGAAGTTGCCGGTGCTCACCAGCCCGATCTGGGCGTAGCTGAGGGGGAGCGTGCCGGCCATCGACGGGAGCAGCATGCCGAGCGCGAAGCGCCCCAGCCCGAGGGCGGAGAAAACGCAGAGCATGCCCACGCCGGCGATCATCCACGCATAGTGGAAGGGGAGGCGGAAGGCGCGGGGCATGGTGCCGGCAGCAGACCCGCACCCGCAGCAGATGTCCAGCGCCGCCGCGGGGCGGCCTCCGACGCGCCGGGTCAGCCTGCCAGAACGCGGGCGGCGATCAGCAGGGCCGCCACCGCGCCGGCCACCCCGACCAGCACCGCGGCCGGCTCGGGCCTGAGCGAGGCCAGCAGCTCGGCGGCCGCGGCCCGATCCGCCTCCGGCGCCGCGGCGTCGGCCCGCAGCTGCGCCGCCTCGCGCCGCGCCGCGCGGTGATCGCCGGCCTCCAGCAGGAGGGCCAGCCGGCCGGCCGCG
>JANYBC010000026.1 GCA_025360965.1 Anaeromyxobacter sp. | reverse complement strand
GCACGCCGGCTTTCTTCGCGCCCTCCTCGTCGAGGAGCGCCTGGTTCGCCAGCTCGACGCGCAGCCGCGTCATGGCCACCGGGTCGAGGCGTCGCAGGTTGCCCCGCCCGCCCATGGCGGCCAGCAGCGGAACGGCCGCCTGCACCGCCCAAGGCTCCGCGGCCAGCCTGGCCACCGGCGCCACCGGAGACGGTGCGGCGCTCGCCGCTGGCACGCCTGGTCCGTCCGCCTCAGCCCCGGCCTCCTTCAAGTACTCCTGCATGCCGGTCTTCAGGTTCTCGGAGAGCGGACCGAAGATGGCCTGGACGCCGTTGCCCACCACCAGCACGCCCGACGCGCCCAGCGCCTTGAGCTTGGCCTGGTTCACCTGCGCCGGATCCCGCACCGAGACCCGCAGCCGGGTGATGCAGGCGTCGAGCGCCTTCAGGTTGGAGCGCCCGCCGAAGGCCAGCACCAGCTCCTTCGACTTGCCGAAGCGCCCGCTGCCCACCCCCACCCCCGCTCCGCTCCCCAGGGCCGGGGTCTCGTCCTCGCGGCCGGGCGTCTTGAGGTGGAGCCCGCGGATGGCCGCCGTGAAGGTGACGTAGTAGACGCCCGCGTAGATGGGGCCGAGCACCAGCACCAGCCACCACTTCTGCGAGAAGGGGTTGAGGACGTTGAAGACGATGAAGTCGATGCCGCCCTGGGAGAAAGTGAAGCCCATGTGGGCGCCCAGGCTGGCCATGAGGAACTGGGCCGAGGCCACCAGCACGGCGTGCAGCAGGTAGAGCTGCGGCGCCACGAAGAGGAAGGCGAATTCGATGGGCTCGGTGATCCCGGTCAGGAAAGAGGTGAGCGCGGCCGAGATCATCATGCCGCCCACCGCCGCCTTGTTCTCGGGCTTGGCGCTTTGCCAGATGGCCAGGGCCGCCGCAGGGAGGCCGAACATCTTGAAGAGGAAGGCGCCGGCCAGGATCCCGGCGGTCGGGTCGCCTGAGAAGTAGCGGGGGATGTCGCCGGTCACCACCTTGCCGGAGGCGTCGGTGAAGCTGCCGATCTCGTAGAAGAAGGGGGCGTTCCAGATGTGGTGCAGGCCAAACGGCACCAGCAGCCGCTCCACGAAGCCGTAGACCGTCGCCGCCAGCCGTGGGTCCCCCACCGCGGCCCAGTGCGAGAACACGTTGATGCCCGACTGGATGGGCGGCCAGACCACGGAGAGCACCGCGCCCAGGACGATGGCGCCGATGGCGGTGATGATGGGGACGAAGCGCTTCCCGGCGAAGAAGGCCAGGTAGGGCGGCAGCGAGATCCGGTAGAAGCGGTTGAACATGGCCGCTGCCAGCGCGCCGGCCAGGATCCCGCCGAAGACGCCGGTCTGCATCGCCTTGATGCCCATGATGGTGACCGGGACCTGGCCCCAGACCGGCGCCATCACGCCCATCGTCGCCAGCATCACCGTGTAGCCGATGGTGGCCGCCACCGCCGAGACCCCGTCGTTCTCGGTGAAGCCGAGCGCCACGGCCACGGCGAAGATGAGCGCCATGTTGCCGAAGACCACGTCACCCGAACTCTTCATCAGCTCGGAGAGCAGCGGCGGCATCCACGCGAACTGGGCCGCCCCGATGCCCAGCAGCAGGCCGGCCACTGGCAGCACCGCCACCGGGAGCATCAGCGATTTGCCGATCTTCTGCAGGAAGGAGAAGGCGTCGGCGAAGGGCGAGGTGCGCCCCAGCCCGGGCGCGGCGGTCGTGGTCATGAGGTCACCCTCGTGGCAGGGACCGGGTCCGTCGCCTCGACCTGTCTCGCCAGCACGGCCCGCACCTCGGCGGTGGTCCGGCACCGCAGCACCTCGTTGGCGAGGTCGGCGCACTCGTGCAGCCGCCAACGCGACAGCGCCGCCTTGACCGGCACGATGGCCGGGACGCTCACCGAGAGCTCGTCCACCCCGAGCCCGACCAGCAGCGGCACCGCCAACGGGTCTGAGGCGATGCCGCCGCAGACGCCCACCCACTTGCCGTACTCGTGGGCCCCTTCCACGGTCATGGCGATGAGCCTCAGCACGGCAGGGCTCAGCGCATCGGCGTTGCGGGCCAGCTTGGCGTGACCTCGATCTGTCGCCAGCGTGTACTGGGTCAGGTCGTTGGTGCCGATGGAGAAGAAGTCCACCTCCCTGGCGAGCAGCTCGACGATGACCGCCGCAGATGGCACCTCGATCATGACGCCGACCTTGACAGCACGCTGGATGCTCCGCTGCTCCTCGGCCAGGATCTGCTTGGCGGCACGGATCTCCTCCAGCGAGGAGATCATGGGGAACATGAGGTGGACCTTGCCGGACGGCGCGGCCCGGAGCACGGCGCGAAGCTGGGCCCGGAACATCTCCGGGTAGGCCAGGCTGACGCGGATGCCGCGCAGGCCGAGGAAGGGGTTCTCCTCCTTGGGCAGGGGCAGGTAGGGGAGCGGCTTGTCACCGCCCACGTCGAGCGTGCGGATGATGAGCGGGCGCTCCTTGCCGAGCAACTCGGCGATGGCGGTGTAGGCCTCGGCCTGCTCGTCTTCGGTGGGCGCACTCTCCCGCCCCAGGAAGAGGAACTCCGAACGCAGCAGGCCCACCCCCTCGGCGCCGGCGGCCAGGGCCTGCCGGGCGTCATCCAGGCTACGGATGTTGGCGACCACCTCCACGTGGTGGCCATCGTGGGTACGGCCCGGTCCCACCGCTGCGGCCGCGTCCAGCTCTCGCTGGGCCGCGTGTGCGGCGATGCGCGCCCTGGCCTGCTCCACCTGCCGCTCGTCGGGGCTGGTCCGGAGGAAGCCAAGCGTCCCGTCGAGGACCACGCGGGACTCGTTCGGCAGCGCGAGGGCTCCCTCGTCGATGCCGCACACCGCAGGAATGCCGAGCGCCCGGGCCAGGATCGCCACGTGGCTGGTCGAGCCGCCGCTGGTGGTGCAGAACCCGGCGATGCGCGACCGGTCGAACTCGGCGGTTTCCGACGGCGTCAGCTCGTCGGCGACGAGGATCGAGCCTTCCGGCACCTCGACCTTCGCCTGGCCGACGCCTGCCAGGAGCGACAGCAGCCGGGTACCCACGTCGCGCAGGTCGGCGGCCCGCTCGCGCATGAGCTGGCTCTCCAGCGCCTCCAGCCTCGCCGCGTGGTCCCGGTAAGCCTCGCGCCAGGCGAAGGCCGCGCTCTTCCCCTGGAGGAGCAGCCCGTCCATGATCTCCAGCAGATCCGGGTCCTCGAGCAGGGCGATCTGCACCTCCAGGATCTGCGCTTTGAAGCCCTCGGAGAGGTGGCGCCGCAGCGCGTCGATCTGGCGCGCCGCCTCGCGCACGGCCACGGCGAAGTGGGCGCGCTCATGCTCGAGACCGGCACCCTCCTCCGCCACCTCGATGGCGGCGTGGCGGTGCTGGAACACCCGGCCGATGGCGATGCCCGGCGAGGCCGGCACGCCAGCCAGCTCGTCCAGGGCGGTGGGGACGGCGCGCAGCACCGGCGCAGGGTGAGGCTGGGGTGAAGGCGCCTCGCCAGGGGCCTCGCCGCAACCCTCGGCGACCAGGCGGACCAGGCGGGCGGTAGCGGCCCGGGCGTCCGGACCAGTCGACTCGAAGCGGACCTGCTCGCCCTGCTTGGTCGATAGCCCCATGATGGCCACCACCGACTTGGCGTTGACGGAGTCCTTGCCGCGGAGCAGGCGGACGGAGGCCTGGAACTTCTTCGCCTCGGCGGCCAACACCGCGGCCGGCCGGGCGTGCAGCCCGACGGCGTTGGGCACCGCCACCGGGCTGGAGAGGACGGTCTCGCCCGCGGGTTCCGCTGCCTGGCCAGCCGGCGCCGCCAGCGCCACCCGGAGCAGCACGGTCTTGCCGGCCTCGGCGAAGCCGCTGGCTGGCTCGAGGCGCGCCACCCGGTCGCCGTTGGTGACCACGACCTCGGTCAGCAGGCTGCGGGCCTTTCGCGCGATGATCTCGATGTCGAGCCGCAGCAGCGGCTGCCCGACCACGACGCGGTCGCCCAGCGCCACCAACGGGGTGAAGCCGGCGCCCTCCAGCGTGATGGTGTCGAGCCCGACGTGGACCAGCACCTCGACCCCCTCGTCGGTGGTGATGGCGAGCGCGTGGTGGGCGGTGTGGAACTGGGTGACGGCCCCGGAGACGGGGGCCAGCAGGTCACTTGAGGTCGGATCGATGGCCACGCCGTCGCCGACCATCTTCCGGGCGAAGACCGGGTCAGGGACAGACTCCAGCGGGACGATCACGCCCGAGAGGGGCGCCATGATGTCCAACCGGTGTGGTGCAGTCATGGTGCGCTCGATTCAGTCACGCGGCGTGGAGACTCGACGGCGAGGGCGCTCAGTTGAACTGGTAAAGTAACCGGACGCGGAACGAGTTGAGGGCGTTCTCGAACTCGCTGTGGGCGTCGACGTCCTGGATGTGCGCCAGCGCGTAGCCAAAGACCGCCTTGACGCTGAGCCCATCGACAGGCAGCCGGTAGAGGTAGGAGACGAAGGTCTGGTACTGCCAGTTGTCTTCCCCCTTCCCGTTGGTCTGGGTGGTGCGGTGGTAGCCGAGGCCGATGGAGTTCTTCCAGAAGGCGACGTCGATCCACCCTCCCATGCTGGTCTTGTCGAGCGACTTGGGCGCGTCGACGAGACCGTCGATGCCGACGGCGTCCACCTTGGCCTTGGCGAAGTCCACGCCAGCGGTCACGTAGGGGAAGATGTATTGCAGCCGGCCGCCGTAGCCCTTGTAGGTGGTCTCGACCTGGTCGCCGGACTTGACCGGCTTCTGGCTCAAGTACTCGGCGCCGGCCACGAGCTGCAGCCTGCCGACGTGCAGGTCGACGACCGGCCGTACACCCAGGCTGTTCTGCTCGGTCTCGAAGCCGTACACGGCCGCCACCTCGAAGCTCAGGAAGTCGAAGGGGCGGAGGTGGAACGCGGCCTGCCCCGGGCCATTGAACTGGCCGCGGGTGAAGTCGACCAGGTAGAGCTTCGGACCGCCAGAGGCCCCCGCCTCTTCGGCCGTGTAGAGCTCGATCCCCTGACCGCGATAGTAGACCTCCCATGCGAGGAGGCGACCTACCTGCAGGTCCCAGAGCGGGGTGCCGACCTGCATGTAGGCATTCTGGATGTGAGGCTCACCGTACTTGCCGTCGGCGAAGTCGTTTACCAGCGCCAGCAGCTCGAGCCGCGCCAGGGCGGTGAGGTTGCCGAAGGTGCGGGTGTAGAGCCCCCCGAGGACGAAGCGCCCCGTCATGTACTCGGTGTTCTGGTTGGGCAGGCCGGGCTGCGTGTTCTCCCGGTGCAGGTAGCCGGTGTCCACCCAGAACTCACCGTAGAAGGAGATGGGGAGAGACAGTTTCTCCGACAGGAACCAGCCGGCCTGCGGTGACATGTCCGAGGCGGCCTTCGCCACCGTGGGCGCCGGAATCTCGGTGGCTTTCGCCACCGTGGGCGCAGGCATCTCAGCCACCACGACCGGCTCGGCAGCCGCAGGGGGAGCATTCGGCGTGGGCGGCTTCTCCTGCGCAGTGGCCGAGGCGGCCAGGCTGATGAGCAGGGCAACGGTGAGCACCTTCCGGGTGGTGCAATCCTTCATGTCGATCTCCACGTGGTCATCGGTCCGGCCGATCTGGGGGTGGCTACTGAATGGTGAAGGTGCTGGTCTTCATGTTCGGATCGGTGGAGCTCGACGACGGGCCCACGTAGAGCTGGTAGGCCATCTTTTCGACCGTCATCTTCTGGGAGGCGACGTTCCAATAGGCCAGGTCGGCCGCTTTCACCTGGAGCGTCACGGTTCGCTTGGCGCCCGGGGCGAGGTCGGCGGCGCGCGCGAAGGCCTTGAGCTCCTTCTTGGGGCGGCCCCAGGCGTCGGCCACCGCCGTGTTGTCGAAGCCGACGTAGAGCTGGACCACCTCGGAGCCAGCCACCGGCCCGGTGTTCTCCACGTCCACCTTGACCGTCAGCGTGCCAGCCTCGGCCAGTGGGCTGTTGACGACCTGGAGGCTGGAGTAGGCGAAGGTGGTGTAGGAGAGGCCGTACCCGAAGGGGAACCTCGGCGCCTTGCCCTGGCGCTCCAGCCAGCGGTAGCCGTGGTAGTAGCCGTAGTTGACATCACCCGTGGTGGCGTTGTCGAAGGCGGGCAGGTCGGATTCGGCGACCGGGAAGCTCTGGACCAGCTTTCCGCTGGGGTTGACGTCACCAAAGAGGATCTCGCCGAGGGCTGTGCCCTCCTTCATGCCGGCGTACCAGGCCATCACCACCGCGTCGACGCCGCTGATCCACGGATCGACGACGACCGCGCCGCCGCTCTTCAGCACCACGACGACCTTCATGGCGGGGTGCGTCGCCTTGAGCGCCACCGCTGCCGAGATGTTGTCGAGGTCGCGCTGCGGCAGCGACAGGCTGACCCGGTCCTTCCACTCGCCCTCCTCGCCGCTGGGCGACCGGGCCAGGTCGGCGTAGAAGTAGGCGGCCACCACCACCACCACATCGGAGTCCTGGATGGCGGCCTCGTTGCCGGCCACCGCCTCGAAGGTGATGGCGCACTTGGCGCTCGAGACGCACGTCGTCTTCTTGATGGGATCGACGTGGTTAGGGGCGCCGAGGGACTCGCTCAACCCCTCCCACGGCGTGATCACCAGCGTCCCGTCCACCACCTTGGCGTCGGACGAGCCCTTGTCGCCCATGTTCTCGCTGCTGGAGAACTTGCCGACCACGGCGATCTTGGCCGTCGAGGTCCTGGAGAGCGGCAGGACGTCGTCGCCGAGCGCGGCGGTCGGCCCGTTCTTGAGGAGGACGATCCCCTCCCGGGCCGCCTGCAGCGCCAGAGCCTGGGTCGCGTCCGACTTGGTGAGCCATGGCGTCCAACCGGGGGCATAGGTGATGACGCCGAAGTGGACCTTGGCGTAGAGGATGCGCAGCACCGCCTCGTCCACCAGCTTCACGTCCACCTGCCCGGCGGCCAGGGCCTGCACCAGGCGGCTCCCGTAGAAGTAGGTGCAGTCGAAGATGCTCGGACAGACCCCCTCGCTGAAGGGCATCTCGATGTCGAGTCCGGCCACCGGCGAGGTGAGCGTCTTGCCCTTGGCGAACCAGTCGGAGACCACCCAGCCCTTGTAGCCCCAGCCGGTCTTGAGGATGTCGCGGACCAGGGCGGTGTTCTCCCCGCTAAAGCTGCCGTTGACCCGGTTGTACGAGGACATGACGCAGGAGACGCCGGCGTCGGTGGCCTTCTTGAAGTGCGGCAGGTAGACCTCGCGCAGGGTGCGCTGGTCGAGGACCGCGTTCACGTAGATGCGAGTGTCCTCGATGTTGTTGGCGGCGAAGTGCTTGGCGCAGGCCTGGACCCGGTAGGTGGTCTCGATGGCCTGGCCCGGGTCGAGCGGATCGGCGACCTTCGGATCGTACTGGGCCCCCTCCACGAACTTCGTGCCCATCTGGCCGAGCAGGAAGCTGTCCTCGCCGTAGGACTCCTGGGCACGTCCCCAGCGCGGGTGCGAGACCTGGTTGATGGTGGGAGCGAGCAGGATGTGGCGGCCGAGGTAGCGCATCTCCTGGGCCATGGCCTTGCCGATCCGCCGCTCCAGCTCCAGGTCCCAGGAAGCGGCCCGGGCCGCGGCGACCGGGTAGACGGTGGTGCCGTAGGTGGAGTTGTACCAGCGCACCCCGCGCGGTCCGTCCATGAAGAGGAAGCCCGGGATGCCGAGGCGCGTGTTCGACCCCTGGTCGAACATGTTGTTCGGGTTGTACTGCGGCCCGCTCATCTGCTGGACCTTCTCCTCCACCGACATCGACCGCAGCAACGCGAGCGCGGACTGCACCTCGGGGTCCTTGCAGTCAAGGCCGACCTTGGTAGCGGCCGGGTCGCAGCTCGCCGTGTCCTGGTTGGTCGGGCCCTTGGGGGCCGGGCAGCCGGCGCCCGTCAGCACCACCCAGGCGACGAGGGTCGCGCTGGCCACGGTCTGGATCATCTTGGTCATGGGTCTCTCGCTGCCCGGGGTCGGATGGAGGTGGCCGACGGCGGGGAGGCCGCCGGCCGGAGTCGGCTAGAACGCGTTGGTGGAGATGCCGTAGCCCTTGACGAAGGTGGCGTGCTGGCCGTCACCGGCCAGGTCAGAGACCTGGGAGGCGGCCGCGGTGTCCGAGAGCGGGAGGCCCACCTGCAGCGTGCCCCTCCCGTTGACGATGCCGAAGGTCACGTCGAGGAAGACCTTGTCGGCGAGGATGTTGGCCGGCATGATCCCGCTCCACTGCAGGTAGACGCCGCTCGGACCGTAGGCGAGGATCTCGCTCAGGACCGACGGGCGTCCTGCGTCCACGCTCACGATGATCTGCGCCTGAGACGCCGGGACCCCAGACCAGGCGGTGATGGCGGCGCGGGCGTCGGCGATCGGCTGGAGCGCCGCGGCGTTGGCGTTGCTGCCGTACTGGAGCGACTGCAGCGAGTAGTCGTAGGCGCCGCTGTCCGGGTCGGAGGTGAAGGGCGCCGCGATGCGGATGAAGACGTAATCGGAGAGCGCCATCTTCTGGGCGGCGGTGGTCACGACCACCCCCTTCACGTTGGGGGCGTCGTTGGTGAGGTTGCCATAGCCCTGGCTCACCGACCGGACGTAGTCGAGATCGAAGTCCCCGGCGATGTAGTAGTCGCAGCCGGCGGCGACGTAGGGCTCGCCGGGAGGCGCGGGGAGCACCTTGAGCGAGCCGTTCCCGGCGTTCCCCTTGTCGCCGGTCTGCGTGCCGTCGCCGAGGTGGTTGAGCCAGCCCGCCGGCTTGGCAGCATTGACGACCAGGACCATTCCCCGGCTCAGCGCATCGAGCCCGGCGTTTCGAGAGGTGTCGGTGTTCACGAGCAGGGGGGCCTGCGAGGGGACCACGTAGGGGTTCTCGAAGAGCCCCAGCCGGAAGGCGAGCGCCAGCGCTCGCCTGGCCGATGCATCGACCTGGGCGTCGGTGATGTCACCGGCGGTCCTCGCGGTGGCCACCGGCGTCACGTCGGCGAGCCCGCCAAACTGGTCCACGCCCGCGTTCACGGCCTTGGCCAGGCGCTTGGCCTTGGTCAACCCCTCCACGCCCCAGGGGGCGCCCAGGGGCGAGATCCCGGCGTCGTCGAGGACACCCCAGGGCGCCACCACCAGGCCGGCGTAGGCGTAGTGGGTGCGGAGCGTGTCGGTCAGGAGCTTGGAGTTGAAGGAGGCGCCCACCTGCTCGATGGTGGCGCCATTCAGGAGTCCACCGAGGCCGGTCCAGCTCCCCGTCGCCGGGATGCCGTAGGCCGGCATGACGCCGGCCACCCCAGCGGTGAAGGCCTTGGCGAACGGCGCGAGGTGGGCGTCGATGGCGTTGCCCGGGTAGCCGACCAGCTTGCCCTTGGCCAGCTTGGCGTCCCACCCGTCCACGGCCGGGCCGGCGCCGGGGAAGGAGTTGACGACGCAGGCCAGGCTGGTCGGGCCGAGGGTGGTGCCTTGGGCGCCCTTGACGAAGGCCTCGACGCGGTTGGCCACGGCGGCGCTGTCTTCCCCGTAGGTGAACTGCGAGAGGAACCAGCGAGGCTCGGTGGCCAGGTTGGCCGAGGGCCCCAGCAGCATGCGGATGCCGATGGCGCGGAACTCCTGGGAGACCACCTGGCCGAAGGTCTGGAGCACCGCCAGGTCGTTGGCGGCGGCGAGGGAGAGCTCGTTCGGCCACTGCGAGAAGTCCCTGGCCTTGACCCGCCCGTTGCCGGTCGAGTGGGCCGGCCCGCTCGAGATCACGAAGGGGACGCCGAGCGCGGAGGCCTCGCAGGCCTCCTGGACGTTGTTGGCCCAGGTGGCCCGCGGCTGGAGCTGGGAGTTGGTGGCGCTGACCAGCCCGAAGCGAACGCCGCTGGTGATCAGGGACTGGGTCCCTGCCAGCACGTTCGAGTTGGCCGGCGTGGGGCTGTCGGCCAGGGCCGGGTGGAGCAGGAGCGCCTGCTTCTGGCTGGCGCCCATGCGGCCCACCAGGTCTGCGGCGCGGGCGTCGGCCGTGAGGGTCCAGTCCTCGTAGGGCTGCAGCGCGCTGTCGCCGTTCAGGTCCTTGAACTGGAGGGTCACCGGGCACTGGACCAGCGGGTCGCCGCCCAGGCTGGCGAACGTGGTTGTGAAGGTCTTGACCATCTTGGATCGCACGCCGAAGGTCGGCTGCGCCGCGACCAGCCGCGCCCGCTCCGCCGTGTTGGCCGCCTTGTCACACTCGGCCGTGGAGACCACGCAGACGTTAGCGGTGCAGCTGTCCCCCGCAGGGCAGTCCGCGACCTTCCGGCAGGTACCGGCCGCCAGCGCCACGCAGGCACCGGCGTCGGAGCAGTACTTCCCGGCAACACAGTCCGTGTGGGTGGTGCACTCGGGGGGCGGTGGTGGGGGTGGCGTGCTGCTGCCGCTACCACCGCACGCCATGAGGCCGACGACCGCCACCGCAAGGAGAAGCTCTAGTCTGCGCGTCATGGTCAATCCCTCTCGTCCGGTCCCGCCGTCGGGACCCTGCCCACAGCCGTGATGCACCCAGCCCTGCTGCCCCCGCGATCGGGAGCGGTTCCGCGACCCGCCGCG
>JANYBC010000017.1 GCA_025360965.1 Anaeromyxobacter sp. | reverse complement strand
CCGCTGATGGTCTGCAGGGTGGTCGACTTGCCGGCGCCGTTGGCGCCGAGGATGGTGACGATCTCGCCCTGCCGGACCTCGAGATCGATGCCGTGCAGGGCCTCGACGTTGCCGTAGGCGACGCGGAGCCCTTCGACCTCCAGGAACGGGGCGGGCGCGCTCACGTCGCCTCCTCCGTGCCGAGGTAGGCCTCGATGACTCGCCGGTCACGCTGGATGGCGGCGGGCGGGCCCTCGGCGATCTTCTTGCCGTACTCGAGGACCACGATCTGGTCGCAGGCCCGCATCACCAGCGTCATGTCGTGCTCGATGAGCAGCACGGTGATGCCGCGCGCCTTGATCCGGCCGATCAGCCCGACCAGCTGGTCGGTCTCCTGCTCGTTCATGCCGCCGGCCGGCTCGTCGAGCACCAGCAGCTTGGGCTCGGACGCCAGCGCCCGGGCGATCTCGAGCCGGCGCTGGTCGCCGTAGGCCAGGTTCTTTGCCAGGTCGAGGGCCCGGCCCGGGAGGCCGACGAAGTCGAGCTCGGCGATGGCCCGGGCCACCGCGGCGCGCTCCTCGCGGCGCTGGCCGGGGGTGCGCAGCAGGGCCCCCAGCAGCCCGGCCGAGGTGCGGCAGTGCCGCCCCGCCAGCACGTTCTCCAGCGCGGTGAGCTGCTGGAAGAGGCGGATGTTCTGGAAGGTCCGGGCCACGCCCAGCCGCACGATGCGGTTGGTCCGCAGCGAGGTGAGCGGCCGGCCCTCGAAGGCGATGGTGCCGCGGCTGACCCGGTAGTTGCCGGTGATGAGGTTGAAGGTGGTGGTCTTGCCGGCGCCGTTGGGGCCGATCAGCCCCATCACCTGGCCGGCCACCACGTCGAAGCCGACGTCCTCGACGGCGACGAGGCCGCCGAAGATCTTGGTGACCCCCCGCAGCTCGAGCAGGGCGCTCACGGCGCCGCCTCCGGGCGCGGCAGGTCGCGCGGCACGTCGCCGGCGCGGAAGCGAGGCGCCCGCCAGGGCAGCAGCCCCTGCGGCCGGACCACCATCATCACCATCATCACCAGGCCGAAGACCAGCATGCGGGCCGTGGCCAGGTCGCGGAAGATCTCGGGCATGATCACCACGATGGCGGCCCCCACCATAACGCCGGGGATGGAGCCGGAGCCGCCCAGGATGACCATGAGGAACACCACCACCGACTCCCAGAAGCTGAAGGACTCGGGGGAGATGATGGTCATCTTGGCCGCGTAGATGGAGCCGGTCATGCCGGCCCAGGCGGCGCCCAGCGCGAAGGCCATGAGCCGGTAGCGGGTCGTGTCGATGCCGCTGCCCTCGGCGGCCACCGCGTCCTCGCGCAGGAAGGTGAGGGCCCGGCCGAAGCGCGACTCCTCCAGCCGGTGGAAGAGGAAGACGGTGACCGCCACGAACCCCCAGATCAGGTAGAGGAACTCGTCGGGCGTGCGGATCTTGTGGCCGAAGAGGAAGGGGCGGGCGATGCCGAAGATGCCGTTGGCGCCGCCGGTGACGCCGAAGACGTCGTTGACCAGGGCGATGCGGACGATCTCGCCGAGCCCGATGGTGACCACCAGCAGGTAGTCGCCGCGCAGGTGGACCACCGGGCGGGCCACGATCACCGCGAAGATCGCCGCCAGCAGGCCGCTCACCGGCATGGCCCAGAGCATGGGCACGCCCAGCCGGGTGTTGAGGATGGCGGCGGTGTAGGCGCCCACCGCGTAGAAGGCGGCCTGCCCCATGTTGAAGAGACCGGCGTCACCGAGGATGAGGTTGAGGCTGAGGGCGAGCAGGACGTAGAGCCCGACGCTGTTGAGGACGTCGACCTGGTAGGCGTCGAGGAAGCGGGGGGCCAGGATCAGGGCCACCGCGGCCACCAGGTAGCCGACGAGGAGGCGCCTGTTCACACCTTCTCCGCCACGCGCTCGCCGAGCAGCCCGGAGGGGCGCACGATGAGGATGAGGATGAGCACCACGAAGGCGATGGCGTCCTTCCAGGCGATGGAGATGTAGCCGGCGCCGAGCGCCTCCACCACCCCGAGGACCAGGCCGCCCACCATGGCGCCGGGGATGTTGCCGATGCCGCCGAGGATGGCGGCGGTGAAGGCCTTCATGCCGTAGGTCCAGCCCATCGTGAAGGAGATCTGGCCGTAGTAGAGGCCCACCAGCAGGCCGGCGGCGCCGCCCAGGGCCGGCCCGATCACGAAGACCACCTGGATGACCCGGTTGACGTCGATCCCCATGAGCCGGGCCGCCCCCTGGTCGATGGCGGCGGCGCGGATGGCGGTGCCGGTCCGGGTCTTCTGCACGAAGAGGTAGAGCACGGCCATCATGGCGAGCGACACCACCACCACGGCGATGCGCATGACCGGCACGGGGAGGCCGAAGAGGCTCACGGTGGCCTGGGGCAGGACGTCCGGGTAGACTTGGTAGCGCGCCCCGTAGATGAGCATGAGGGCGTTCTGCAGGAAGATCGAGCCGCCCAGCGCCGAGACCACCGCCGAGAGGCGCGGCGACGACTGCAGCGGACGGTAGGCGGCCCGCTCCAGGATGACGCCGATCAGGGCCACCAGCCCCATCACCATGAGGGCCAGCACCGCCAGCCCCACCGCCAGGCCGAAGCGGTCCTGCAGGGCCAGCGAGGTGAGCAGCGTCATCCCCAGGTAGGCGCCGTAGGTGAAGAGGTCGCCGTGGGCGAAGTTGATGAGCCGCAGCACGCCGTAGACCATGGTGTAGCCGAGCGCGATGAGGGCGTAGATGCTCCCCACCGCCAGGCCGTTGATGAGCTGCTGCGCGAACTGCTCCATGGCTGCTCCAGGCGCGGCAGAGGGACGGGGCGGCCCCGAGCCTTCGGGCCGCCCTCGTCCGGGTGGCGTCGCCGCCTACGGCTGCATCACGAAGGAGCCGTCCCTGGCCACCTTGTAGACCCGGTAGAGCTCGCCCACCCGGTCGCCCTTGGCGTTGAACTCGATCTTGCCGGTGAAGCCGGGGAAGGCCTTGAGGCTCCCGGTCAGGTAGGCGCGGACCGCCTCGGCCTTGGTGGACTTGGCGCCCTCGATGGCCTTGGCCACCACCCGGAAGCCATCGCCGGCCAGCACGCCGTAGATGGAGCTGGGGGCCTCGTTGAACTTCTTCTGGTAGGCCACCACGTAGGCCTTGGCCTCGGCGGTGTCGAGGTCCTTGGGGACCGGCGGCGAGAGGAACTGGAAGCCCTCGGCGGCCTCCTTGCCGGCGATCTTGACCAGGTCCGGGTTGTTGATGGCGTCGCCGCCGATGAAGGGGACGTTCCAGCCCATCTGCTTCTTCTGCTTCAGCAGCAGGCCGGCCTCCGGGTAGTACCCGGTGAAGAAGACCACCTCGGGACCCGCCGCCTTGAGCTTGGTGAGGATGGCCGAGTAGTCCTGCTCCTTGGGCGTGAGGGCGTCGAAGAAGACCACGTTGGCGTTCTTGCCCTTGAGGATGCCGTTGATCTCGTCGGCCAGCCCCTTCGAGTAGGCCGAGTTGTCGTGGAGGATGGCGATCTTCTTGGCCTTGCTCTTCTCCACCACGGCGGCGCCGACCCGCCCCTGCTCGTCGTCGCGCGGGCAGGTGCGCAGGAAGTTCTTGAGCCCCTTCTCGGTGAGGCGGACGGCCGTGGAGCCGTTGGCCACCTGGATGATGCCGGCCTCGTCGAAGATGGTCTGGGAGGCCTCGGTGACCGCCGAGCCGTAGGTGCCGATGACAGCCACCACGCCCTTGGTGGTGAGCCGCTGCGCCGCCAGCGAGGCGGTGCGCGGATCGCCGCCGTCGTCCTCGGTCACGACCTCCACCTTCTTGCCGAGCAGCCCGCCCTTGGCGTTGAGCTGCTCCGCCAGCAGGTCGACGTTGCGCTTCATCTCCTGGCCCTCGCTGGCCCAGGCGCCGGTGAGGGGGGCCATGAGGCCGATCTTGATCGTTTCCTGCGCGCGCGCCGTGGCGCCGACGAGGCCCAGGGCCAGCACGACAGCCATCTTCTTGTTCATGTGTCCTCCAAGGTTGGTGAGGGGCTGGCACTTCAGCACTCCAGCCGCCGGGCGGGAAGCAGATTTCGAGGCCTGAAGGGTGGTGGTCGGTTGGCGTGGCGCGTCATGACCGGACCGACTAACCTGCCGAGCTCATGATCGGCACCGGCACTTTCGTCAACGTGGGCACGGTGGTGGCCGGCAGCGCCATCGGCGTGATCTTCGGCAGGATCATCCCGGAGCGCATCCGCTCCACCGCCATGGCCGCCATCGGCCTGGCCGTGCTCGGGCTCGGCCTGCAGATGGCCATCGACCCGCGCGTCGACCCGGCCAGGGTGGGGTGGACCGGGGCCCTCCCCTACCACCCCAACCCCCTGGTGGTGATCGGCGGCCTGGTCCTGGGCGGCCTCATCGGCGAGCTGCTCCAGCTGGAGCTGCGCCTGGAGCGGTTCGGCCAGCGCCTGCAGGCGCTGGCGTCACGGCTCGGCGCGGTGCGGGTGCGCGGCGACGCCGCTGCCCAGGGGCACGATCTCGTCGAGGGGTTCGTGACCGCCTCGCTGCTCTACTGCGTGGGGGCGATGGCGGTGATCGGCTCGATCCAGGACGCCGCCGGCCAGCCCGAGGTGCTCTTCGTCAAGGCGCTCCTCGACGGCATCGCCTCGATCGTGCTCGCCACCACCCTGGGGCCCGGGGTCGGCCTCTCCGCCGTCTCGCTGCTCGCCTACCAGGGGAGCATCACCCTGGCCGCGACCAGCGTGGCGTCGTACCTGACGCTCCCGGTGGTGAGCTCCCTCACCTCGGCCGGCGGCCTGCTCATCGCCGCCATCGGCCTGGACCTGCTCGGGGTGAAGCGGCTGCCCATCGGGAACCTGCTGCCCGGGGTCTTCGTGGCGGCGGC
>JANYBC010000204.1 GCA_025360965.1 Anaeromyxobacter sp. | reverse complement strand
CATCACCAGCAGGAGCGCCACCGCCAGGGCCCCGGCCAACTGGACGCGCCACCGCTCGCGCTCACCCTGCGCCGTGCGCAGCGCGTCGAAGATGGCGAGGTGCTCGGGTTGGAGCCGCTCCCCCTCCGCCACCACCCGCTCGCCCCGCCGCACCGTGACGCCGACAGGCTTGACCCGGGCGGCCGCCTCGACGCGGCGGCGCTCAGTCTCGGCCTGGTTGTGGACCAGCGTCGGGTGAACCGACTCGGAGGCGAGGTGGAGGAGGGCGCCGCGGAGCGGCGGGGGCTGCCCGGCCAGGCGCGCCCCGGCGGCCGCCGCCACCTCCTGACGGGCCGTGGCCACCGAGCGGACCAGGGCCAGGTCGTTGATCATCTCCTCCTCGCCGAACTGGCCGGAGCGCAGCGCCCGGACCAGGAAGCCGGCCTCGCGATCATCGGGGAGCAGCGCCGGGTCCTGGACCACCAGCCCGGTGAGCCCCTTGCGCGCCAGCCCGGCCAGCGCGCGCTCGACCGGCTCGGAGAAGCGGGCCGCCGCCAGGGAGGCGAAGTCGGCGTCGCGGACCAGCAGCTGCAGGCGGGCCACGAAGGCGTCCCGCTGGGCTGCGTAGCGTGGCAGCAGGTCGGCGAGCGATGCCGAGGCCTGCTGTTGCCGGAGCGCCACCTCCTCCTCGCGCATCAGCGTGAAGGCGGCGTGGATGCGCGCCATCGCCTCGTCCGGGGCCGCCTCGTCATGGTCGTAGACCGGCCGGGCCGCCGCCGCGGCGTCGCCCCGGCGGTGTGCCGTGGCCGCCTCGTCGACGACGTCCACGTCCCGATCGGCGCGGATGGTGGCGGTGGCCGGCAACCCGAGCGCCTCGGGGCCGGGCAGCCGCTCCAGCCCCGGCGGCGCCAGCAGCCACCCGGCGCCGACGCTCAGCCCTGCCAGCAGGGCGAGCAGCACCAGGCGCCGTCCTGGGGGGGTGGGGGGCACGGGCAGGGAGGTTGCACCCGTCCCCTCCGCTTGGCAACAGCTACGACGGATCGCCGCCGGCAGGCCGGGCGGGGGTCGCCTCGCCGTCCCCGGCGCCCCGCTTGCCCGCCTCGTAGGTCTCGTAGGCTCGCACCACCTCCTGCACCAGGGGGTGGCGCACCACGTCGACCTCCGTGAAGGCGCAGAACTGGATCCCCTCCACCCCCTTGAGCACCTTGCGGGCCTCGAGCAGCCCCGAGGGGCGCCCGGTCGGGAGGTCGACCTGGGTCACGTCGCCGGTGACCACCGCCTTGGAGCCGTAGCCGAGCCGGGTCAGGAACATCTTCATCTGCTCGGCGGTGGTGTTCTGCGCCTCGTCGAGGATGATGAAGGCGTCGTTGAGCGTGCGGCCCCGCATGAAGGCCAGCGGCGCCACCTCCACGGTGCCGCGCTCGATGAAGGCGGTGGCCTTCTCGTCGTCCACCATGTCGAAGAGCGCGTCGTGGAGGGGCCGCAGGTAGGGGTTGACCTTCTCGGCGATGTCGCCGGGCAAGAAGCCGAGCCGCTCGCCCGCCTCCACCGCCGGCCTGGTCAGCACGATGCGCTTCACCTTGCGCTCCACCAGGAAGGAGACCGCCATCGCCATGGCGAGGTAGGTCTTGCCGGTGCCGGCTGGCCCGATGCCGAAGACGATGTCCTGGTCGCGGATGGCCTGGACGTAGTGCTTCTGGGCCAGCCCCTTGGGCGTGATGACCCGGTGGCGCGACGAGACGAAGACGGTGTGCCCGAAGACCTCGCGCAGCGCCACCCCTTGCCTCACCAGCTTGGTGGCCTGGTCGACGTCCTCGAGGTGGAGCGGGAAGCCCTCCTCGAGCAGGCCGTAGAGCTCGCGCAGCAACCGCTCCGCCAGCGCCAGCGTGGCGGGATCGCCCCCGCCCAGGATCAGCTGCCCGCCGCGCAGGCCGAGCTGGATCCCGAGCCGCTTCTCGATCAGCTTGAGGTGCTCGTTGTGGGCGCCGCAGAGGGCACGGACCCGATCGTTGTCGGGCAGGTCGACGCGAACCGGGGTGGCGGGCGTTGGCATGGCGCGGGCGACCGGCTCACTCGACCGGCGGGAGCAGCACGAAGCCACCGTCCGGCCGCCGCCGGTAATGGTACGGCTGGCTCCAGGGGTGGGCCAGGTCCCGGCCGGTCACCAGCCCCGCCTCCACCAGCTCCTCGATCCGGTCGGGGAACTGCCCCCGCTCCACCCGGTAGACCTCGAGGGCACCGCGGAGCCGGGCCACCTGGTAGCGGGCCAGCAGCCGCGGGGCCACGTTGTCGCGCAGCTCGGCGGCGGCCGCCGCGTCGCCGATGGCGATCCCGCGCTGGTCCACCCAGAAGGCCAGCGCCGCCAGCGCCACGGCGAGGACCCCGGTGGTGACCCCCCGCACCAGCCAGGTGCGGGTCCGGTTCTGA
>JANYBC010000201.1 GCA_025360965.1 Anaeromyxobacter sp. | reverse complement strand
CCTCCAGCTCGGCCACCACCGCGCCGTCGAGCGCGAGCACGGCGCGGTAACGCGTCTCCTCGTCGGGGTGGCGTGCCAGCGCCAGCGCGGTCGGGTGGCCGGTCACGGCACCGCCGCCAGCAGCGCCCGGGCCGACTCCATCCCGTCGGTCGGAGCGGGCTCGAGCAGGGCCTTGACGTTGAGCAGCAGCCGCAGCCTCGCCGCCCCGCCGCGCCGCGCCGGACCTCCGGTCCCCCGCTCACCGCCGCAGACCCCCAGGAAGAGCCGCGCCCCGCTGGCGTCGAGGGCGGGTGGGGCCGGCCGCAGGTCGTCGCGGCCGATCCGCAGCACCTCCAGCACCTCGTCGACCATCAGCCCGAGGAGCCGCCCGGCGACCCGGACCACGATGATCTTGGCCCGCCGGGAAGCCGCTGCCGGCGCCAGGCCGAGCCGCCGGCACAGGTCGACCACCGGGATCACGTCGCCGTGGAGGCGGAAGACGCCGGCCACGTGCGCGGGGGCGCCGGGCACCGGCGTCAGCGGCGCCGGGGGGATGATCTCGCGGACCCGCATGATGTCGATGGCGAAGTCCTCGCCGGAGACCCGGAAGGTGCAGAGCTGGACCGCGGTCGGTCCGGCGCCGGGCCCGGCGGCCCCTGGCTGGAATGGGCTCACGTGGGCCTGATCTCCGCGGTGCGCCGCAGCGGCCGGAGCAGCGCCCGCACGTCGAGCACGGTGAAGAGCCGCTGCTGCTCCCGCCCGATGCCGATGAAAGCGTCGCCACCTCCGGCGCCGATGGCCTGCGGGCACGGCTCGAGGGCGCCGCGCGGCAGCCGCACCACGCCGGCCACCCCGTCGACCAGCAGGCCACAGGCGCCGTCGCCGTCGTCCACCACCACCACGCGTCGTGCCGGCCCCGCCCCGCCCCGCGCCAGGCCGAGGCGGGAGCGCGGATCGACCACCGTGATCACGTCGCCCCGCACCGAGATGACGCCGAGGATATCGGGCGGTGCCCGCGGGACCTCGGTGACCGGCGGCGTCCGCAGGACCTCCAGGACCCGCCCGATCTCCACGCCGAACTCCTCCTCGGCCAGCCGGACGATCAGGAACTCGTCGAGCGCAACCGGCTTCTTGACCAGCAGGCCGGAGCTGGCGGCCGGCACCAGGCCGGGGAGCAGGACCGCCTCGTCCTCGCGGTAGAGGAAGTCGTCCAGCGGATCGAGCGCCAGCGTCGGCCAGAAGGCGGCGCGGGGCGGGTCGGTCGGCGCCATGGCGGGCGGGGCGACCGCCTCCACATCGAGCAGGGGGCCGCCGTCGGGTCGCCAGGTGACGAAGCGGGCATCTGCAGCCGGGGCGAGCGCCGCCAGCCGGCTGGCCAGCTCGACCTCGAGCCGCAGCGCCTCGGGGCTCCCAGGTGCTGGGCGGCGCGGCGTGGTGTGGAACGGCCCGCCCGGGCCGGAGGCCTCCACCGGCGCGCCCGGGTCGGGGTGATCGTCCCCATGAGACCTGGCGTCGTCACCCTCGATCAGCCGTCCCGGCACCTTCGGCTCGACGGCGGCCGTGACCGACGGCGCGGGGCTGACGGGGCCGGCCGGCACGGCAGCGGGGAGGCCCGCGGCGGCCCGGGCCGCGCGCTCCTTCGCCTTTCGCCGGATCTCCTGGAAGTCCATGTCCCCGCCTCGAATCCTACTCCGACGTCCCCAGGCTTCCCATATGGGCCCGCAGGTCCGAGGCCACCGCCTCGACGATCGCCCCCTCGATGAGCGGCGCGTCGCGGGCGAACCCCTCCAGCAGGGCGCTCGAGGCCAGCTGGTTGAGCCGTCTCGGGAGCCCGCCGGAGAGCCGGTGCAGCGCGGCGACGGCCTCGGGCATGAAGAGCGGAGCGGTCCGGCCAGCCACCGCGAGCCGATGCGCCAGGTAGCGCTCCACCTCCGGCTCGTCGAGCGGCCCGACGTGGTAGGCGACCCCGACCCGCTGGGCGAAGGGCTCGCCGCCCTGGGTCCGGAGCCGCTCGCGCAGCTCGGGCTGGCCGATCAGCACCAGCCCGATGAGCGGCCGGTCGTCGGCGGCCAGGTTGGTGAGGAGCCGCAGCTCGTCCCACGCGGCGCGGCCGGAGAGGAGCTGGGCCTCGTCGATGACCACCACCGGGAAGGTCCCGGCCTCGTCGAGCGCCGAGAGGTGGCGCCCCAGCGCCGACCAGGCCTCGCCCTTGGTGCGGGCGGCGCGAAGCCCGAACCCCTCGGCGATGGCGCCGAGCAGCTGGGCGGCCGGCAGCGCCGGGTTGATGACGAAGCTGAAGCGGCACTGCTCGGCGAAGCTGTCGACCAGGGCCCGCGAGAGCGTGGTCTTGCCGGCGCCGATCTCCCCGGTGAGCACGGCGATCTCCCGCTCCTCCACGGCGTGCGAGAGGCGGGCCAGCGCCTCCCCGTGCTGGCGCGAGGGGAAGAGGAAGGCCGGGTCGGGGGTCTTGGAGAAGGGGCGCTGCCGCAGCCCGAAGTGCTCGAGGTACACGGCCGTTACCCCGCCGCCTCGGGGGCCGTGTCGCCGCTGACCACGTCCTCGATGATGGCCCCGACGTCGAGCACCAGCACCGTGGTGCGCTGGCCCAGGTCGGTGGCGCCCGCGATGCCGCGGACCCCGGCCAGCATGCTGCCGAGCGGCTTGACGACGATGTCCTGCTGCCCGATCAGCTCGTCGACGGCCAGCCCGAGCCGCTCCTGCGCCAGGCCGGTCACCACCACGAAGAGCGGCTCCGGCGGCGGCCGCTCCCCGGCTTCCAGGAAGCGGGCCAGGCGGACCAGCGGCAGCGTGGCGCCGCGCAGCGTCACCAGCTCGCGGGTCGCGACGGTCTTGATGTCGGCGCCGCGCACCTCGAGGATCTCCAGGACGCTGTTGAGCGGGACGGCGTAGGTCCGCCCCGAGGCCTTGACCACCAGCGCCCGGATGATGGCCAGGGTGACCGGCATGGTGATCTCGAAGCGGGTCCCGACTCCCCGCTCGGTCTGCAGGTCGATGATCCCCGACAGGGCGGCGATGTTGTTCTTGACCACGTCCATGCCGACGCCCCGGCCCGAGAGGCTGGTCACCTGCCGGGCCGTCGAGAAGCCGGGGACGAAGATCAGGTTCATCACCTCGCGGCGCGAGAGCCCCCCCACCGAGGAGGTGCTGGCCAGGCCGCGGGAGACCGCCACCTCCCGGATGCGCTCCTCGTCGATGCCGTTGCCGTCGTCGGACACCGTGATCTGCACGTGGTGGCCGCGCTGGACGGCGGCGAGACGGATGCGGCCGGCGCGCGGCTTCCCCATCCGCTCCCGGACCTCGGGCAGCTCGATGGCGTGGTCGACGGCGTTGCGCACCAGGTGCATGAGCGGATCGGAGAGGTCCTCGACGATCAGCTTGTCGAGCTCCACCTCGCCCCCGGAGACCTCCAGCTCGACCTCCTTCCCGACCTCGCGCCCCAGCTTGCGGACCATGCGCGTGAGCTTGTCGAAGATCAGGTCGAGCGGGACCATCCGCACCTCGAGGATGCCGCCCTGGAGCTCGGCCAGCCGCCGCTCCAGCCCGCGGCTCACCTGCCGCAGCTCGGCCGCCAGGCCCGGGTCGACCCGGTCGCCCTTGAAGCGCTCGACCAACCCCTGCAGCGAGCTCTTCACCAGCACCAGCTCACCCACCACGTTCATGAGCCGGTCGAGCTTCCGGATGTCGACCCGGACCGCCTGCGAGGCGGACCGGAGGGTCCCCGAGTCGGCCTCGGCCGGCGGCTCGGGCGTGGGCGAGAGGGCCAGCGCCGCTCCACCCGCCGGCGCCAGGGGAGCCTCCTCGGGCGTCGGCGACGAGGTGGCCGCCGCGACGCCGACGACCGGTGCCCGCCTCGACGCCGGGGCCAGGGAACCGCCCGGTCGGGGAGCGATGGTCACCAGGTCGACCGCGGCGTGAGGCCCGGCCTCCAGCACCACGTTGGTGCGCGGCGAGGAGGTCGCGAGCAGCAGCTCGAAGGCGATGGTCGATGGGTCCTTCAGGTCGGTGGAGGGGAGCGTCGAGACCACCTCGCCCAGCTCCTTGAGCCTGGCCGAAAGGGCGGCCAGCTCGGCGTCGAAGACCGACAGCTCGAAGGCCACCCGCACCCGGTAGAGCCCCAGTCCCTTGCGCACCGAGGCGCGCAGGCGGTGCTCCTCGTAATCGGTGAGGAGCCGCCGCACGTCGGGGCCAAGGGCCACGGCGTCGAGCGGATCGTCGCCAGGCGCCGCGATCTCTCGCTCGGCGGCCCGGAGCCGATCGGTCAGGCGCGAGGCGGCGTCGTGGGTGGCCGGGGCCGCGCCCACCGCCTCCTCTGAGATGATGCGTGAGAAGACCTCGGGGGCCTCCAGCAGCAGGTCGAGGGTGCCGGCGTCGAGCGAGCGCCTGCCCATGCGCAGGTCGTCGAGCGCGTCCTCCAGCGCGTGGGCGAGCCGCGAGAGCCGCTCCACGCCGGCCATCGAGGCCAGCCCCTTGAGCGAGTGGGCGGCGCGGAAGACCGAGTTGAGCAGCTCCGGCTCTGGCTCGGCGCCGGCCGTCTCGAGCCGCATGATCCCCTTGCCGAGCGCGTCGATCGTCTCCTGGGCCTCGGAGACGAACTCGGACAGCGCCTTCTGGGAGCGATCGGTCATGGCTGAGGGGGCGGCGCACCAGGCGCCGCTCGCCTCATCGTACCATCGCCGCCGGGCCCGCCGAGAACTGCGCCACCTCGATCTCGGTCCGCGCGGCGATGCGCGCCGTGTTCAGCTCCGCCGCCAGGGCGCGTGGCTCCCCCAGCAGGACCAGGCGATCTCCCGGGACCGCGGCGGCGGCGGCCAGCCAGGCCCGGCAGGCCTCGGCGACGCTGAGCCCACTCACCGGCAGGGCCCCGGCCGCGAAGCTTGCCGCGCCGGTGCGCGCCACCACCTCCGCGAGGAGCCGGACCGCGGCCGCGAACCCGGCCTGGCCGCCCCCCAAGGCCTGCCCCTGGACCACCACCCGCGCCACCGGCAGCCTCCCCGCGGTGGGCAGCAACAGCGCCTCGCCCGGCGTGGCGGCATAGAGCCCGCCGGCCAGTGCGCGGGTCAGGGCCCCCGCCAGGCGCCAGTCGACCAGCCCGGCCAGCCCCAGCAGCGGCCGTTCCTCGCCGACCAGCAGCCCGATCGCGCCCACGTCGAGCGCGTCGAGCGTCGCCATCGATAGCTTGGCCACCTCGATGCGGCGCATCCGGTCCCCTACCCCTCGCGCCGCGAGGCCGGCAATCCCTGCGCCACCTTGTCGAGCAGCCCGTTGACGAAGGCGCCGCTCTGCTCCGAGCCGTACTTCTTCCCCAGCTCGATGGCCTCGTTGATGACCACCTTGACCGGCGCGTCACTCTTGAGCAGCTCCCAGGTCGCCAGCCGAAGCACGTTCCGGTCGACCTTGGCCATGCGGTCGAGGCGCCAGTTGGTGGAGACGCCCTCGATCAGGTCATCCACCTGGCGGCGGTCGACGGCCACCCCGCGGACCATCTGCTCGGCCAGTTGCTGCACCTCGCGCTCGGTCGGCTCGAAGCTCTTCCAGAAGCTGGCCAGGGCGTCGTCGATTCCGGCCGCGGCCACGTCGATCTGGTAGAGCGCCTGGAGCGCCCGCTCCCGGGCCTTGGTCCGGCGGCCCGTCATCCGCGCCCCGCCTTGCCGCGCCTGCCGCCGGCGGCCAGCTTGAGCACCTGGGCCTGCTCGATGGCGGCGGCGGCCGCCTCGGCCCCCTTGTTGCCGGCCTTGACGCCGGCCCGCTCCAGCGCCTGCTCCATGGTGTCGCAGGTCAGCACGCCCATGGTCACGGCGCAGCCGGCCTCCATGGCCACCTGGGCCACGCCCTTGGTGGCCTCGCCGGCCACGTACTCGAAGTGGGGCGTGCCCCCGCGGATGACCGCGCCCAGCGCGATGACCGCGTCGTGGCGCCCGCTGGCGACCACCCGCTTCAGCAGCGCCGGCAGCTCGAAAGTGCCCGGGCATCGGAAGACGTCGAGGTCGGCGTCGGCCACGCCGTGGCGCCGCAGCGTGTCGACGGCGCCGGCCAGCAGCTGCTCGGTGATGAGCGAGTTGAAGCGGGAGACGACCAGGGCGACCTTGAGGCCGGTGGCGATCATCGAGCCCTCGTAGACGTTCATGACTTCCTTCCCTTTCGTCCGGCCACGGCCGGCCGGGCGGTGCGCCGGGCGGGGCCCGCCGGCTTGAGCGTGAGCAGGTGACCCATCTTGTCGCGCTTGGTGGCGAGGTAGGCCTGGTTCTTCCGGGTCGGCTTGATCTCCAGCGGCACCCGGGCCACCACCTCGAGGCCGTAGCCCTCCAGGCCGACGATCTTCTTGGGGTTGTTGGTGAGCAGCCGCATCTTGCGGACGCCCAGGTCACGCAGCATCTGGGCGCCGAGGCCATAGTCGCGCAGGTCGGGCTTGAACCCGAGCTTGAGGTTGGCCTCTGCGGTGTCGAGCCCCTGGTCCTGCAGGTTGTAGGCCTTGAGCTTGTTGATGAGGCCGATGCCACGCCCCTCCTGGTCGAGGTAGAGCAGGACGCCCTTCCCGGCCCGCTCGATCTGGGCGAGCGCGGCGTGGAGCTGCGGGCCGCAGTCGCAGCGCTGGGAGCCGAAGACGTCGCCGGTCAGGCACTTCGAGTGGACCCGGACCAGCACCGCCTCGTCCTGCTCCCACTTCCCCTTCACGAGGGCCACGTGCTGGAACCTGTCGACGTCGTTCTCGTAGGCCACGGCCGTGAAGCCGCCGCGGTTGGTCGGCAGCGGGGCCTGGGCGCCGCGGTGGACCAGCGCGTCCTTGAGCATGCGGTAGGCGATCAGGTCGGCCACCGAGACGATGGGCAGGTCGTGCTGCCGGGCCAGCACCTCGAGCTCGGGCCGGCGGGCCATGGTGCCGTCGTCGTTCATCACCTCGCAGATGACCCCGGCCGGCTTCAGCCCGGCCAGGCGCGCCAGGTCGACCGAGCCCTCGGTCTGGCCGGCGCGCACCAGTACGCCGCCGCGCCGGGCCCGCAGCGGGAAGACGTGGCCGGGGCGGGCCAGGTCCTCCGGGCTGCAGTCGTCGCGGACCGCGGTGAGGATGGTGTGGGCCCTGTCCTTGGCGCTGATCCCGGTGGTGACGCCCTTCTTGGCCTCGATGGAGATGGTGAAGGCGGTGCCGAAGGACGAGGTGTTGGCGCCCTCGTCGACCATGAGCGGCAGGCGCAGCCGGGCCACCTTCTCCTCGGTGAGCGAGAGGCAGATCAGGCCGCGGCCCTGCTTGGCCATGAAGTTGACCGCCGCCGGCGTGACCAGCTCCGCCGCCATGCAGAGGTCGCCCTCGTTCTCGCGGTCCTCGTCATCCACCAGGATGACCAGCTTGCCGGCGCGCACGTACCTCAGCGCCCGCTCGACCCGCTCCACCGACTTCTCCGTCGACATCGTCACGGTGCTCCTCCGGCCGGGTAGCCCCAGGCCTGCAGCGCACCGGCCTCGAGCGGGGCGAACTCGCGCAGGCGCGCCACGTGCCGCGCCACCAGGTCGGCCTCGAGGTTGACGTGGCGGCCCGGCGCGGCGTCGCCCAGCGTGGTCCGAGAGAGGGTCTCGGGGATGAGCGCCACCTCGAAGCGGTCGCGCCCGGCCGAGGCCACCGTCAGCGAGACGCCGTCGATGGCCACCGAGCCCTTCTCGGCCACCAGCGGCGCCAGCGCCGGCGGCAGCGAGATGGTGAGCCGCGCCCCCTGGCCCTCCGCCACCCGGGCCAGCACCTCGCCGACGGCGTCGACGTGGCCGGCCACCAGGTGACCGCCGAGCCGATCCGAGAGCCGCAGGGCCCGCTCCAGGTTGACGCGGGCACCGGGGCGCCAGCGGCCGATGATGGTCCGCGCCAGGGTCTCGGGGACTGCGTCGAAGGCGACCAGCCCGCCGCCGCGCTCCACCACCGTCAGGCAGGCGCCCGAGGCGGCCACGCTCTCGCCCAGGGCCAGTTCGTCCACCGGCAGCGCGCCCGGGCGGATCACCAGGCGGACGCCGCCGGTCCGCGGCGTGATCCGCTCGACCACTCCGATATCGCTGATGAGCCCGGTGAACATGGGGGGCGGATCCTAGACCCGTCTCCTCGCTGCCGCCAGCCTGGGCCTGCCCTGCAGCAGCAGGTCCTCGCCGAGCCGCTCCACGGTGAGATCCTCGAGCCGCAGCGCCTCGGCCATCCGGGCCGGGCCGGCCTCGCCTCCCCAGGCAGTCCCGCCGCCGAGCACCCGCGGCGCCAGCACAAGCGCCAGGCGGTCGACCAGACCGGCGCCGAGCAGGCCGGCCGCCACCGCCCCGCCCCCCTCGACCAGCAGGTGGACCACCCCGCGCGCACCGAGCGCCGCCAGCACCGCGCCGAGATCGAGGCCGCCGGGGGCGCGGGCCACCCGCTCCAGGTCGACGCGGGGGCCGAGCCGGCGCTCCCGGTCGGCGGCGTGGAAGACCAGGGTGCGGGCGCTGGAGCGCTGCCGGAAGATCCGGAGGGTGGCGGGGAGCGAGAGCCGGGTGTCGAGCACCACCCGCAGCGGGTCGTGGCCGCCGCCGCCCGGCAGCCTGGCGGTGAGCCGCGGGTCGTCGGCCTGCGCGGTGCCGCGGCCTATCAGCACGGCGTCGACCCGGTCGCGGAGACGGTGCACCCAGGCCCGCGCCTCGGCGCCGCTCACCCAGCGCGAGTCGCCGCCGGCCGTGGCGATGCGGCCGTCGAGGGTGGCCGCCAGCTTGAGGGTCACGAAGGGGCGGCCGCTGACGATGAAGCGGGACCAGGGGGCGTTGAGGGCGTCGCACTCGGCGCGCAGCGGCCCGGCCACCACCTCGACGCCGGCCCGCCGCAGCCTGGCGCTCCCCTTGCCGTCGACGAGCGGGTTGGGATCGCGCGAGCCGATGAAGACCCTCGCCACCCGGGCCTCGATGACCGCCGCGCTGCAGGGCGGGGTGCGGCCGAAGTGGCTGCAGGGCTCGAGCGTCGTGTAGAGGTCGGCGCCGGTGGCCAGGGCCCCGGCGGCGCGCAGGGCCACTATCTCGGCGTGGGGGCTGCCGGCCCTGGCGTGGTGACCGCGCCCCACCACCCGGCCGCCGCGGACCAGCACCGCGCCGACCGCCGGATTGGGCGCGGCGCGCCCCAGCCCGCGCGAGGCCTCCTCGAGCGCCAGCCGCATGAAGCGCTCGTCGCCGGCCCTGCGCCGCGAGGTCAAGGCGTGCGACCGCCCTTCTCCCCGGCCAGCCCCTGCAGCTCGCTCATGAAGTCGCCGACGTCCTCGAAGGCCCGGTAGACCGAGGCGAAGCGGACGAAGGCCACCGGGTCGAGGTCGCGCAGCCGGCGCATCAGCGTCTCGCCGATGACCCGGGCCTGGACCTCCTTCTCGCCGAGTTCCTGCACCTGGCGCTCCACCTCGGAGACCAGGGCCTCGATCTGCGTCGAGGAGACCGGCCGCTTCTGGCAGGCCCGGGTCAGCCCCTCGACGATCTTCTTCCGGTCGAAGGCCTCGCGGCGGCCGTCCTTCTTGACCACCACCGGGAGGCTCTCCTCGATCCGCTCGTAGGTCGTGAAGCGGCGAGCGCAGGCCAGGCACTCGCGGCGCCGGCGCGTGCTGGCCCCGTCCCCGGTCTCGCGGGAGTCGACGACCTTGTCTTCCAGGTGGCCGCAGGAGGGGCAGCGCATGTGCCTCAGTAACGGTCGGCGTACATGGGGAAGCGGGCGCAGAGCGCCTTGACGTCGGCACGCACCGCCGCCAGCGCCGCCGCGTCAGCCGGCGCGTCGAGGGCCCGGCCGATGAGCTTCGCCACCTGCGCCATCTCGGCGACGCCGAAGCCGCGGGTGGTGAGCGCCGGGGTGCCGACGCGGATGCCCGAGGTGGTCATGGGCTTCTCGGGATCCCACGGGATCATGTTCTTGTTTACGGTGATGCCGGCATGGCCGAGCGCCTCCTCGGCCACCTTGCCGGTCAGCTTCTTGGGGCGCAGGTCGACCAGCATGAGGTGGTTGTCGGTCCCGCCGGAGACCAGCCGCAGCCCGGCCGCCATCAGGCCGGTGGCGAGCGCCTTGGCGTTGCTGACGATGGCGGCCTGGTAGTCGCGGTACTCGGGGCGCAGCGCCTCGCCGAAGGCCACCGCCTTGGCGGCGATGACGTGCTCCAGCGGCCCACCCTGGATGCCCGGGAAGATCTGGCTGTTGAGCTTCTTGGCCAGCTCGGGATCGTTGGTCAGGATCATGCCGCCGCGAGGGCCGCGCAGGGTCTTGTGCGTGGTGGTGGTCACCAGCGCGGCGTGCGGCACCGGGCTGGGGTGCTGGCCGGCGGCCACCAGCCCGGCGATGTGGGCCATGTCGACCATCAGCCTGGCCCCCACCTCGTCGGCGATGGCGGCGAACGCGGCGAAGTCGAGGGTGCGCGGGTAGGCGCTGGCGCCCACCACCAGCACCTTGGGACGGTGCTCGCGGCAGAGCTTCGCC
>JANYBC010000197.1 GCA_025360965.1 Anaeromyxobacter sp. | reverse complement strand
CTGGCCAACCTGGGCGCCAGGGCGCTCGCCCGCCTCCAGGGGCTGGTGGAGGATCACCTGCTCTGCGAGCGGCTCGACGCGGGGGGCTTTCCGCTCCGGGTCGGGCAGGTGGCGCTCGCACCGGTGGTGTCCGCCGTCCTGGAGCGGCTGCGGCTCGACCCGGCGCCGGAGCTGGTCCTGGCCCCTGACCTCGCCGCCCGGGCCGACCGGGCGCTCCTGGAGAGGGCCGTGGAGGGGCTGGTGGCGGTGGCGGGGCGGGGTGGCGCTCCGGTCAGGCTCTCGGCCGGGCTGGTCGGCGGGAAGGTCCAGGTCTCGATTCGCGGCGCCCCGGTCGAGTCTCTGTCTGATCCGGTCAAGGGCTCACCGTCCGACCCGACCGGCCGGGCGCTGGCCCTGCCGCTGGCCCGCCGGATCGCCGAGCTGCTCGGGGGTTCGCTGGAGGCCGAGGGGAGGGTGTACCTCCTTGTCTTTCCGGCCACTTGACAGCCCTCCGCGGAACCCGTAGAACCCGCGCCCTTACAACGGCACGTCCTCCGTGGTCGATGGTGATGCACGGCGGACCTATGCGAGGTCACACACATGGCTACTGGTCTGTTGGCGAAGAAGGTGGGGATGACGCAGATCTTCACCGCCGAGGGCGACTGCAAGGCGGTCACGGTCCTCGAGGTCGGTCCCTGCACGGTCATCCGGCGCAAGTCGAAGGAGAAGGACGGCTATGACGCCGTCGTCCTCGGCTTCGGGGCCATCGACGAGAAGCATGCCCACCGCATCTCCAAGGGCGAGATCGGCGTCTTCAAGAAGGCCGGCACCGGCCTGTTCCGCCACCTCCAGGAGGTGCGGGTCAAGGACGTCAAGCTGCTCGGCGACCTGAAGGCCGGTGACGTCCTCACCGTCGACAAGGTCTTCAAGCTCGACCAGCGCGTCGACGTCACCGGCGTCACCAAGGGGCGCGGCTTCGCCGGCGTCTTCAAGCGCTGGGGGATGAAGGGCGCGGCGCGCGACAGCTCCACCGCCCACGAGCACCACCGTCACCCGGGCGCCATCGGCCAGCGCAAGACGCCCGGCAAGGTCTGGAAGGGCAAGCACCTCCCCGGCCACTACGGCGTCGACATCCAGACCGTCCAGAACCTCTTCGTCGAGGGGATCGAGGCGGACAAGAACATCATGCTGGTGACCGGCGCGGTCCCGGGACATGCCGACGGCCTGCTCTTCGTCAACACCGCCTCGAAGGGGCAGCCCCGCACCAAGCAGAAGCAGGTAACCCGCGAGCGGTCGAAGCCGAAGGTCTAGGCGCACCCTCGCGACGACGCGGCACCGGCGCGCCGGTCCTCGAGAGGGGGCCGGCGCGTTTCGATTTCGCCCTGCCAACCAGCTGTGAGATAACTGGTTCCCGAATTCCCGCGCGGGGTGGCATCGGTGGACGCCTTCGAGCAGCTGATCCTGAAGACCAAGCGACGCCTGCTCCAGATGCACTTCGAGAGCGGCGTCGGCCACATCGGAGGGAACCTCTCCTGCCTCGACGCCCTGATGGTGCTCTACCACCGGGTCCTCACGCCGGCCGACGTCTTCGTCCTCTCCAAGGGGCACTCGGCCGGCTCGCTCTACTCGGTGCTCTGGTCGCAGGGCCGCCTGTCCGACGACGACCTCAAGCAGTTCCACCGGGACCAGACCAGGCTGAGCGGCCACCCGCCGCCGAGCGGGATTCGCGAGATCACCTTCGCCACCGGGAGCCTGGGCCACGGGCTGCCGCTGGCCGCCGGGGTGGCCTTGGGGAAGCAGCTGAAGCAGGAGGCCGGGCGCGTCTTCTGCCTCACCTCTGACGGCGAGTGGCAGGAGGGCTCGAACTGGGAGGCGCTGATCTTCGCGGTGCACCGGCGGCTCGAGTCGCTGGTGGTCATGGTCGACGCCAACGGGCTGCAGGGCTTCGGCACCACCCGCGAGGTGGCCAGCCTTCACTCACTCAAGGAGAAGTTCGACGCCTTCGGGATGCCGGTCGAGGAGGTCGACGGCCACGACGTCGGCGCCTTGGAGCGCGCCTGGGGGAGCGGCGCCAGGGGCCCGCGGGCCATCATCGCGCGCACCGAGAAGGGGCGAGGCGTCTCCTTCATGAGGAACAAGATGGAGTGGCACTACCTTCCCATGAACGAGGCGCAGTACCGCCAGGCCATTGCGGAGCTGGAGGCGGTTCCCGGGGACCCGGCGCCATGAGGAATGCCTTCTGCGATTCGCTGGTGAAGCACGCCGGCCGTCCGGACTTCGTCTTCCTCACCGGCGACTTGGGGTTCAGCGCCCTGGAGCCGCTGCAGCGGGCGGCCGGCGACCGCTTCATCAACGCCGGGATCGCCGAGCAGAACATGGTGTCGGTGGCCGCGGGCCTGGCCCGGCAGGGCCTGAAGCCGTGGGCCTACAGCATCGCCCCCTTCATCTACGCCCGGCCCCTGGAGCAGATCCGCAACGACGTCTGCCTGCACGACCTGCCGGTCACGCTGGTCGGCAACGGGGGCGGCTACGCCTACGGGGTCATGGGGGGGACCCACCACGCCATCGAGGACTACGGCGTCCTCCTCTCCCTCCAGCACCTCAGGGTCTACGTCCCGGCCTTCGGCGCCGACGTCGCCGCCATGGTGGCCCTCCTGCTGGAGCAGCAGCACCCCGCCTACCTGCGGCTGGGGCGGGACGAGAAGCCCGCGGAGGTCGAGGTCCCGGCGTACGCACCGTGGCGCAGGATCCTCGGCGGGCGTGGGGCCACGCTGCTGGGCGCGGGGCCGGTGATCGGCGGCCTGCTCGGCCCGCTCCAGCAGCTCCCCGAGGCGACCCGGCCACGGACCTGGGTGGTGACCGAGCTCCCCATCGAGCCGGGGACCATCCCGGAGCCCTTCCTGCGGGACGTCCGCGACTCGGGCCACCTGGTGGTCGTCGAGGAGCACGTGGCACACGGGGGCGTGGCAGAGATGCTCGGTCGCGCCCTCCTCCTCGCCGGGGCCGGCCCGCGGCGCCTCTCGCACCTCTGCGCCACCGGGTACCGCAGCGGCCTGTACGGGTCGCAGAAGTTCCACCGCGCCGAGAGCGGCTTGACCATCGCCGACGTGCTCAAGGTCCTCGAGTGATGGCTCCACTGGAAGACAAGCTGAAGCGGCTCCACGGGCCCATCCTGGTGCTCGGCGCCAGCGGCTTCGTGGGCGCCAACCTGCTCAGGACCCTCCTCGCGGTCCGGGAGGACGTGGTCGGGACCTACTTGCACGCGCCCGCCTGGCGGCTCGAGGGGCTGCCCGCCCGGAACACCCTCCAGACCGACCTGCTGGTCGACGCCAACCTCGACGGGCTCCTGGACGGCGTCCGGCCCAAGACCGTCTTCAACTGCGTCGCCTACGGGGCCTACTCCTTCGAGAGCGACAGCTCGCTGATCTACGCCACCAACTTCGCGCTCACCGAGCGGCTGCTACGGCGCCTGGCCTCCACGGACCTGGCGGCCTACGTCCACGCCGGGAGCTCATCCGAGTACGGCGATCGCGCCTCGGGCCCCTCCGAGGACGAGCTGCCGTCGCCCAACAGCGACTACGCCGTCTCCAAGGTGGCCAGCGCCAACCTGCTCCACTACTACGGCCGGAAGAAGGGGCTGCCCTGCGCCAACCTCCGCATCTACTCGGTTTACGGACCGATGGAGGATTCGTCCCGCCTCATCCCCAGGCTGGTGGGCCAGGGGCTGCTGGGCCAGTACCCGGAGTTCGTCAATCCGCAGATCTCCAGGGACTTCGTCTACGTGGACGACGTCGCCGAGGCCTTCGTCGACGCCGCCTTGAACCTGCGGCCGGACGAGTACGGCTCGTCCTTCAACGTCGGGAGCGGGCGGAAGACCACCATCGCCGACGTGGCCGCGGTGGCCGCCAAGGTCTTCGGGATCGCCGCCGCCCCGGTCTTCAGCTCCATGGCCAACCGCTCGTGGGACGTCGCCGACTGGTACGCCAACACCGAGCGCTCCAGGCGGCTGCTGGGCTGGCAGGCCCGGACCACCTTCGAGGACGGGCTGAGCCGCACCGCGGCCTGGGTCCGGGGGCTCGAGGACGTCCAGAAGTACCAGCGCTCCTCCAAGCAGTTCGAGCTCGACGCCAAGCACAGCGTCTCGGCCATCGTCGCCTGCTACAAGGACAACCAGGCGATCCCGATCATGTACCAGCGGCTCAAGGCCACCTTCGACACGTTGAAGGTCGACTACGAGATCATCTTCGTCAACGACAACAGCCCGGACGACACCGAGCAGGTGATCGCCGAGCTGTCCCGCCAGGACCGCCGGGTCATCGGCATCTCCCACTCCAG
>JANYBC010000181.1 GCA_025360965.1 Anaeromyxobacter sp. | reverse complement strand
GTGCTGTTGAAGCGCGAGGACCTCTGCCACACCGGCGCCCACAAGGTGAACAACACGCTCGGCCAGGTGCTGCTGGCCCGGCGCATGGGCAAGACCCGCATCATCGCGGAGACCGGCGCCGGCCAGCACGGCGTGGCCACCGCCACTGCCGCCGCCCTCTTCGGCCTCCCCTGCGACGTCTACATGGGGGCGCTCGACGTCGAGCGCCAGGCGCTCAACGTCTTTCGCATGGAGCTGCTCGGGGCCCGGGTCATCCCGGTCACCTCCGGCTCGAAGACGCTCAAGGACGCCATGAACGAGGCGCTCCGGGACTGGGTCACCAACGTCGGCGACACCCACTACATCATCGGCTCGGTGGCCGGTCCGCACCCCTACCCGGCGCTGGTGCGCGACTTCCAGAGCGTCATCGGCACCGAGGCCCGCGCCCAGGTGCTGGAGCTGGCCGGGAGGCTGCCCGACGCCGTGGTGGCCTGCGTCGGCGGCGGCTCCAACGCCATGGGGATCTTCTCCGGCTTCATCGCCGATCCGTCGGTGCGGCTGGTGGGGGTCGAGGCGGCCGGCTTGGGGCTCGACAGCGGCAAGCACGGCGCGGCGCTGGCCCGCGGCAGGCCAGGCGTCCTGCACGGCTCGCGCAGCTACGTGCTGCAGGACCCGAACGGCCAGATCACCGAGGCCCACTCGATCAGCGCCGGGCTCGACTACCCCGGGGTCGGCCCGGAGCTGGCCTGGCTGAAGGACCAGGGGCGGCTCGAGCTGCGGGTGGCGACCGACGACGAGGCGCTCGACGCGTTCGGCTGGCTGGCCCGGCAGGAGGGGATCATCCCGGCGCTGGAGACGGCCCACGCCATCCACGCCGCGCGCGGGCTGGCGCGCGAGCTGGGGCCGGACGGGCTCCTCATCATCAACATCTCGGGGCGCGGCGACAAGGACGTCGACACCGTGCGCAAGGCGCTGGCGGCCCAGGCGTCGGAGGCCACCCGGCGCCCGGCCCGCAAGGCCGAGCCGCGACCGAGGAAGCAGAGCGGGCGGGCCGGGAGGCGGTCATGAGGCGGATCGCAGAGGCCTTCGCCCGCTGCAAGGCCGAGCGCCGCGGCGCGCTGGTCACCTACGTGATGGGTGGCGACCCCGACCTGGCCGGCTCCACGTCGCTGGCCCTGGCCTGCGTGGCCGGCGGCGCCGACCTGCTCGAGATCGGCGTCCCCTTCTCCGATCCGATCGCCGACGGCCCGACCATCCAGCTAGCTGCGGAGCGGGCGCTGCGCCACGGCACCACGCCGCGCGACGTGCTGAAGGTGGTCCGGGCGGTGCGGGCTCGCAGCCAGGTGCCGGTGGCGCTGATGGGCTACCTGAACCCGCTGCTCTCGGCCGGCTTCGCCGCCTTCGCCGCCGAGGCGGCCGAGGCCGGCGTCGACGCCTTCATCATCCCGGACCTCCTCCCCGAGGAGGCCGGCGAGCTGGGCGAGATCGCCGCCCGCAACGGACTGGCGTTGATCTTCCTGCTGGCCCCGACCTCGACGCCGGCCCGCGTCGCGGCGGCCGCCCGCGCGGCCAGCGGCTTCCTCTACTTCGTCTCGGTGACCGGCGTGACCGGTGCCCGGGCCGAGCTGCCGGCCGACCTGACGGCGCGGGTGGCCGCGGTGCGGGCCGCCAGCCCGGTGCCGGTGGTGATCGGCTTCGGGGTTTCGACGCCCGAGCAGGCCCGGCTGCTCGGCGCACTGGCCGACGGCGTGGTGGTGGGGAGCGCCATCGTCTCCCGCGGCGCCGCCCCGGGCTCGCGGACGGCGCGGGCCGCGCGGGTCAAGGCCTTCGTGGCCTCGCTGGCCAGGGCGCTGCGGCGGTAGGCGTGGAGTCCCGCCGCGCGGTGCTGTCCGACAGCACGACGCCCTGACGATCCGGCGCGGCCTGCAGGTGGTTCAGGGGGCGGCCGGTGCCGACGGGAAGCCGAGCGCCCGCTCCAGCTGGCGTGCCTTGGCCTGGATGAGCCGGGTGTTGCGCGGCCCCATGCGCAGCAGGTGCTTGTCGACGGCGCCGAGCCGCTCCAGCTCGGGGGCCACGAAGAAGTAGATGGCGTCCGGGCCGGGGCCCCCGGCCTCGACCACCACGTCGCCGTCGCGCACCGGCGCCGAGGCCACCCGCTTGAGCGCCGCCGCGGTGACCCGGTCGAGCGATCCCTCCGGATAGCCGAGCGCCCGGTAGGCGGCCTCGAGCGGGCCGTGCAGGCCGCGGTAGGCCCGCACCGCCGCGGCCACGTCGACCGAGCCGACCACCTCGGCGAAGAGGTCGTAGCGGGCATAGGCGGCCGCCGCGATCACCAGCCTGTCGCCACGCCGGGTGGCGGTGAAGCGCTGCTGCGGGGTCAGGAAGGAGAGGCGCTTGCGCGGGGAGACCCCCTCGGCCAGGTTGTCGGTGACCACCGCCCAGCGCTCGACGACCTCCCCCGCGGAGAGCCACTTCCGGTAGGGGGCGCTGACCGAGACCGCCTCCATGAGCTCGCGGAGCTGGTCGGCGCCGACCGCCTTGACCGGCTCCTGGACCGGGGCCGGAGCCGGCGGCGTCGGCGCCGCGATGGGCGTGGCCACGGCCGGCGGGGCCTCGCGGTGCGTCCACCACCAGGCCGCCCCCCCTCCCACCACGGCCAGCGCCAGCAGCACCAACAGCCAGTCGTTGCCGCCGAACGGCGGTCGACGTCCCCTGCTCGCCGCCAGGTCCTGCTCCAGTTCGTGGTCGTCCATATCGGTCTCTCCTCCCAAGGCTGCCCGGACTAGTGCCGCGACCCAGGCACTGGCGATTCTCCCCCGGGCCGGCCCCGCTGTCAGCACCCGGTGCGCCCTGCCCGTTCTCCAGTGGCTACTCGCGGCGCCCCGCGCGCTCCCATCCCGGCGGCGCGACGCCGCGGCCCGTCAGGGCCCCGCCGGCGCGCTGGCCTCCGGGCGGGGGGGTCCTATACTGGCGCTCGCGTGGAGAACCACTTCCCGGAGATCCAGGCCCGCCACACCCGCACCTCGCTCGAGGTGGTCGGAGAGCTCTTCCCGGCCGCCGAGCCGCGGGTGCGCGCGCGGCTCTCGCCGCTGGTCGGGCAGGCCATCGAGGCGGCCTTCCGGCTCGACTACCTCCCGGTGATGGTCGACCTGGAGGTGGCCGCGGCCATCCGCGACGAGCTCGGGCCGCTGGGCACCCGGCGGGTGGCCCGCGAGGCGCTGCGCCGCACGCTCAACGGCAGCATCCTCGGCGGCCTGGTCCGCTCCGCCATCGCCCTCTTCGGCAACACGCCGCCCGGCCTGCTCAAGTGGGCGGGGCGCGGCTACGGCAACGTCTGCCGGGACTGCGGCGACCTGCGGCTGGCGTCGGCCACCGAGCGCGAGGCCGAGCTGCGCCTCGAGAACCTCCCGGTCGAGTTGAACGTCCCCTCCTACCTCGACACCATGGCCGGCTCGCTGGAGGCCTACTTCGACATCTGCGGAGTCGAGGGCACGGCCCGCTACGACCCGTGGCCCGGTGGGGCGCGCTTCGTCCTGCGCTGGACCCCGCGGCGGACCCCGCTAGACTGAGGTCCGAGGGGGAGGACGGGGGACGATGCGGCTGCTCAACCGGATGGTGCTCAAGGCTCGCCGCTCGATCGCTGAGCTGACCGACGCGGCGCGGCTCAACCGCGTCGAGCGCCGCACCACGCTCGAGGCCCACCCCCGCCCGCTGCTGCTCCTGCACGGGTTCTTCTCCACGCGGCGCACCTTCGACATCCTCGAGGCCCGGCTGCGGCGCGACGGGTACGGCGTCTTCTCGCTCAACCTCGGGGGGCTGAAGCGGGCCTACAACACCCGCGGCATCGACGACCTGGCCGACTACGTGCGGGCCAAGGTGGCGCGCATCTACGCCCGCCACCCGACCATGGGTCCGCTCACCATCGTCGGCCACTCCAAGGGCGGCCTGGTGGCCGCCTACTACGTGAAGAAGCTGGGCGGCTGGCGCCACGCCAGCGCAGTGGTGATGCTCGGGACCCCCTACCACGGCACGCCCATGGCCTGGCTGGGGCTGCCGGTGGCCCTGCTCGCCCCCTCCCTGCCCCAGCTGCTCCCCGGCTCGCGCTTCCTGCGCCAGCTCCACGATGGGCGCTGGCCGCCGCAGGTGCGGCTCACCTCGATCTGGTCGAAGAGCGACCGGCTGGCGGTCTGGCCATCGGCGGTGCTCGACACCCAGGACCAGCCGCAGTGGCGCAACGTCGAGGTCGACTGCTTCCACTTCGAGTTCCTGACTCGCAAGCGCGTCTACTCGGCGCTGCGCCGGGAGCTGGCGGCGGGCGCTGCCGCCTCGCGGCAGCCGGCCCTCAGCGTCGTCGCCGGCGGCCAGACCGGGTAAGCTCGGCCGGTGCGGGACAGGCGCTACGATTGGCTCTACGAGCGGCAGAAGCAGCCCATCAAGCAGTACCTGCTGGAGCGCTTCGCCGGCGAGCTGGCCGCCGAGCTCCGCGCCTGGCCGCCGCCCGACCTGGAGTGGGAGACCGAGGCGCTGCAGCGCCGCTGGCAGACCGGCGCCGCCAGGCCGCCCGGTGAGCTGGTGGTCCGCTACGCGCTCCAGGTGGCCCGGCTCGACCTCGACCGGGAGTGGGAGGAGATCGACCGGCGCCTGCGCGGCGAGGCCGATGGCTGGTGGACCACACCCGAGGAGAAGGTCGCGGGGCTGCTGCTGGTGACGCTGGTCACCGAGCGCTGCCTCTGGCTCAAGGAGCGGGCCAGCGGGGCGAAGCTGACCCGCGCGGACCTCTGCGGGGCGATCGGGCTGGTGGAAGAGGAACTGTTCAAGGTGACGCTCAGCTAACTGGACGCCGACGTGTACCTCCGGATGGCGCGCGTCCAGACCAGCCGCGCCGCCACCGCGAAGAGCAGCGAGCCGCCCAGCGCCTGCGCCGCCACGGACAGGTCGAGCTTGCCGAGCAGCGCCAGCGCCGGGTAGCTGGTGAGCAGCGCCAGAGGGATGACGAAGGTGAAGAGCAGTCGCAGGAAGCCGCGGAAGACGTCGACCGGCCAGCGGGCGGCGTCGTAGATCGAGGAGAAGAGGTAGGAGAGGTTGTCGATCTTGACGAGGTAGAAGGCGGCCGAGATCACCAGGATCCAGAGCGAGTAGAGCACCAGCGTGGCGCAGGCCAGCAGGGCCAGCGCGGCCGCCACCGCCCCGGCCGTGGGCCAGCGCCCCATGCGGTGGAAGGCCACCGAAAAGATGCCCAGCCCGGCCAGCACGTCGACGATCCGCCAGGGCATGAAGCGGGCGGTGCTCACCAGGAACTGGGCGTCGGCCGGCTTGAGCAGCACGAAGTCGAGCGTCCCCTTGCGGATGTGCTCGACCACGCTGGCCAGCGAGGGGTTGACGGCGCCCTCCAGGATCCCCTTCATGAGCGTGAACCAGCCCATCACCACCAGCGCCTCCTCGAAGCTCCAGCCGGCCACCCCCTTCCGGTCGGAGAAGACCACCACCAGCGGGACCAGCGACCAACTGGTCCAGAGCAGCGCCAGCGCCCCCTGCCCGAGAAACTCGAGCCGGTACTGGAGCGCCAGCGCCGTCGAGGCGCGGAGCTGCACGGCCAGCAGGCGGAGGTAGCGTCGCACCGTCAGCCTCCGAAGGCGGCGAAGCGGCGCAGGCCGGCCCGCCAGGCGAAGCGGACCGCCACCAGCAGCCCGGCGATCCAGCACCACTGGATGGCGAGCTCCACCACCGCCTCCCCCCGGCCCAGGTGTCCGGTCACTAGCTCGACCGGGAAGCCGAGCATGGAGCGGAAGGGCAGCCAGCGGGCCAGCGCCGACACCCAGGGCGGGAAGAGCTCGAGGGGGACCAGGTAGCCGGAGAGCAGGGCGTAGAGCCCCATCCATATCTCGAAGAGGCTGGCGGCCGAGTCGGCCCGGAAGGCGAGCGTGCCGACCAGCGCCATGGCCAGGAAGGTGATGAGCCAGGCCCCCAGCACCGCGAGCGGGAAGAGCAGCAGCCGGGCCGGGTCGTGGGTGAGCGAATCGCCCGAGGTGAGCCAGAGGCCGGCCAGCGCCACCGGCAGCGAGATGGCCAGCCGCAGCGGCATGGCGGCGATGTTCTCGGCGGCGTAGGCCACCAGCGGGTGGAGCGGCCGCAGCAGCCGGTAGGCCAGCGTCCCCTGCCGGATCTCGAAGGTCAGCTCCCAGACCACCCAGGCGCCGGTCAGCAGCCGCACCACCAGCGCCGCCAGGTAGTAGGCGACGAACTCCTTCTGGCCGAAGCGCCCCACCGGTGCGTCGCGAGCCACCGCGCTCCAGAGCGCCAGCATCACCAGCGGCATGTTGGTGGCCAGCAGCCAGACCAGCAGCTCGGCCCGGTAGGCGACCGCCTCGGCCAGCCCGATGCGCAAGAGCGTCGGCAGCGCGCGCAGCGTCCGGGTCACGGCGGGGCCCCGCCCTCGCCCGGCCGGGCGCCGACCCGGTGGGCCAGGCGCGCCGCCAGCGCCTCGAGCCGGCGCGCCCCCTGCTCGATGGCGAAGGTCCCCTCCAGCGCGTTGGCGCTCGCCCCCTCGATGGCCCCCAGCGCCGCTACCATCAGCTGCACGCCTTCCACCTGCTGGCGGGTCTGCACGGCGATGGCGCGGCCGGCCTCGCCCGACTCGAGCACCACCTGCCCGAGCCCGTCGATCACCTGGCCGGCTCGCTGCGCCAGGGCCGTGGCCTCGCGGGCGCGCCGGCTCCCCACGGCGGTGGCGGTGACCGCCTGGCGGATGGCGCGGGTTATCTCGGCCAGAACGCCGCGCACCTGGGCGGCGGCGCTGCGCGACTGCTCGGCCAGCCGCCGCATCTCGGCGGCCACCACCGAGAAGCCCTGCGCCGCCTCGCCGGCCTTGGCCGCCTCGATGGAGGCGTTGAGCGCCAGCACGTTCGACTGCTCGGCCACGTCGATGGCGGTCTGGGTGATCTCGCCGATGCGGACGCTGCCTCCGGTGAGCGCCGCGACCGCCACCGCGATGGCGTCGACCTGCTCGCGCAGCCGGTCCATGCCCTCGATGGCCTTGGCCACGGCCCGCGTCCCCTCGTCGGAGAGGGCGTCGGTGCGCTGGCTGCTGGCCGCAACCAGCCCGGCGCGGGTGGTGACCGTCTCCGAGGCGTGCGCCACCTCGGCCACCGCCAGCGAGGTCTCCTGCACCGCCGAGGCCTGGTCGAGCCCCATGGCGGCCTGGCGCTCCACGGCCACGCGGATGGCGTGGGCCTCGCGCGCCACCTCCTCGGCGGCGGCCCGCACCTCGGCCTGCGAGGCGGCCAGCGCATCTCGCATGCGCAGGAAGGCCAGCCCCACCTCGCCCACCTCGTCGCTGCCATCCACGAGCAGCGGCCGGCCCAGGTCGCCGCTGGCCACGCCGGCGGCAGCGTCGGCCAGCCGGGTCAGCGGGGTCACCAGCCGTCGCGCCGCGAACCAGGCAGCCAGCAGGCAGGCCAGCGCGGTGAGCAGCGCCACCACGGTGAGCTGGACGAGCAGCCGCTGGGGGTCGCCGTTGCCCCGCGCCGAGAGCCAGCTGAAGGAGGCCAGCAGCACCAGCCCGAGCGCGAGGAGCGAGCCACCCACCAGGCCGATGATCTTCCCGCGCAGGCCGATCCGGAGGAGCACGCCGGGAGTCTACCCTTGCTCCAGCCAGGCCCGGTAGGCGGCAGCCCCTCGGGGCCGAGGGTCAGGGCGCGGGCGTCGTCGGGGGGCGAGGGTGTCGGCTTGTCTGAGTTCTGCGCCGTGAAGGCGCCGGCCTCGGCTACAGGCCCATGAGCTTGAGCAGCCGGGCACGCATCGCCAGCTTGCGCGGCTCGTCGGTGCAGGTCTCGATGGCCCGCGCCCAGGCCTCGCGGGCGCTCTTCTGGAAGCCGAGCTGCTCCCAGGTCTGGGCCAGGTACTGGTGGGCGGCGTCGACGTCGGGGCGCAGCTCGGTGGAGCGCGAGTAGGCGGCGGCCGCCTCGAAGAGCAGCCCCTGCTTCGCCAGCGCGTGGCCGAGGTAGTAGTGGGCCTCGGCGCAGAACTCGTCGGTGGCGCAGGCCTCGCGCAGCCGGGCGGTCGCCTCCTCCATCTTCCCGGCCTGGAGC
>JANYBC010000064.1 GCA_025360965.1 Anaeromyxobacter sp. | reverse complement strand
GGCCATCGAGCGGCGCTACGCGGCCATCGAGGAGGAGCGGGCGCTGCTGGAGGGGCGACGCCGCCTGCGCGAGCCGCTGCGCGCCGCGGTGGCCCGCGCCCGGCGGGCGCTGGAGAAGCTCGCCGACGAGGCGGCTCGTGTCCCGGCCGCGGAGGCCGACCGGCGCGCCGGCGATCTTCTCAAGGTCAACCTCCAGGCCGTGGCCCGCGGCGCCCGGGAGGTGCTGCTCACCGAGTGGACCGAGGCCGGGCCGGTCGAGGTGCGGGTGGCGCTCGATCCGGCGCTGACGCCACGGCAGAACATGGAGCGCTGCTACAAGCGCTTCAAGCGGATCACCGAGAGCGCGGCGCGGGTCTCGGCCCGGGCGGTCGAGGTGCGCAGCCGGCTCGGCGAGGTCGAGGCGCTGCTGGCCCGCGTCGACGGCGCGGCGCAGGAGGCGCTGGCTGGCCTGGAGCGCGAGGCCAGGCGGCTCTCGGCCGGGCCGCGGGCGGCGCCCGGGCCGCGCCGCAGGCGCGCCGCACCGGCGCTCCCCTACCGGACCTTCCGCTCGCCGTCGGGCCTGGCGCTGCTGGTGGGCCGCGGCGCGGCCGAGAACGACGCGCTCACCCAGCGGGTGGCCCGCGGCAACGACCTCTGGCTTCACGTCCGCGGCCAGGCCGGCGCCCACGTGGTCATCCGGCTCGGCGGCAAGGAGGCCGACCAGGAGGCGCTGCTCGACGCCGCCACGCTCGCCGTCCACTTCTCCGACGCTCGCGGCGAGCTCCAGGCCGAGGTGGCCTGCACCCGCGCCAAGTACGTCAAGAAGGGACGCGGCGCGGCGCCGGGCGCGGTCACCTACAGTCAGGAGCGCATGCTCCAGCTCCGCACCGAGCCGACCCGCCTGGCGCGCCTGCTGGCCGAGGAGGAGGGGGCCTCGTGAACCGCCAGCTCCAGCTCTTCGACGCCCGCCAGCTCGGCCGCGAGGAGCGGCTCGCGGTGGCCCGGCGCATCGCCGACGAGCTCTCGGGGCAGCTCGGCGAGCTGGTCAAGCTGACCGTCCACGACAACCGCTCCACCATGGTCTCCTTCCGGCGCGCCGCCGGCAGCCTCCAGTTCCGCGTCCACCACATGTTCCTCGACGCTCCCGCCGAGGTGGTCCGGGCGCTGGGGGCCTTCGCCGGCACCGCCAGCACCGCCCGCGGCGTGGCGGCGCGGCGGCGGGAGGCGAGCCGGCGCATCGACCAGTTCGTCAGGGCGCGGCGAGACCGGATCGGCGCGCCCCGCGTCGGGCGGCTCCAGCCGCGCGGCCGGGTCCACGACCTGGCCGCCCTCTTCGACCGGATCAACACCACCGAGTTCGGCGGCGCCGTCGTGGCCCGCATCGGCTGGGGCGCGGTCCGGCCCGGGGAGCGGCGGCGCACCGTCAAGACCGGCGTCTACCTGCACGAGGCCCGAGCCATCCGCATCCACCCGACGCTCGACCGCCCCGAGGTCCCGGAGTTCTACGTGGCGGCGGTGGTCTTCCACGAGATGCTCCACCAGGTGGTGCCGGTCCACGAGCGGAACGGCCGCCGCGTGGTCCACGGGGCCGAGTTCCGCCGGCGCGAGCGGGCCTACCCGGACCACCAGCGGTCGCGCGAGTGGGAGAAGCAGAACCTGCGCCTGCTGCTCTCCTCGCCCGACCGGTGACGGCCGCCAGGCAGGGTGGCGAGCGGACCCGGCGGCGCCGCGGAGGGGCGGGCCATGGAGTGGCATGGCATCATGCCGCGATGCGCCGCTGCGCCCCGCTCCTCCTGCTCGCTGCCGCCGGCTGCCTCACCGCCCGTGGCACGCCCGACGAGCCGGTGGTCACCGAGGTGGAGCTCCGCGGCGTGCGGAGCGTCGACCGGGCCCAGCTGGCCGAGCGGCTGGCCACCCGGGCCTCGAGCTGCTTCATCGGCTGCGACGTGGCCAGGCTCGACCGCCAGGAGCTGGTCGACGACCGGGTCCGCATCGCCGCCTACTACAAGGAGCGGGGGTGGTACCGGGTCGAGGTGCCCGAGCCGGAGGTCGCCGAGGACGGCGAGGGGCGGGTGCGCGTCCGCATCGTCGTCGACGAGGGGCCGGTGGCCCGGGTGAGCAGCCTGCTGACGCCCGGGCTCGAGGCGGCGCCTGAGGCGGCCCGCGAGCTGAAGCGCCCGGCGCTCGGGGTCGGCGGCGTCTTCACGATCGAATCCTACGACGGCCTGCGGCTCCAGCTTCTCGGCGCGCTCCGCGCCACCGGCTGGGCGCTGGCCGAGGTGACGCAGCAGGCCCGGGTCCTCCCCGGCCTCACGCAGGTCGAGGTCACCTACACCGTCAAGCCCGGCCAGCGCTTCCGGTTCGGGGCCATCCAGGTGCAGGGCGCCGTGCTGGTGCCACCCCACAAGGTGGCCGACCAGCTGTCGCTGGAGCTGGAGCCGGGCGCCCTCTTCGACGAGCGGGCCCTGGGCCGGGCCCAGGCCCGCGTCTTCAACCTGGGCGTCTTCGGCGGCACCCGGGTCGCCAGCGGGACGCCCGACCTGGCGCTCGGGGAGATCCCGGTGCGGGTGACGGTGCAGGAGGCACCCTTCCAGACCCTGCGCATCGGGCCGGGGATCGCCTTCCAGAGCAGCCGCTGGGAGGCGCAAGGCGTGGCCAGCTGGACGCATCGCAACTTCCTCGGGGACCTGCGCAAGCTGCAGCTCGAGGCCCGGGCCGGCTACGCTTGGCTCCCCACCCCGTTCCGTCCGGACAAGCAGGGGCCGGTCGGCCAGCTCACCGCGGCCTTCGAGCAGCCGGGTGCGCTCGGCCGGCAGGTCGACCTGGCGCTCAAGCTGGGTGGCGAGCGGAGCATCGAGTCGAGCTACGCCTACTGGGCGGTGCGGGCCCGGGTGGCGACGCCGCTGCGGCTCGCCTCGCGCTGGACCTTCGTCCCCTCCTACAACCTGGAGAACTACTGGGTCGACCCGGGCTTCAACCCGGCCGACGGCTCGGTCCCGCCCCAGCTCCAGTCCTGCAACGCCAGCCGCATCTGCCTGCTCTCCTACCTGGAGCAGCGCATCGCCTGGGACGGCCGCGACGACCCGGTCGACACGCGCAGCGGGCTGGCCTCGGCGCTCACCGTGCAGGAGGGGTTCCGCCTCGGCGGCAACGGCTACGACTACCTCCGCGTCTCGCCCGAGCTGAGCTTCTACCTCCCGCTCGGCTGGCGCAGCGTGCTGGCCGGGCGGATCCGCGTCGGCGGCCTGGTCCCGATCAACGAGCACGGCCCGGCCTCGGTGGTGGCCCTCTTCACCGCCGGCGGCTCCACCTCGGTGCGCGGCTACGGGTACCAGCGGCTCTCTCCCATGTCGCTGCAGGACGGCCACTGGGTGCCGACCGGGGGCAACGGCGTGGTGGAGTTCTCGCTCGAGCTGCGCCAGCGGCTGCGCGGCGCGCTCGGCGGTGTGGTTTTCCTCGACGTCGGAAACGTCTCGCCGGCCTCGGGAGATCCGAAGGAGTGGCTCAGGGCGCTCGACCCGACTGGCCTGCAGCCGACCGCCGGCCTCGGCCTGCGGTACGGCAGCCCCTTCGGCCCGGTGCGGTTCGACGTCGGGGTCCGGCTCCCCACCAACTTCAGCGCCGGGGTCGCCTTCTCCGACCGCTTCCCGACGGTGCCCGGCAGCTCTGGCCACCGCGAGCCGCTCATGGCTCTCCA
>JANYBC010000022.1 GCA_025360965.1 Anaeromyxobacter sp. | reverse complement strand
TGGCGCTTCCCGCCGACGACGGCAGCGGAAAGCCGCTCGGCCAGGAGGTCGCGGCCGCGACGCCGGCGTTCGTCCAGGTCCACTACCTCAATCCGACCACCGGATCGCTCACGGCGCACCTCACCATCACCGCCGAGGCGCTCGGCGCTGGCGTCGCCTACACCAGGACCGCAGCCTACCTGGCCACCGCCGCCTCCATCTCAATCCCGCCGGGCGCGACCAGCCAGGTCGAGAGCCGGAGCTGTGGCGTCCCGCCGGGTGCACGGTTCTGGACGATGTCGACGCACGCCCACAAGCTGGCGGTCCAGACGGTGGTCAAGGAAGGGCCGGCCGTGAGCCCCACGGTGCTGCTCACCAGCACCGACCGGGAGCACCCGACGGTCCAGGCCTGGGCCGCGCCGTTCCACGCCCTCGCCGCCGACCGGCTGACCTACGAGTGCACCTATTCCAACCCGGGCAACTCCACCGTCGTCGCTGGTCCCGTGGATGCGACCAACGAGGCCTGCATGGCCATCGGCTACTTCTTCCCGGCCACCAGGTCGCTCCTCTGCGTCGACAACACCGGGCCGCTCTGAGGTGGACGTGACCATGGCGCCTGGGGTTCCTCAGGGGGCCATCCACCCCCACTTCTTGAAGATGGCCGCGCCCTCCCTGGACTGGAGAAACTGGGCGAACTGTGCCGCTGCCGGCTGGGCCTTTCCGCGCACCGTGAGCCCGACGCCGCAGTCGCGGTAGATCACGTAGTCCTTCGATACGGACACCAGGTCGGCGAGCTTGGGGTTCGACACCTGCCAGATGTTGTAGATGATCCAGGCGTCCAGCTCAGGCCGGTCGATCCAGGCCTGCGACGATGGTGCCCTCCTCGAGGCGCCCCTCCATCGCCTTCACGAAGTCGGTCATCATGTACTCGGAGCCGCTGTAGATGACGTCGGCATCCTCACGCGCCTTCGAGATCCAGGTGTCGGTGGGGCCAGCCGTGACCTCCACCAACACGCCATTCGCCTTCCCAAAGGCGGCCGCGGCCTCCTTCATGGCAGGGGCGGGGCCGCCGGGGCCGTAGGCGCGGATGGTCACCTGGGCCAGGGCTGGAGCGGAGAACGTGAAGACCAGGACAACGACCAAGCTGCGAGCCATGCGCATTGTGGAGTCTCCATGGTGCGGGTTCGCCGTGACCTGCGGCCGAGGGTGCGCTGCGTCGCATGCGGCGGCAGCGTCCCTTCCGTTCCATAGCCCGTCGGACTTGGCAGGGTTCCGGCCTGCTTGGGTCGTGCTCGCCGTCACCGCACGAAGGTGAGGATCCCCCCGCCCTCCCCGTCCGCGGCGAGGAGGTACGCCGCGCCGTCCGTGCCGAAGGCCGCGGCGGTCGGCACCACGCCTGGCGCCGCGAGCACCCGCAGCGGCGGCTCCGCCGCGAGCACGCGCTCGAACCGGTCCGGCGCCGGCTCCGGCGCGAGCTGCAGCGCCGACGGACGCTCGCGGACCAGGGCGTCGACGAGATCGATCGCGAACAGGCCGTTCCAGGCCACGACCACCGCGAACGCGCGCGCGCCGTCGCTCGCGACCGCGACGCTGCGGCCACCGGCGCCGAGGGCTCGTGACGCCCGCACCGCACCGTCCTCGGTCACCCGGGCCGCGAAGAGTTCGGTGCGCGGGGGCGCGTCCTGCGCCGCGCTCGAGGAGGAGACCGCGAGCCACTCGCCGCCCAGCCACGCGGCCGCGCGCCTGTCGCCGAGCGTCTCGAGCGGCCCGCTCCGCGGGACGCGGAAGATCCGCGCGCCGACACCGCAGCCGAGCGCGGCGAGCCAGCCGTCCCGGAACGGCACCAGCAGCGCGCGGTCACCGGGCGGCGGCGCGGCGACGGCCGGCGACCGCGCGGCGCAGGCCACGGGCGCGGTGGCGAGGGCGAGCGCGGCCGCGAGCGCGGCAACGCGGGGGGCCCGGGGAGAGCGGGAGGGCATCCGCGCATCCTACTGCGCGGCTCCGCGCGTGATGCACTTCAGTCCGCTTCCCGGCTCAGATCGACTGGACGACCTGGAAGGCCAGCACCGGCGGCGGACCTCCGCGATCCAGGGGGAGGAGCGCGCCCACCACAAGCGCCGTCCCCTCCGAGAGCGCGACCTTGACCGTCGCGCCGGCGGCCAGCGCCACCCTCCTCGATCCGACCTCGGCGACCAGCTCGACGAGCCCCCGCCAGCCCGGGGCGAGCGCCGCCGCCGCGGAGACGCCCGAGTGCAGGTGCGGGGTCCAGGCCGTGACCCCGGAGGCCAGCGCAGCCGAGGCACGGAGTCCGACGGGTCCGAGTTGACGGATGGCGCCGACGCCGAGCCCGGCCTCGGTCTCGGAGAGCGAGCGGGTCGAGCCGAACAGGTCGAGCGAGGCGGAGAGCCCGGTCCGGTCTGGGCCCGGGCTCCGCAGCAGCAGCTTGAACGAGGCGGCGGGGGCCTGGAGCACCTCGCCCTCGCGGCCCGGGCCGACCTCCATGACCAAGCCGGCCCGCTCGCCGAGGGCCAGGGCGAGCTGGAGCCGCGGCGCCACCAGGAACGAGGGCTGGCCGGTCCGCGGGTCGGGCTGGCCCGGCACCATCACCACGGAGAGGCCCAGGTCGCGGCCGCCGGGAGGAAGCGGGTCGCAGAGGAAGAGCGCCTCGGCCACGACCTCTGAAGCCGGCCCGTCGAAGGCCTCGAGCTGGGCCACTGGCGCCTCGTCACCGCGCGCCGCGCACGGGAGGAGCGTCGCCACGGCCTGGAGCCCGAGGAGGAGCGCTGGAAGGTGTCGGCCGGGTCGCTGACTGGATCGCTTCACGATTCGAAGCGATACCAAGTCTCAGTAAGATTTGTCTTTGATCCCAGTCAATATTGAACTGACAGGAGCGAACCTGCCGCAATCAGTATAATTTATCTGATTTCGATCGCCGAGGACAGAACGCCGCGGAGACGGTTTCTGCGATCCTGGCTCAACAACAGAGCCGGGGACTTGCCAAGGCGCTCCGCGCCCACCGGCTCACCTGATGAGCTTCAGGAAGCTCAGCATGTCGCGGATGATCGAAGACCGCGAAGACCTTGGGTTTGACAGAATCACCGGGCCGACCGCCCAGAATGCGGCCAGCCTACGGGTAGGCGACGAAGGTGAACGTGGTCTGGACGTTCGCCCCACTGGCCGCCGTGGGAGCGGTTCCAGCGAGGACCACGCTGAAGGAGCTACCGAGAAGGCCAGCGTAGTCGCCGGCGGCCATCGTGGCCGAGTCGAACGTCCCGAAGACGATCGCCAGCGGTACGGGCCCCGCCGACGTCGGGCTGGTGATGCCCGCCAGCGGATACGAATTCGGGGTCACCACGAAGGAGACGCTCACTGGGCCCGTGAAAACGTCCTGAAGGACAGTGAAGCCGGCCGAGGTCAGCAGCTCGATGGTCGCGCCGGTGGCGACGATCTTTGACGGATCGTGCCCGAGCTTCTGCTTCGCGTCGTTCAGGAACTTCCCCCAGGGATTCCCGCTGGGCTGGGTGATGTTCTTGTCCTCGAGGATGGCGTTGTTGGTCCCCTGCTTGATGCTGTTGAACGTTATGGCGACCGGCGCCGAGTAGCTGACGGCGTCGCTCCCGCAGCCTGCGGCGAGCGGAGCGAGGAGGGCGAGCAGCAGCGACAGGTTGGCGTTTTTCAAAGGTCGGCATGATGCCACACTGGGCGCCCATCCTCAAGAATCGCCCGCCGCTTACAGGGACTTCAGGTACTGGACCAGGTCGGCCTTCTCAGCAGGCGAAAGACCGAGTGACCGGCTGGCGTCGTACCTGTTCACCACGTCATCCAGCGTGGCAGCCGACCCGTTGTGGAAGTACGGGGCATGTTGCCAGACCCCTCTCAGCGGCGCGGTCCGATACTGCCTGGTCGCGCTGCGCGACGCGTAGCTGGGAACTCCAACTGGTTCCGGTTCACCCATCGCATCGCCTGGCGGGTGCAGGCGGATGTTGGCGTCGGTGAACTCGGGGCCGCTATGGCACGCGGAGCATGAAGCCTTGCCACCAGGGTGAGCTGATAGGCCTGCAGCCCCGGAAGCTTGGCGCTGATCAGGTCGTCGGCCCCGTTGGTGACGTTCACGCCGGTGCGGGCGTCAGAGAAGGTCCCGTGCCCACCCATCTGCGTGACGCCCACGTAGCGATTCCAGTAGGCGATGTCCTCCCCGTCCCCGGTGGAGGTGATGCGGTGCACGCCGCTCAGTCCGTATGCCGGCGGGATGACCTGCGGGCCGTTCAGTCCATCCTGGTTGAAGCGGGGGTCGTACCTGCCCGGGCCCCAGGAGTTGAAGACCGCCTTGGTCGGCGCGTCGAGCGCCGGCGACAGGGCCACGATGGCACCGACGTTGAGGTCGCGATTCGGCCAGCCATCCAGGCGCTTGCCGATGCCAGGTGCGAACGAGTTGTCGACGGTCGAATGGCACAGAGCGCAGGCGAACCCGACCCGCGTGAGCCTGTCGGTGCCGCCGATGGTCTCGACCGTGCCCTTGACGCCGACGACGGCGTTGAGATTGAGCAGGGCCACGGTGGTGGCGGGATCGGTCAGGCTGATGGTCCCGCCCCGGATGCCCGCGACCACGGCCGCCGGGAGGGCGTCCGCGTCCACCTTCAGGCCCACCGCCAGCGCAGTCGTCGGGTCGACCGTCGCGACCACCTCATGCATGCGAAGCGCGTCGGTCCACTTGGTCTCGTCGCCGAAGGTGTCGAAGCGGAACGTCTGCCGGCCCTCGTCGACCCGGGCGGCGCTGCTCTTCCCGCTGCCGCCACAGGCGGCGACGCTGGCCACGATGAGGAGGCCGAGGAGGCCGGCTCGAAGCCGAAGGTGTTGGAGCAGCGGTGCCGGAGGGAACGAGCGCGAATGCGCGGGGGATGGCGGCGAGGTGTGTCCATGTGTCGAGGTCATGTGGAGTGTCCTGGTGGGGTCCGCCATGCGTTAGTTGCCAAACCGAACGGGGAACTGCTTCACGATCTCGACCACTGCTCCTTGGAGGATTCCAGTGCGACCGGGGTTACAGACGGAGCCTGGCCAATGTGGGGCCGTATCCTTTCCGTGCGAGCGGCATCGAATCCCGCTAGGAGGCGATCCATGGTGCACCTCGACCAGCCGGGCACGCGCCCCGCGATCCCGACCGGGCTCTCCGACGCCGATGTCGTGCGCCGGGTGCTCGGCGGTGAGCCGGCGCTCTTCGAGGTCCTGATGCGGCGGTACAACCAGCGCGTGTTCCGCGCCACCCGTTCCGTGCTGCGCGGGGACGACGAGAGCGAGGACGCGATGCAGCAGGCCTGGCTCAGCGCCTACTCGCACCTCGGCCAGTTCCAGGGGACGGCCTCCTTCTCCACCTGGGTCACCCGCATCGCGCTGAACGAGGCGCTGGGGCGTGCCGGCCGCGGGTCGCACCTGACGTCGATGGAAGAGTTGCTCGAAGGCCATGAGGCCATGCGCTCAAAGATGCAGGATCCAGAGGGGCGGGCGGCGGACCGGGAGCTGGGCCGCATGATGGAGGAAGCCATCGACAGCCTCCCCGACCTCTACCGCAGCGTCTTCGTGCTACGCGAGGTCGAGGGGATGTCGACCGCCGACGCGGCGGTCGCCCTCGGTGTCTCCGCGGAGGCCGTCAAGATTCGCCTCCACCGGGCGCGCCTGCTGCTGCGGGATCGGCTCTACGCCCGGGCGGGCGCGGCGGCCCAGGGCGCCTTCGCCTTCCTCGGCTGGCGCTGCGACCGCATGGTCGCGAGCGTCACGGCACGCATCCTCGGCGGGCCGCCCGCCGCCTGAACGCTTCCTAGATCAAGGCGAAGCTGGTCTTGTCGGCCAGCACGCTCCAGATGGCCTCGCGCGAACGGGCGACGTCGCCGGCGAGCGCGGGATCGTCTCGCTGTATCAGCGACTGCACCTTCATGATGAGGAGCTCGTAGTTCGGTCGCAGGTCGGTGAGCGTCGGTGGCTGCTGGCCGCCGTGATAAGCGCGGAACTTGGAGAGGAGGTCGTCGACCTGGTTCTTGAGCGAGAGCTTGGCGCAGGTGACCGACCATCGCCTCCCGGATGGCCGACCGGTTCACCTTGGAGAGCTCGAAGACCAACGCCGAGGCCAGGTGCGCCTGATCGTGCGCCGTCTGGCTCAGATAGAAGAGCCGCGCCTGGCTGTAGTGGTCGGCGAAGCGCTCGGCGCGGACCCGGACCTTCTGGCCGGCCTCCTCGACGGGCGCGCTCCGGAAGCCCCCGGAGGCCACCTCCCGCGGCGAGTCCACGGCCAAGGAGCTCGGCTCGTACGCGACGCCGCCCTTCGGCTGCCCCATCTGCATGTGCCCGTCCCGCTGGTGGTTGGCGAAGGGACACTTCGGCGCGTTCACGGGGAGCTGGTGGAAGTTCGGGGAGCCGAGCCGCGAGAGCTGGGTGTCGAGGTAGGAGAAGAGGCGGCCCTGGGGGAGGGGGTCGTTCGAGAAGTCGATGCCCGGGACGAGGTGCGATGGGCAGAAGGCCACCTGCTCGGTCTCGGCGAAGAAGTTGTCGGGCCAGCGGTCGAGCACCAGGCGGCCGATGACACGAAGCGGCACCAGCTCCTCCGGGATGAGCTTGGTGGCGTCGAGGTGGTCGAAGGGGAAGGCGTCCGCCTCCTCCTCCGTGAAGAGCTGCACGGCGAACTCCCACTCGGGGAAGCGCCCGGCCTGGATGGCCTCGTACAGGTCGCGGCGGTGGAAGTCGGGGTCGGCGCCGGCCAGCTTCACCGCCTCGTCCCAGAGCGTCGACTGGAGCCCGAGCTTGGGCCGCCAGTGGAACTTCACGAAGGTGGACCCGCCGGACTCGTTCACCAGCCGGAAGGAGTGCACGCCGAAGCCCTCGATCATCCGGAGCGAGCGCGGAAGCGTCCGGTCCGACATGATCCACATGACAATGTGCATGGCCTCGGGCGTGACCGACATGAAGTCCCAGAAGGTGTCGTGCGCCGTGGCTGCCTGGGGGAACCCGCTGTCGGGCTCCATCTTCACGGCGTGGATCAGGTCTGGGAACTTGATGGCGTCCTGGATGAAGAAGACCGGGATGTTGTTGCCGACGAGGTCCCAGTTCCCCTCTTTCGTGTAGAACTTGATGGCGAAGCCGCGCACGTCTCGCGGGGTGTCGGGGGAGCTGGAGCCGCCGACCACCGTGGAGATGCGGGCGAAGATCGGCGTCTTCACGCCCACCTCGCAGAGGACCTTGGCGGTGGTCTGCTTCGCCAGGGAGCTGGTGAGCTCGAAGAAGCCGTGGGCGCCGCTCCCCCGGGCGTGGACGATGCGCTCGGGGATTCGCTCGTGGTCGAAGTGGGTGATCTTCTCCCGGAGGATGAAGTCCTCGAGCAGGGTGGGCCCGCGCTGGCCGGCCCGCAGGGAGTTCTGATCGTCCGAGATGGGGAGCCCCTGGTTGGTCGTCAGCGGCGGGTGCGCGCCGTCCGAGGTCTGGTGAACCTCGCCTCCCTGACCCCGCGAGTCCGCCGCTGCCTTGGGCTGCGCCACCCCCGGAGCCTCACTTCGCTGGGGGTGCTTCCCTGGCTCTTGTTCTTCCGCGTCGTCATGGTCGTGCTCCTCCTGGTGGTGCGTGGTGCGCGTCAAGGTCGGTCGGGCCATCGGTCATGGCGGGGTGCTCCGTCGCTGCCCGAGCAGGAGTGGGCATCGGTCACCAGCGAAGCAGCAGGAGCTCACAGGCGAATCCCGGCCCCATGGCGGCCACCAGCCCCACGTCGCCGGGTCGCGCCTCCGCGGCGTCGAGGTGGTCGCGCAGCACGAAGAGGACCGAGGCGGAGGAGAGGTTGCCCACCTCCCGCAGGGAGGCCCAGCTCCGGGCCAGCGCGGCCTCCGGGAGCGCCAGGCCCTTCTGCAGCGCCTCCAGCACCTTGGGACCACCAGTGTGGGCGATCCAGTGGCGGACGTCGGCCCGGCGGAGCTGGTTTGCCCCCAGGAAGGCGTCCACGTCGGCGCCGACCCGGGCCTCCACCACCTCCGGCACCCTGGCCGAGAGCACGATCTTGAAGCCGGTGTCGATGACGTCCCAGCCCATCACCCACTCGGTGTCCGGGTAGAAGACCGAGCGGGTCGCCGCCACCCGGGGCGCCCCGGGGCGCGGAGGCCGGGCGCCCCCGCCGAGGACCACCGCCGCCGCACCGTCACCGAAGAGGCCGGTGGCCACCACGTTGGGAATGGAGAGATCGTCGGCCTGGAGCGTGAGCGAGCAGAGCTCCACCGACAGCAGCACCGCCACCTCCTCCGGGAAGGCGCGTAGGGCGTCGGAGGCGCGTGCCAGACCGGCGGCGCCCGCCAGGCAACCCAGGCCGAAGATGGGGGTCCGCTTCACCGAAGGAGGGAGGCCGAGCCGGTTCACGAGACGGGCGTCGAGCGAAGGAGTGGAGATGCCCGTGGTGGTGACGAAGAGCAGGTGAGCGACGTCCTGCGGCGCCAGCCCTGCGCGGGTCAGCCCGTCCCGGATGGCCGCCTCGCCCAGCTCCAGCCCGACCCGGAGCCAGGCCTCGTTGCGCTTCCCGAAGCCTCCCAGCGCCGCGTACTCGACGATGGGGAGAGCCAGGTGGCGCCCGCCCACCCGCGACGCCCGGTGGACCTGGGCCAGCCGCTCCGGGTTGAAGTGCTGGCCGCCCCACTGCGCGGAGAGGGCCGCGGTGAGCGTCTCCTGATCCACATGGTTCGGAGGCAAGGCTCGTCCGACGGAGAGGATCTGGGGGCTCGATGCAGGGGGCAGGCTGTTCTCCATGCTGGTGTAGTGGGTAAGCAAGATGCGTGCTCCCTGGTCGGGTGTCCGAACCGAGCCATCCCAAAGAGACCCCTCACCGACGGCCCGATGGATGCATTGGCCCTCCCTCGAGTCGGAGGAACACCAATGAAGAAGTCCGTCATGTGCATCGTCCAGAAGCGTGAGGCTGCTGAAGCGGTGGTGAAGCAACTGCAGGCCGCAGGGTTCCCCAGCGAGGATATCTCGGTCCTCTTCCCGAACAAGTCGGGCAGCATGCAAGGACTTCGCCCACGAGCACAACACCAAGGCGCCCGAGGGTGCGGTCGCGGGGGCTGGCGCCGGCGGTATCGTCGGTGGCACGTTCGGGCTCCTGGTCGGCATCGGCATCCCCGAGATCGAGGCCAGGCGCTACGAAGGCAAGATCAAGAGCGGGAACCTGCTGATCTCGGTCCACGCGGAGACCAGCGAGGAGAAGGATCGGGTGGAGACCATCTTCAAGGCGGCACACGCCGAGGACATCTGCTCCACCACCGAGGCCAAGTTGCCGGCTGCGAAGGAGGCGCGAAGCAGCATGTAGTCAAGGTCGGGATGCGACGGCTCACGCCCCACTCTGGGTGAGCCGCCGCGTTCTCGGTTGCGCCCGCTGAGCGCCGCCGCTGACCCCGCAGGTCGCAGGGCAAGCGGCGGCCCGGCTCAGTTCTTCCCGAAGCGCGCCTTGGCGTCCTTGACGCAGCCGTCCTTGGCCTCACCGGACAGCACGTCGCACTTCTCCCTGGCCACCGCGTAATCAGCGTCGCGCTTGTCCGCGGTGGCGTCCTGCCGGGCCTCGGTCCCCGCTGCCTTGGCCTTGGCGTTGGCGTCGGCCGACGTCCCCTTGGCCTTGGCGTCGGCCTTGGCGGTCTCCATCCAGGCCGTGGCGTCGGCGATGGCGTGGACCTTGGCAGCCTTGGCCTCCTTCACGCAGACATCCTTGTCGTTGCCACCCTTGTCGTTGCACCGGTCAACGGCGACGGCGTAGGCCGCGTCGGCCTTGGCCACCATCACGCTGTGACTGTGCTTGGTGGTGGGCTGGTACCGGGCCTGCAACTCTGCCTTGGCGACGTTCGCCTTCCCCTTGGCCTCGGCAACGCAGATGGCCTTGGTGTTGCCTGCCAGGGAATCGCAGCCGGCCCGTGCAGCCTTGAGGTCGGCCTCGATGCCCTTCTCCGCCGACTCGTACTGCGCCTTCGACATGCTCTCGGCCGCGGCCACCGTGCTGAAGGAGAGGCCGGCAGCGATTGCCACCGCGTTGATCGTGAAGCTCTTCATGTGTTTTCTCCGTGGTTGGTGTCTACCTCCTGCGGAGATGCACGGGCCGTACCGAGGCCCCGGCCGCTGCGAGAGCGGACGGGGCCCCTTGGTTCCAACGGCTAGGCGCGGATCACTGGGCTGCGCCGAAGTTCACCGTGCCATCGCGGTGGGTGCCCGAGTTGGTCGGGTAACCGAGCACGCAGGTCCCGCCTGAGAGGGCGGCGGACATGCCCACGGAGGGCGTCCCTGCCCCGTTGTTGACCGGGCCGTGGCAATTAGCGCAGGTCAGCGGCCGGCCCCCGTGAGAAGCCGGGTAAGGCAAGCCGCCCGAGCCGTGACACGTGCTGCAGGACGCGACCGCGACCGCGAGCGTGCAGGGCGGCACGTAGGTGAGCAGGGCGATGACTTGCGCGACCTGCCACGGACCGGTCGACAACGGTTTGGGGACGCCGTCCACCGGGATGACCGCCGCGCTGTCCCAATCGGTCTGCGGGCTGAGCTATCCGCTCTCGGGAACGCACAACAACGGCGTGATCAACTTCGGCGCAGCCCCGTGATCAATCTGTAGTCGAAGCGACCCCCGGTGTACGTGGGAGCAGGGGCCTCGGCGCCTTCCGGGCGTGCGGTGGTCGTCGGCGAACGTTCGTTAGCCACGCTGCGCCGCACACGTGCCCAGCAAGCCATCGGTTCGGCCAGGCCCAGAAACCTGTAGGTAAATAGGGGCTTCAGTGAAGCCGGATGCGAGACCGTACTGTGGCGCGGACGTTGCACATTGTCTTTCGTTCAGTGGGCCCCAGAGGAGCGGGCCCGGCAGAGTTCCATCCGCTCCGTGAGCACGATGCCAGTGTCCGTCCGAGAGGATCGACTCCAGGAACTGCTAGCGGCGGCGGAACCAGGATCCGCCCCGGGGCGGGCGGATGTTCGAACCGGCGAACCGGAGGCGCCGGTGGAGCCTAGGATCCGGTTGATGGTGGCCGATGACGAGTCGGACTACCGGGAGGCGCTGGCCCTGGCGCGCTCCAGCCACCCCGACGTCATCCTGCTCGACCTGAGTATGCCCAAGCTCGACGGCTTCGAGGTCCTGGAGCGTCTCCGGCTCGACCCCGTCACCGCCGACATTCCGGTCCTGGTGCTCTCGGCCCGCCGGGACGACGCCGGCAAGGTGTCCGGCCTCAGGCTGGGCGCGGTCGATTACCTGGAGAAGCCCTGCTCCGTGCCGGAGCTGCGCGCCCGCCTGGAGACCGAGCGGCTGGGTCAGGTGGCCCACGAGCTGCGCAACAAGCTCCACACCGCCATGCTGGCCTTCCACGTCCTCAAGTCCGGAACGGTGGGCGTGGGCGGGAGCACCGGGGCCGTGCTCGGACGCAGCCTCCTCGGCCTCAAGGAACTCGCCGACAGCACGCTCGCCATCACGGCCAACCTGTACGCCGAGTACCACGGGATCGCCTTCATGGTGGCCACGGTGGACCCGGACCTGGTGGTCGCGGTGGACCTGCCACTCCTGACCACGGCGGTCACCAACCTGCTCCAGAACGCCTTCAAGTACACCACCGCGCACAGCACCGTCACCCTGAGGACGCGCGGCGAGCACGGGCGGGTCTTCCTGGAGGTGGAGGACGAGTGCGGCGGGATGCAGGTGCCGCAGGGGACCGACCCGTTCCGCGCCCCCCGCGTGCCCCGCGCCGACGGGCGCTCCGGCCTGGGGCTCGGCCTCTCCATCTGCCGGAAGGCCGTCGAGGCGAACGGCGGCCAGGTCCGCACGCGCAGCCTGCCCGGGCGGGGCTGCATCTTCGAGATCGAGTTGCCGGCGGCGGCGCAGGCGGCCTGAGGCTCGCGCGTCACTTCTGCTCGATCTTGAACTCGACCCGCCGGTTCCTGGCGCGCCCCTCGGCCGTGGCGTGCGTGGCGATGGGCCGGGTGTGGCCGTAGCCGCGGGTCTCCAGCCGCGCCGCGTCGATGCCGCCCTGCTCCACCAACCAGAGCTTCACCGCCCTGGCCCGGGCCTCGGAGAGCTTGAGGTTGTGGTCGTCGTTGCCCTGCGCGTCGGTGTGCCCCTCGATCCGCACCCGCTCCACCTCGGGGTGCGCCTGCAGGATGTTGGCCACGTCGCGGAGGATCCCGGTCGACGCTGGCCGCAGCACGTCCTTGTCGATCTCGAACTGGATCGACTGGAGGATCTCGATCTTGTCGGCGCGGAACACCGCGGTGACCGGGCAGCCATTCCGCTTGGGATCCGCATTGGGCACGCCCTTCTCGTCGGGGCAGGCGTCCTCGGCGTTGGGGATGCCGTCGCCGTCACGGTCGGGGTTCTCTGCCACCACGGGGACGATCGCCGCCGCCTTCTCGGCAGCGAGCCGATCGGCCTCGGCCTTCTCGCGGGCCGCCTGCTCCGCGGCCAGCCGATCGGCCTCGGCCTTCTCCCGGGCCGCCTGCTCCGCGGCGAGCCGATCCGCGTCGGCCTTCTCCTGGGCCGACTTTGCGGCCGCGGCGCGGCGCGCCTCGGCGGCGGCTTCCTCGATGCCCGGGAACCAGGTGGCGCGGGCCACCACCCGGAGCGGCGCCGCTCCGGCCGCATGGTCGAACTGGCCCCCGGCACCGAGCGAGGCCTCCCAGGCGCCGATGCGGCGGTGCGCGGCCACCAGGTACTCGGCCGGGGAGACGACCGCTCCCTCGAACTGGTAGCGGCCGTAGAGCTCGGGCCCAAAGCGCCAGCTCCCCTGCCGCCAGGCGGCGCCGAGGCGCCAGCTGAGGCCGGGGCCCGTGGCCGGAAGTGCGCCGTCACGCCTCGAGCGCCACAGCAGGCCGAACTCGGCACCGTAGTCGAGCTGGCCCCACTCGCCGCCGCCCACCGCGGAGATCCCCACCCGCGGGGCGCCGTCGCTCGCGAAGGCGGCCGTGGATCCGGTCGGCAGCATGATCGAGGCGGCCAGGGCCGTTCGGACCGGGCCGAGCGATGGGAGCCTCAGCCGGGCGCCGACCGTGAGGTCGCCGACCCCGGCGGAGGCCACCTGCGGCAGGTCGGCGAGCGGCTGTGAACCGGACTGGTAGAGTGCCACCGGCAGGGACACGTCGACGAGCACCCGGCCGAAGAACCCGCCGGCCACCTGGAGGAAGCTCCAGAACTGCCTCTGCACGATCTCCCCTCCCGAAGGCACCGTGCCGTCGACCCGGAGCACCAGCGGATGGCTGGCCCAGGAGAGGACCAGCCCGGCCCGCAGGTCGAGCCCATCCGGCACGTCGGGGCTGCGCAGCGCCAGGAAGCGGTCCCCGGCTGGTGGCGGGTCGTAGCTCTGGAGCGCAAACGGCTTGTAGGCCTGCGCGCTCGCGCCGCTGGCGGTGGCGCAGAGCGTGGCGGCGGCGAGGGCGCGAAGCCTCATGGCGCTCCTCGAGCGCTGGAGCTGCCTCCGCGTCGGCGCCAGGCGCCTGCCAGGATGAGCAGCAGCGCCCAGGGCACCACCACCTCGCTCCCCGACGTGGCGCAGCCGCATCCCCCGGCCCGGAGCGTCACCGCGCTGGCCGGCCGGCAGGTGCCCTGCACGCAGAGGTCAGTACCGGTGCAGTCGGCGCTGGCCGTGCAGGCCATCACCGAGGTCACCCGGATGTCGAGCTGGAAGTCGCTCCGTGCTGCCCCGTCATCGAGCCGCCAGGTGAAGCCGTCGGTCCCGAGGTAGTCAGCCACGCTCTGGTAGCCGACCGTGAGCGCGTTGCCGTCGGCGGTGGCGGTGCCGTGGGCCGCGGGGACCGCGATGGTCAGCGTGAGCGGATCGCCGTCGAGATCGTACCCGGCACCCACCAGGTCGAGCGGCTCACCGGAGTGGACGCGCCAGGTCCGCCAGGCGGTCGAGGCGATGAAGCCGCTGCTGGCGCCCGCGGCCAGCGCCACGGTGCCGTCGAGGTGGAGCGGGCCGCCGTCGAACAGCTCGAGGCCGGTCCCCTCGTCCATGCGCCAGAGGCCGGCGAGACCGGGCTCGGTGCCCGTGAGGGGGCCGCGCGAGGTGGCGGCGAGCTGGTCGGAGGTCCGCGCCGTGGTCCAGGTGCGAACCTCGTCCACCTCGCCCAGCAGGCCTTCGCCGATGGAGAGGAGGTTGCCGGCGCCGGCTCGGGTCGCGCTGAAGCTCGCGGCCGGCTTGCCGTCGATGCGGAGCGTGATGCTGGCGCCCTGCGCCACCAGGGCGAGGTGGTGCCACCCGCCGTCGTCGAGGGCGGCCGTGGCGGCGACCCGGGTGCTGCCGACGGCGGCGATGACCGCGGTCCGGTCGGGCGTGACGCCGAGCGAAAGCTGGGTCGATCCGACCGTGCCGAGCCGCAGCACGTTGGGCTCCGCAACCACCTGCGCCGGGGAGGTCCAGGCGGGGCGTACCCAGGCCTCGACCGTCAGGTCGCCGCCGTCGAATGCGCCGGAGACCGTCACGCTGGCGCCGCTGGCGGCCGACGGGCCGAGCGAGAGCCCCGTGCCGGAGCCGGCCACCGGCGGGCTGTTCTCCACCGTCTCGTCGTCCGGCAGCGCACCCACCATCGGGGCAATCAGCCCGGCGCCCGCGTACTCCACGGTGATGCGGTGCAGGCCCTTCAGCAGCGACCGGGTGGTGAGCTGGGCCACGCCGCCCGCCAGGGTCGAAGTCCCGATGATCGTCCGGGTCCCGCCGAAGTCATCCACGAAGTCGACCGTGCCGCTGGGCGTGCCGTTCGGGCTGGTCAGCGTCGCCGTGAAGGCCACCGGGCGACCGTGGCGCGACGGGTTGCGCGAGGTGGTGACGGTGGCCAGGGTGGTGCTCTGGGCAACCACCAGGGTGATGGAGCCCGTGCCGCCGGCGAAGTCGGCGTCCCCGCCTGAGGTGGCGGTGATGGTGTGGCTGCCAGGGGGCAAGGAGCCGCTGGTCACCGTGCAGGGGCCTCCGACGAGCGTGCAGGTACCGAGGACGGTGGTGCCGTCACGAACCGTGACGGTCCCGCCGGGCTGGCCGGCCGGCGCGGTCACCGTCACCGTGAAGGTCACCAGGTCGCCGGCGGTCGACGGAGACGGGCTGGCGGTCAAGGTCACCGTGACCGGGGCCCGGGCGATGGTCACCCGGGCAGGGGACGCCGCAGCGCTGGCCGCGAAGGAACCATCGCCGGCGTAGCTGGCGGTGACATCATGGGCTCCGACGCCCAGGGTCGCCAGGTCGAGGGTGGCCTGGCCGCTCCCGCCGAGCGTGCCGGTGCCGAGCGTCACGCCTCCCTCGGAGAAGGTGACGGCTCCGGTGGGGACTCCGGCGCCGGGGGCGACGGCGGTGACGTTGACCGTGAACCGGACCGCGTCGCCGAAGCTGGCCGAGACCGGGGCCGCGGCGACGGTCGTGGAGGTCGCCGCCCTGGCCACCGTGACGGAGGTCGCGCCGGTGGCGCCCTGCAGGTCGGGGTCGCCGGCCCAGGCCGCGGAGAGGGCATGGGCGCCCACCGCCAGGCCAGGGGCGGTGATCGAGCAGGAGCCGGCGGCCAGCGTACAGTTGCCGAGGCTGGCCGCGCCGTCGCTGAAGGTCACGAGGCCGCTCGGCGTGCCCGCACCAGGGGCGGTCACGGCCACGGCGGCCGTGAGGATGACGTCCTGCCCGAAGACCAGCGAGGCCGGCGCCGCGCCAAGAACGAGCGTGGTGGCCGCCCGGGACACCAGCAGGGTCATGGCCGCGCTGGCCGGCAGCCAGTTGGCCGAGCCGGCGAACGCGACCGACAGGGCGTGCCCACCGACCGGGAGCGCGCCGACCGGGAGGATGGCCTGTCCGGCCGGAGAGAGCTCCACGGTGCCGGCCGTCACGCCGTCGACCGAGAAGGTCACGGCGCCGGTGGGCACGCCGGCCAGGGAGCTGGCGTCGGCGGTCAGGGTCACCGGCTGGCCGAAGACTGCGGCCGGCGGGCTGGAAGCCAGCAGCAGCGTCACCGGGGCCGGGGTGACGACCAGGGTGGAGATCGCAGAGGCCGACCCGGTGAAGGAAGCGTCGCCGAGGTAGGTGGCGACCACGTCGTGCGCGCCGCCGGCGATGGCCGCCGGCGCGGTCGTGAAGCTGGCGACTCCCGCGGTCACCGTGCCGATCCCGACGTTCACGCCATCGACCGAGAAGGCGACGCTGCCGGAGGGGCTGCCGGCGGCCGGGAAGAGGACCGCGACGTTGGCGGTGAAGGTGATCGCGTCGCCGTAGGTGGCCGGGTTGGGGGTCACCGCGACGTCGGTGGAGGTGGCGCCCGGGTCGACGTGCTGGGCCACGGAGCCCGGCGTCGCGGCGGAGAAGGTGCCGTCACCGGTGAAGCCGATCGCCAGTGCGTGATCGCCGCTGGCGAGCGCCGCGGTGGAGATGGTGCAGGTCCCGGAGACCAGGAGGCAGCTGCCGAGGACGGTGACGCCCTCGCGGAGCGTGACCGAGCCGGTCGGCGTGGCGGTGCTCGGGGCGACGGGCGCGACCGTGACGGTGAAGGTGACCGGCTCGCCGAAGACGGACGGAGAGGGTCCGGCGGTGGCAGCGACCGTCGCCGAGGCCATCGACACGGTGGCGGAGGCGATCGGCGAGATGGAGAGCGCGAAGCCGGGGTCGCCGCCGTAGGTGGCGATGAGGTCGTGGCTGCCGACGGTGAGCGTGGAGATGCTGAGCGATGCCAGCCCGGAGGCGGTGACCGGGACGGAGCCGAGGACCACGTTCCCCTCGGCGAAGGTGACGTTTCCGGACGGGATGCCGGCGCCCGGTGCGGTGACCGTGATGGTGGCGTTCAGCGCCACCGGCTCGCCGAAGACCGAGGCGGCCGGCGCTGCGGCCAGCGCCGTGGAGGTGGCAGCCGGGTCGACCTGCTGGGACAGCGGCGCAGACGAGGCGGCGCCGTATTTGGCGTCGCCCCCCCATGCGGAGACGAGCGCGTGCGTGCCGACCGGGAGCGTGGCGAGGGTGATGGTGCAGGCGCTTCCCGAGAGCGTGCAGGAGCCGAGGGTGGTGAGGCCCTCCTTGAGCGTGATGGTGCCGGTGGCGGCAGGGAGGCCGCCGCCGACCGTCACGGTGACGAGGAGGTGGACCGGTTGGCCGGTCACGGACGGGTTGACGTCCGGGAGGACCGCCACCGTCGCCGGGGCGTAGGACACCGACTGCGTCAGGACCGGGGAGGTGGAGGCAGAGAAGGAGGCGTCGCCGAGGTACTGCGCGGTGATGGCATGGGCCCCGACCGCCAGGACGGCGCCACCGACCGGGAGGCTGGCCTGGCCGGTGCCGTTCAGCGTGGCGACGCCGAGCGCCACGCCGTCCGAGAAGAAGCGAACCTGGCCACCGGGGGTCCCGGCGCCCGGTCCAACCACCACCACGCTGGCGGTGAAGGTCACGGGGTCGCCGAAGGTGGAGGTCAGAAGCGAGGAGGCGACGCTGGTGGTGGTCGAGGCAGCGAGCACCGTGAGCGCCGTGGCCGACGAGCCGCTGGCGAGGAAGCGGGCGTCCCCGCCATAGGCCGAGGCGAGGGAGTGGGCGCCGACCGCGAAGCTGGAGACTGGCAGGGAGGCGACGCCGGCGCCGTCGAGCAGCGCCGTGCCGAGCAGGATCGGGCCGTCGAAGAAGCTGACGGTGCCGCCCGGGGTGCCGGCGCCGGGCGCGGTGGCGCCGACCGTGGCGGTCAGGGTGACCGTCTCACCGAAGACCGACGGGCTGGGCGAGGCGAAGAGCGCCGTGACGGAGCCGGCCTGGTTGACCACCTGCGAGAGGGCGGTGGAAGTGCTGGTGAGGAAGCTCGCAGACCCGGCGTAGACGGCGGTGAGCGAGTGGGCGGCGACCGAGAGGTTCGAGACGGCCAGGGTGCAGGCGCCGGCGGTGAGCGTGCAGGTGCCGATGGAGACGCCGCCGTCGAGGATGGTGACGAGGCCGCTCGGCGTGCCGGCGCCGGGCGCGACGGCAGCTACCGTGGCCGTGAGGGTGGTCGACTGGCCGAAGCGGGTCGGGTTGACGCTGGAGGCGAGGGTGGTGGTGGTGGCGCCGAGGTCGACCACCTGCGAGAGGTTGGCCGAGGTGCTGGCGGTGAAGTTGGCGTCGCC
>JANYBC010000020.1 GCA_025360965.1 Anaeromyxobacter sp. | reverse complement strand
GCTCGCTGCGCCGGGTCCAGCCCGTCCCCGGCGATCTCGTCTTCCTCTCCGACCGTCCCGGCGGCCTGCCCGAGCACGTCGGGCTGGTCGAGCGGATCGCCGAGGGCGGCACAGTCACCGTGCTCCACCGGACCTCGCGCGGCGTGATCCGGATGCGCGTCAACGGCACGCAGCCCTGGAAGGCGCGCGGCGACGACGGCCAGATCCTCAACGACGTGCTGGTGGTCGGCGGCGGGCGGGTCCCGGCCGGCCGGCTGCTGGTCGCCTACGCCACGCTGCTGTAGGCCTCTGCCCGCCCGAGGCGGCGCCCCCTAACCCGTGGTCGGATCGAAGCCGGGCGGCGGGCTCGCCGGCTTCGGCTTCGGCGCCGGCGGCGGGAGTGGGACCTGCACCGGCGAGGGAGGCGGCGGCACGGCCACCGGCGCAGGCGCCGGGGCGGTCACCTGGTTGGCCGCGGCCTGCGAAGGCGCCTCGACGGGCGGCGCGGGGGCCGGCGGGGCGGCCGGAACGACCGGACGCGGTGTCCAGGCCGGCTTCGGCAGCGGGGGCGGCGCGGCCGCCGGTACGCTGGCCGGCGGCGGCGACGACGCAAGCTGAACGCGCAGCCGCTGGGCCCGCTCGTGGTGGGGATTTGCCGAGAGCAGCAGCGTCACCGAGGAGATCGCCTCCTCGCGCCGGCCGGCCGCCAGCAGCGCCCGGGCCAGCACCAGGCGAGCACGGATCAGGTTCGGGTGGGCACCGGCCAGCGCCTGCAGCCGCGGGATGGCCTGGTCGCGCGAGGCGCCGTCCTTGCGCACCGCCAGCCAGAGCTCGACCAGTTCGGCCCACTGGTTCGGCCCCTTGGCGCGCAGGAGATCGCTGGCGCGGGCAACCTCCTCGGCGTTGCCGTCGAGCACAGCCAGCACCGCCAGCCCTGGGGCGGCGTCGCGCTCCCCATTGCTCTCGGCGGCCGCCAGCCGCAGCTCCTCGGCGGCGCGGGTGCGGAGCGCCTCGAGCTGCTTGCGCCGCGGCGCCAGTTCCACCTCGACGCGGGTGGTCTCCATGGTCAGGGCACGCAGCCCGTCCTCGGCGCCAGGCGGTTGCTCGCGCTCGAGCCTGGCCTTCTCGGCGGAGACCGCGGCCAGCCGCTCCTGCATTGGCTCGACCTCCTCGGCCTGTGCGGTGACCAGCAGCGCCCGGGCCAGTCCCCGCTGGCCGGCCGCACCGCGGGAGGCGTGGTCGCCCTGCTGGACGAGGTCGAGCAGGTCGACGGCCTTGCCGAGACTGCCGGCGTCATCGAGCGAGAGGAGCGCCATCGCCTCGGCCTGCTGGCGCTGCGACTCGGGGTCGGGGAGCCGCTTCAAGACCGACCAGCCGGCGTAGGCGAGCCCCGCCGCGGCCAGGACCGCCACCGGGACCAGCGCCAGCTTCCAGCGGCCGGCTGCCCGAAGTCGCGCCTCCATCGCCGAGACGGCGTCGCGCGGCGGTACACCGGCGCGCGCCCGGCCACGGACCGGGGCGGCCGGCGCGGCGGCCGGCTGGGGGCGCCGGTAGATGTTCGGCCCAGGCGGTGGCCGCCGGGGCGCCACCGTGGAGACCTCGGCCGGGCTGGGTCCGGCCGTCGTCGCGCCGGACGCTGGCGGCGACTCGAGCGGGGCGGATGGCGTTGCCGGCGGCGTCGCTGGAGCGCCGGGCCTGTTCGGTACCGCGGTGAAGACCGCCTGGCACCTGGCGCACTGGACCGGGGAGCCCTGCGGGGCGAGGAGCGTCTCGTCGAGATCGTAGAGTGTCGAGCAGCGCTCGCAACGGATGATCACGCCACAACCTCCAGGAACCCGGGGAGCCCCATCTTTACCCCGAGGCACAGGTGGGCGCCATGGCGGCGACCCTGTGGCGGGCCGGAAGCTACGGCGGATCGACGAAGAGCGCCGGGCGCGCCTGGGCCAGCCGCTTCTCGCCGATGCCGCTCACCCGGCGCAGCCCCTCGACCTCCAGGAAGGGTCCGCGGATCGTCCGGTCGGTCGCCACCGCGGCCGCCAGCCGCCGGCTCAACCCGGGCACGAAGGCCAGCGCCTCGGGGCGGGCGAGGTTGAGGTCGAGCGGGAGGCCGAGCAGGAGCCGCTCCTCGTCGGCCAGCGGCCGAACCCACGCCGGCGGCGGGGTCGAGGCGGCCGGGGCGCAGCCGAGCCAGTGATGCGGGGGCTGGCCGGAGGGCAGCGGGCGGCAACCGGGCGGGCGCGGCGCCGGGAGGAGCCGGGTCTTGAGGGGCACCGCCAAGAGCAGCGGGAGGAGGATCAGGACGTGGGCGATCCGGCGGGCCATGGGGAGGGGGGTAGCAAGAAGCGGGCGAGCCGGAGGCCCCCGGGGGTGCGGCGATGTTGCGGTGGCCAGCGGCGCGGAAACGTGGTTATTTCTTGCCCCCCAAAGCGCCCAGACCCCGCGCCGGACCGGAGGCCAGACCATGATCACCGTCGAGAAGATCGGCGGCACCTCGATGTCGCACTTCGAGGACGTCCTCAAGAACATCATGCTGCGTGACCCGGCCAAGGTCTTCGGCCGGGTCTACGTGGTCTCGGCCTACGCCGGTGTGACCAACCAACTCCTCGAGCACAAGAAGACCGGCGAGCAGGGCGTCTATGCCACCTTCGCGGCCGGCGGCGACTACACCGGCGCGCTCGATGCCCTGACCGGCAAGCTCAAGAAGCTCAACGAGGGGATGGCGCCGCTCGGGCTTCCGCTCGCGGTGGCCGACGGCTTCATCGCCCAGCGCATGGGGGTGCTCAAGGAGTACCTCGACTCGATGCGCCACGTGCTCGCCTCCGGGTACCTGAAGCGCGAGAGCGTGCTGCTGGCCGGGCGCGAGATGCTGGCCGCCGTCGGTGAGGCCCACTCGGCCTTCAACAGCGTCGAGATCCTCAAGGCCAAGGGGATCCCGTCGCTGCTGCTCGACCTCTCCGGCTTCGACGACGACGAGCCGCTCACCATCGACGAACGGATCCACGAGTCGTTCAAGGGTGTCGATCTCACCCGCCAGGTGGTGGTGGTGACCGGCTACACCAAGGGCGTCGAGGGGATCATGCGCGAGTTCGACCGCGGCTACTCCGAGGTCACCTTCAGCAAGGTGGCGGTGGAGCTGAAGGCCGATGAGGCGGTCATCCACAAGGAGTTCCACCTCTCCTCGGCCGACCCCGAGATTGTCGGTCTCGGCAACACCGTGGTGGTCGGCAACACCAACTACGACGTGGCCGACCAGCTCGCCGACGTCGGGATGGAGGCCATCCACCCCAAGGCGGCCAAGCCCATGGAGCTGGCCGGCATCGCCATCCGGTTGAAGAACACCTTCGAGCCGGACCACCCCGGCACGCTCATCACCAAGGACTACGTCGGCAAGCAGGCCCGCATCGAGGTGATCGCCGGCACCCCCAGGGTGACCATCGTCGAGATCCACGACCCGAGCATGGTCGGCACCGTCGGCTTCGACCTCGGGCTGATGCAGATCTTCCAGCGCCACGGCGTCAGCTACATCCTCAAGGCGACCAACGCCAACTCGATCACCCACATCGTCTGGGAGAAGTCGGCCACGGCGAGCTTCATCGAGGAGCTGGAGAACACCTACGAGCTGGTGACGGTGGTGCCCTCGGCGGTGGTCTGCGTCATCGGCTCCAACATCGCCATCCCCGGCGTGCTGGCGCGGGCCGCCCAGGTGCTGGCCGACAACAAGATCAACGTCAACTGCGTGTCGCAGTCGCTCCGCCAGATCAACATGCAGTTCGTCATCGATCGGGCCGACTACAAGAAGGCGATCGCGGCGCTCAACAAGGCGCTCTGCCTGGAGCCGATGCCGGCCGCCTGACCGGCGGGGCCTGCCAGCCGGACCGAGACGCTTCTCACGTCTGGCGGCGGCGCCACCAGAGGCCGGCGCCGTCGCGATCCGTGGCCAGCCTGATGGCGCGGCGCAGTCCGGCGAAGCGGGGGATGCGCGCCGCCACCTCGAGCGAGTGGAAGGCGAAATCGGTGTGCTCCGCCGAGAGTACCGGGACGAAGTCCGGCGGCAGCCGCGCCACGAAGGCCTCCTCGTCGGCGCCGCGCACCGGCCCCGGCGGGCGCCCCATCACCGCGTGGTCGATGGCGAAGCCGTGGCGGTAGCCGAGCGGCTCGACGGCGACGTCGGCGCCGGTCTCCTCGCGCAGCTCGCGCCGGGCCGTCTCCATCGAGGTCTCGCCCGGATCCATCCGCCCGGTGACCGGCTGCCAGAAGCCGCCCCGCTCCGGCGCCCGCTTGAGCAGCAGCACCCGCCCATCGGCCGCCACCGGCACCACCGAGACGGTTCGCAGCGCCGCCGGCCCCTGCGTGAGCTCCCGCTCCAGCGCCGCCGCAGCGTGGGTCGCGAGCTGGGTCTCCACCTCCTCGACCGGCGGCGTGGCCTTGCCGCGGGCCGACAGCTCGACCGCCAGGCTGGTGACCCCGAGCCGCGGGTCGCTGATGCCGCAGGGCACGATCACCTGGAAGTGGGCCATGTCGGGGTCGTGGTTGAAGGCGAAGCCGTGGCTGGTGATCCAGCGGGCCAGGTGGACGCCGACCGCGCCGATCTTCCGCGCGCCGACCCAGGCGCCGCGGTGCTCCTCGTGGCGCCCGGCGGCCACCCCGTGGTCGGCGCAGGTCCGGATCATCGCCTCCTCCAGCGCGGCCACGTAGCGGCGCACGTCGGGGCGCTCGCTCAGATCGAGGACCGGGTAGCCGACCACCTGCCCGGGGCCGTGGTAGGTGACGTCGCCGCCCCGGTCGGTCTCGTGCAGCTCGAACCCCTGGGCTTCGAGCCAGTCGGGCGCGGCGACGAGGTGGGCCCGGTCGGCGCTGCGGCCGAAGGTGAGCACCGGCGGGTGCTCCAGCAGGAAGAGGTGGTCGGTATCGGGCGGCAGCCCGGCGCGGACCGCCTCCCCCGCCAGCCGCATCAGCGACAGCCCGTCCTCGTACTCGACGCGCCCGAGCCGGTGGAGCTGCAGCGACCTCACGCCTTCTGGTCCGCCGCACCGTCCGTCTTGCGGGGCCGCTCCGGCCGGTTGAGGGCGTGGATGGCCTCGCCCAGCGCCGCCTTGCAGGCCTCCATGAAGGCCTCAGGCAGCGTCGGGTGGGCGTGGACGGTGAGCGCCACGTCCTCGACGTAGGCCCCCATTTCCAGCGCCAGCGCCGCCTCGGCGATCAGGTCCGAGGCCTCCGGGCCGCAGATGGTGACGCCGAGCAGCAGCCCGGTCTTCTTGTCGCCGACCACCTTCACGAACCCCTCGGTGTGGTCCATGGCGATGGCCCGCCCCAGCGCGGCGAAGGCGAACTTGCCGATCATCGTCTCGTGCCCGGCGGCCCGGGCCTGCTCCTCGGAGAGGCCGACCGCCGCCACCTCCGGGTCACTGAAGATGGCCGCTGGCATCGCCACCCAGTCGCGGGCGCTCTTCTTGCCGGCGATCGCCTCCGCGGCGATCTCGCCCTCCTTGGAGGCCTTGTGGGCCAGCAGCGGCGGGCCGGAGAGATCGCCGATGGCGAAGACGCCCGGGGCGCTGGTCCGGTACTGCGCGTCGACCTCGACGAACCCCTTGGGCCCCACCTTGACGCCGGCCGCCTCGAGTCCGAGGCCGTCGGTGACCGGCCGCATCCCGACCGCCACCAGGATTTTGTCGCAGGTGACGGTCTGGGCGGCGCCGTCGACCTCGAAGGTGACCACCAGCTCCTTGCCCTTGCGCTCGAACCCCTTGGCCTTGGCGTTGACGTGGACCGTGGCCTTGCGCTGGCGCAGCCCCTTTTGCACCAGCCGGACCGCCTCCGCGTCGATGCCCGAGAGGATGGTCGGCAGGGCCTCGAGGAAGGTCACCTCGCTGCCGAGCTTGGCGTAGACGGTGCCGAGCTCGAGCCCGATGACGCCGCCGCCGACCACCACCAGCCGCTTCGGCAGCTCGGGCAGGTCGACCGCCTCCTTCGCGCTCCAGACGTCCGTGCCGTCGAAGGCGAAGCCCGGGATCTCGATGGAGCGGGCCCCGGTGGCGAGGATGAAGGCCGGGGCCTCGACGCGCGCCTTCTCGGCGCCGGCCTCGCCGCCGCTCACCTCGATGGCGGTCGGCGAGACGAACTTCGCCGTCCCCTTGATCACCTCGACGCCGTTCCCCTTCTCGAGCTGGCCGACGCCGCCCACCAGCTTCTTGACCACGCCGTTCTTGAACTCGCGCAGCCTCACGAGGTCGACGCGCGGCGAGTCGGCCAGGATGCCGCGCTCGGCGGCCCCGCGGACGTCCTCGACCAGGTTGGCGGCGGCGATCAGCGCCTTGGACGGGATGCAGCCCCAGTTGAGGCAGACGCCGCCCAGCGACTCCCGCTCGACCAGCGCCACCTTCTTGCCGAGCTGTGCCAGCCTGATGGCCGCCACGTATCCGCCCGGCCCTGCGCCGATGACCACCGCGTCGAACGTCCTGGTTGCCATGTGTGTCTCCCTCAGACCAATCGCATGAAGAGCAGCCCCGGCTCCTCGAGGAACTTGATCACCTCGTAGCAGAAGGCGGCCGCCTCGTGGCCATCCACCACGCGGTGGTCGCTGGTGACCGAGACGTGCATGACATCGCGGATCACGATCTGCCCGTCGCGCACCACCGGCGTCGGGCGCATCCGGTGGATGCCGAGGATGCCGACCTCGGGGTAATTGAGCACCGGGGTGGCGAACATGCCGCCCAGCGCGCCGAGGCTGCTGACCGTGAAGGTGGAGTGGCCGTGGTCCTCGGGGCGGGCTGTGCCTGCCTTGGCGTCGGCGGAGAGCCGATCGATCTCGCGGGCCAGGTCGAGCAGCGAGAGGCCGTCGGCGCCGCGGATCACCGGCACCAGCAGCCCCTGGTCGGTGGCGGCGGCGACGCCGATGTCCCAGTGCTTCTTGACGACGATCTCGCCGGCCTGCTCGTCGAGTTCGGCGTTGAGTTTGGGGTGGGCCTGCAGCGCCGCCACCACCGCCTTGACCACGAAGGGAAGGAAAGTGAGCTTGACCCCCTCGGCCCTGGCGCCGGCCGCCAGCCGGTCCTTCAAGCGGACCAGCTCGGTGACGTCGCACTGCTCGACGAAGGTGAAGTGGGCGGCGGTCCGCTTGGAGAGCGCCATCTTCTCGGCGATCTTCTTGCGGACGCCGCGCAGCGGGATCCGCTGGTCGGTCCCGCGCGTCACCCGCGCCACGGCGCGGCGCTCCTGCGCCGGGGGGCCTTGGTGCGCCTGGCCACCACCCTGCCTGAAGGCCTGCAGATCCTGCTTGGTGATGCGGCCGCCGTCGCCGCTCCCGGCCACCTGCTGCAGGTCGAGCTCCAGCTCGCGCGCCAGGGCCCGGACCGCCGGCGTCGCCAGCGCGCGGGCGCCGGCGGGGCGCACCGGCGCGGCGGCGGGACGGGCCGCCGGTGACACGGCCGGGGCCGGGGACGCGACCGGCGCCGGCCTCGGGGTCGCGGCCGCACCCGGCCTGGGCACCGGGGCCGGGGCCGGGCCGTCGGGGGAGAGCTCGATCTCGATCAGCGCCGAGTGGACCCTGGCGAGCTGCCCCTCCTTCCAGCAGAGCCGGACCACCCTGCCCCGCTTCGGCGACGGGATGGTCACCGTCGCCTTGTCGGTCATCACCTCGACCAGCGGCTGGTCCTCCACCACCTCGTCGCCCTCGGCGACGAACCACTTCATCACCTCGGCCTCGACGACCCCCTCGCCGATGTCGGGCAGCTCCAGGGTGTAGGGCATGGCGGGCCTCGCGGTGGCTAGTACGACAGGGTGGCGCGGATCGCCTGCAGGATGCGCGGCGCTCGCGGCAGGTACTCGGCCTCGAGCGTGTACGGGAAGGGCGTGTCGAAGCCGGTGACGCGGGCCACCGGCGCCTCGAGCGAGAGGAAGCAGCGCTCCTGGATCAGCGCCGAGAGCTCGGCGCCGAAGCCGCAGGTGCGGGGCGCCTCGTGGACCACCACGGCGCGGCCGGTCTTCTTCACCGAGGCGGTGATGGCGTCGATGTCGAGCGGCTGGAGCGAGCGCAGGTCGAGCACCTCGACGTCGATCCCCTCGGCCTCGGCCTCCTTCGCCGCCTGCTCGGCCTCGTGCCACATGGCGCCCCAGGCGATGAGCGTGAGCTGGGTGCCGGCCCGGGTCACCGCCGCCTTGCCGAGCGGCACCAGGTACTCGCCCTCAGGCACCTCGCCCCTGGCGGCCCGGTAGACCCGCTTCGGCTCGAAGAAGATGACCGGGTCGGGGTCCCGGATGGCGCTGAGCAGCAGCCCCTTGGCGTCGTAGGGACCGCTCGGCACCACCACCTTCAGCCCCGGGGTGTGCAGGAAGAGCGCCTCCGGCGACTGCGAGTGGTAGTGGCCGCCCTTGATGCCGCCGCCGTAGGGGGTGCGGATGGTGATGGGGCACGGGTACTGCCCGCCGCTGCGGTGGCGGAACTTGGCCACCTCGTTCACGATCTGGTCGAAGGCCGGGTAGATGAAGTCGGCGAACTGGATCTCGGCCACCGGCCGCAGCCCGTAGAGCGCCATGCCGGCGGCGGTGCCGATGATGCCGCCCTCGGCCAGCGGCGTGTCGACCACGCGCATGGCGCCGAACTCCTGCTGCAGCCCGGCGGTGGCCCGGAAGACGCCGCCGAAGGCGCCGACGTCCTCCCCGAGCACCACCACCTTGGGGTCGCGGCGCATCTCCACGCGGAGCGCGTCGTTGACCGCCTGGATGACGTTCATCACGGGCATCGTCAACCCTCAATGTGGCGGGGGTTGGCGACGCGCGGGTCGGCGGCCATGGCCGCCTTGAGCTCGGCCAGCTGCTCGCGCTGGGCCCAGCCCGGCTCGGCGTAGACGTCCTCGAAGAGGCTCTCCACCGGCGCCTTGGGCGGGAAGGCCTCGGCCTCCTTGAGGGCCACCTGGATCTGCAGCCGCACCTCGTCGCGCAGGGCCGCGTCGCCGGCCTCGTCGAGCAGGCCGCGGGCGGTGAGCAGCTTCTGCACCCGCTTGATAGGGTCCTTGCGCTTCCAGGGCTCGACCACCTCGGCCGGCCGGTAGGCGCGCGGATCGTCGGAGGTGGAGTGGCCCTCCATCCGGTAGGTGACCAGCTCCAGCAGCGTCGGCCCCTCGCCGGCGGCGGCGCGCTGCCGTGCCCGCCGGGTCGCGGTCCAGACCGCCACCAGGTCGTTGCCGTCGACCCGCTCGCCGCGCATCCCGTAGCCGATCGCCTTCTGGGCCATGGTCTCGGAGATGGTCTGGCTGGCCGAGGGCGTGCTGATGGCCCAGCCGTTGTTGCGGCAGGCGAAGATGACCGGGACCTTCATGACCGCGGCGAAGTTGAGCCCGGTGTGGAAGTCGTGGGCGCTGGTCGAGCCGTCGCCGAAGAAGGCGATGGGGACCATGTCGTCGCCCTGGATGCGGGCCGCCCAAGCGGCGCCCACCGCCTGGGTCACCTGGGTGGCGATGGGCGAGCTGATGGAGACGAAGTGGCCCGGCGCCCAGGTCTCGTGGCAGGGCATCTGCCGCCCCTGGACGATGTCCCCGGCGTTGCCGAAGAGGTTGGCCATGAAGGTGGTGAGCGGCAGCCCGCGCATGAAGGCGGCGCCGTGCTCGCGGTAGGAGGGGAAGATCCAGTCCTGCGGCTGGAGCGCGGCGACGGCGCCGAAGACGGTCGCCTCCTCGCCGATGGCGCCGATGTAGAAGCCGATCCGCCCCTGGCGCTGCAGCGTCACCATGCGCTCGTCGAGCGCGCGCCCCAGCACCATCCAGCGGTAGAGGGCCAGCAGCTCGGCCTCGCCGATCTCCAGCTCGGCCCCCTCCAGCAGGCGACCCTCCTCGTCGACGACGCGGTAGAGCGGGAACTCCTCGAGGAAGCGCCCCGGGGACCATTCCCGCGCCGTGCCAGCGTCGGCGCGGACCGGTGGCTTGGTGGCCCTGGCGTGCTTCATCCAGCCTCCGCCGCGATCGGCGCGGGGCGCGCCGCCAGCTCGCCGCGCAAGAAGAGCTCGGCGGCCCGGTAGGAGGAGCGGACCAGCGGCCCGCTCGCCACGTAGCGGAAGCCGAGCGCCAGCCCCTGCTGCCGCAGCGCCTCGAACCGCTCCGGGGTGACGAACTCGGCCACCGGCAGGTGCCACTCGCTGGGGCGCAGGTACTGGCCGAGCGTCAGGATCTCCACGCCGTGCGCCCGCAGGTCGCGCATGGTCTCCACCACCTCCGGCTCGGTCTCGCCGAGGCCGACCATGATCGACGACTTGGTCACCACGCCTGGGAACTCGGCCTTGATTCGGGCCAGCACGTCGAGCGTCTGCTGGTAGCCGGCCCGGCCGTCGCGGACCACCGGCGTGAGCCGCCGCACCGTCTCGATGTTGTTGGCGAAGACGTCGGGCGCGGCCCGCCCCACCGTGCGGATCGCCTCTGCGTCGCCCTGGAAGTCAGGGGTGAGCACCTCCACCAGCAGCCCGGGGAGCGCCTTGAGCCGCCGGATCGCCTCGGCGAAGTGGGCGGCGCCGCCGTCGGCGAGGTCGTCGCGATCGACGCTGGTGACCACGATGTAGTCGAGGCCGAGCTGGGCGATGGCCTCGGCCAGGTGGCGGGGCTCGTCGGCGTCGAGCGGCGGCGGGCTGCCGGAGGTCTTGACGTGGCAGAAGCGGCAGCCTCGCGTGCAGGTGTCGCCCATCAGCATGACCGTGGCGGTCCCCCCGCCCCAGCATTCCCCGACGTTGGGGCAGCGGGCCTCGGCGCAGACGGTGTGCAGGTCGAGGCGCGAGAGGGTCGCCTTGACCTGCTGGTAGCGCTCGCCGCCCGGGACCGGGACCTTGAGCCAGCGAGGCTTCTGGGCCTGTATCGGCAGTCCCTGCGCACGCATGGCGGCGCCCAGCTCCCGGCGGGAGGTCGGCTCCTGCTTGGACCCCAGGATGGGCAGGCGGTTGGAAGTGCTGGACGACATCTCTAGGGGCGTGAATTATCCGCGACTGACGCCCGGGTCAAGGTCTGGAGGTCCGATGTTATGATGGAAATCGAGGACGCGCCCCTGCCGGGGCGCGTCAAGCCGCGGAGCCGCATGCCAGTGCAGCTGGTCAAGCCGAACCCCGAGCCCATCCGCATCCTGGTCGTGGACGACGACGACGCCGTCCGCAACGTCATCGGGCTTCTCCTCAAGGAGGAGGGCTACCGGCCGACCCTGGTCGACAACGCCGAGGCGGCGCTCGAGCTGGCGCGCGCCGAGGAGTACCCGCTGCTCATCACCGACATGAAGATGCCCGGGAAGGACGGCGCCTGGCTCCGCGACCGGCTCCACGAGACCCGCCCCGAGACCGCCATCATCATGCTGACCGCCTACGGCGACACCGAGGATGCCGTCGAGTCGCTCCACAAGGGCGCCACCGACTACCTGCTCAAGCCGCCCAAGGTGACCGACCTGGTCCGCGCCATCGAGCGGGCGCTCTCGACGCGCCGGCTGGAGCAGGCCCGGCAGCGCTACCGGACCGGGCTGGAGCGGCGGGTCCGCGACCGGACCGCCGAGCTGCAGCAGGCGCTCGGCGACCTCGAGACCACCTACTCGACCACGCTCTGGGCGCTGGTGGCCGCGCTCGACGCCCGCGAGCACGAGGTGAGCAACCACTCGCAGCGGGTGGTGCGCTTCACGCTCGCCATCGCAGGCCGGCTCGGAGTCCCCGAGCGGGACCTGCACGACCTGGGCCGGGGCGCGCTGCTCCATGACATCGGCAAGATCGGCATCACCGACGCCATCCTGCTCAAGCCGGGAAAGCTGACCGAGGAGGAGTGGGTGGTGATGCGGACGCACCCGCAGATCGGCTACGACATCTTGAAGGCCATCCCCTTCCTGGGCCTGCCGGCCGAGGTGGTGCTGACCCACCAGGAGCGGTTCGACGGCACCGGCTACCCGCGAGGCCTGGCCGGCGAGGCGGTGCCGCTCGGGGCCCGCATCTTCGCCATCGCAGACACCTTCGACGCCATCACCTCCGACCGGCCCTACCGGAAGAAGCAGACGGCCGAGGCGGCGCGCCAGGAGATGCGCCGCTGCTCCAGGACCCAGTTCGACCCGAAGTGCGTCGAGGCCTTCCTCACCATCACCAACGCCGAGCTGGAAGAGCTGGCCCGACCCACCAGCGAGCCGCCGCTCTAGCCATGCTCGCCCCCATCCTGCAAGACGCCCAGGGGCGGACCATCAGCTACCTGCGGCTGTCGCTCACCGACCGCTGCAATTTCCGCTGCAGCTACTGCTCGCCGCTCGCCATGGAGCAGCACGAGGACCCGCTCTCACGCCCCGAGGTGGCACGGCTCACCGGGATCTTCGCCCGGCTCGGGGTCCGGCGGGTCCGGCTCACCGGCGGCGAGCCGACCTTGCGCCGGGATCTGGTGGAGATTGTCCGCGACGTGGCCGCCAGCCCGGGGATCGATGAGGTGGCGCTGACCACCAACGGCCAGGCGCTGGCCGAGCTGGCCGGGCCGCTGCGTGCGGCCGGCCTCACCCGCGTCAACATCTCGCTCGACACCCTCGATCCGGCGCGGCTGCAGGCACTCTCTGGCCGGGCCGCCTCGCTGCCGCGCATCACCGCCGGCATCGCCGCGGCCTTCGCGGCCGGATTCGAGGCGGTGAAGCTCAACGTGGTGGTGGTGCGGGGCGTCAACGACGGGGAGCTGGCGGCGCTGGCCCGGTTCGGCTGGGGCCATGGGGCCATCGTCCGCTTCATCGAGCTGATGCCGTTCGGCCAGGGGGAGCCGGTGCCGCTGGCCGAGGTGCGGGAACGGCTGGTGGCGCAGGGGTTGCGGCTCGAGCCGGACGCGACCCGCGGCTGGGGTCCGGCCACCCACATGCGCGGCTTCGGCGAGGGGGCGCCGGCCGGGGGCGGGCTGCTCGGCTTCATCGGCGCCATGACCGAGAACTTCTGCGAGGGGTGCAACCGGGTGCGGGTGGCCGCCGACGGATCGCTGCGCGCCTGCCTGGGCGGCCGCGAGCAGGTGTCGTTGAAGGCGCTGCTGCGCGACGGGACGCCGGATGAGGCGATCGGCGACGAGATCCGGGCTGCGTTGATGCTCAAGCGGGAGAAGCACGAGATGGGGGCGCCGGGGAACAGGCTCTTGCCCATGGTTGGTACAGGCGGGTAGCTTATCGTGCTGGGGCCTATTGGCGCGCCCAGAGGGCTCGGCAACTAGGCCGCAGCGCCTCTCGGCTTCACGTTGGCGCGGATCCACTCGACGGTGGTCTGCGTCGAGGTGCCGGGCAGGAAGAGCTCGGCGACACCCTTGGCCTTCAACTTCGGCACGTCGTCCTGCGGGATGATGCCGCCGCCGAAGACCTTGATCTCGGCCGCCTTCTGCGCCGCCAGCAGCTCGATGACCGCCGGGAAGATGGTCATGTGCGCGCCGGAGAGGATGGAGAGGCCGATGGCGTCGACGTCCTCCTGGATGGCGGTTGCCACGATCATCTCCGGCGTCTGGTGCAGGCCGGTGTAGATGACCTCGATGCCGGCGTCGCGCAGCGCCCGGGCGATGATCTTGGCGCCGCGGTCGTGGCCGTCGAGGCCCGGCTTGGCGACGAGGATGCGGAGCTGACGGTTCACGGTGCTCATGGCTTCTCCAGCAAGGCGATGAGGTCCGGCGCTTCTGGTCCGAGCCGGCCGCCAGGGGGCGGGGTGGTGCTCGTCACGGCCGCGAGGTGGAGTCCCGCGCGCCTCGCCAGGGGCTCCCACTCCGTCTCACTGTAGTACCGCAATTGGGCGGTCCCTTCCAGAAGGCTTCCGTCGAGCCGCACCAATCGTCGAGCACACCGGTCCACGCCGGTGGTCGGGTCGAAGCTCGACGCCTCCTCGACCTGCCGCCCGTCGGGGAGCGCTCGGCGCGCCGTGGCCACCGGCTCGCGCGCCAGCGAGAGCGGGTTGGCGTGCTGGACCAGCAGCCTCCCCCCGGGCCGGAGCAGCCTCGCCACCGCGGCCAGCGCCCGCTCGTTGCCCTCGTCGTCCCACATGAAGAGCGAGGCGTACCAGCTGAAGGCGGCGTCGAAGCAGCCGTCGCGCAGCGGCGGGGCCCGCAGGTCGGCGCGGAGCCAGGCCACCCCCGGCGGCGGCGCTCCGGCCCGGTGCAGCGGCTCGGGCCAGCGCTCCAGCCCGCAGCACCACCCGACACTCCCAGCCATGGCCCGGGCATGCCGGCCGCTGCCGCAGCCGAGGTCGAGGACCCGATCCCGCGGCCCGAGCCCCAGCAGCTCGACGATCCGGTCGGCCTCCAGGGCGCTCAGGCGCGGCGTCAGCAGCCCGGCGACGGTGGCGAGGTAGAGCTCGCCGCCGTAGTAGCCCTCGGTCCAGTCGCCCACGCGCCCGCCGCCCCGCGGCCTCCCGGCCGCCTAGAACCGACCGTCGTCGCGGTAGACGCCGAAGACCTTGCGGCAGACGTCGGAGATCTCTCCGAGCGTAGCGTAGACCTTCACGGCGGCGATGATGGGGGGCATGACGTTGCTCCCCTCCCTCGCCGCCCGCTCCACGCCGGCCAGCGTCGCCTCGACCGCCTTGGCGTCGCGCTGCGCCTTCACCTGGCGCAGCCGCTCGATCTGGGCGACCTGCACCTCCTCGTGGACCTTGAGCGTCGGGATGGGGGCCCCCTCGGCCGAGGTGAAGGCGTTGACGCCGACCACCAGCCGCTCGTCGGTCTCGACCTCGCGCTGCCAGCGGAAGGCGCTCTCGGCGATCTCGCGCTGCGGGAAGCCGTTCTCGACCGCCTTGAGCATGCCCCCCATCCCGTCGATCTTGGCGATCAGCTCGAGGGCCCGCTTCTCCATCTCGTCGGTGAGCCACTCGACGTAATAGCTGCCGGCCAAGGGATCGATGACCCGGTCGGCCCCCGACTCGTGGGCGATGATCTGCTGGGTGCGCAGCGCCACGGTGACGGCGTGCTCGGTGGGCAGCGCGTAGGTCTCGTCGAGCGAGT
>JANYBC010000249.1 GCA_025360965.1 Anaeromyxobacter sp. | reverse complement strand
CCCGACCGGCCACCCTCTCGCTGCGAGCCGTGGAGTTGCTCCGGTCCCTGTCCCGGCGTCGGGACGGAGCGGTGTTCGGGGCGGTGGGTGACCCGCGCCGAGCGTTCAAGCGGGCTGCGACTGCGGCAGGGCTCGAACGAGTCTGGCTCCACCTGTTCCGGCATGTGGCGGCGAGCGGGCTGGATGCCCGGGGCGCGTCTCGCGCGGACCTCGTGGCGTTCGGTGGGTGGTCCGGGTCGAGGATGGCGGACAGGTACAGCCGCTCCTCTCACCGCCGGATGCTGGCCCTCCTCGACGCGGACGTCAGGAACAGTGACGGTAAGGCCCCCGCTTCTTCCCGGCCTGCTTCAGCGACCCGTGGCGACCCTTGAGCATGGAGTCTCTGGTGTTGGCTGCTGGGGTTCCGATGAAGATGTGCCTTGGGTTGCAGCAGCGGGGAGTGTCGCAACGATGGCAAGCGAATATCCCGGCGGGGATCGGTCCATTCTCCTTCTCCCACATGAATCGGTGCGCTCGGATGGACTGATCCTTGAAAGTGAACTTCCCGTAACCCGACCGATCAAGCGACCCCATCCATAGCCAGCACTCGTCCGGCCCAGCCAGTCTGATCCTCGCCCCGATGCGATCCGACAGGGGAGCAGAGTTGGGGAATGGAGAGAGTGCAACGGGCAGATCGTTAGCCCAAGGATCGGTCGAGGCGGCCGTCCTCTTCCGTGCCTGCTTGCCGACCTCCCGCGCCGCCATGGCGATCTGCGCGTAGTAGAGCGGAGAACCGCGGGGCGCTGTGACCATGGGGTGCGTGACCATTGCCCCTGTCTACCCCATCGATCTGACGCCGAATCGCACACGCAGCGCACACGGAGCCCATCCCCGGTCAACGACTCTGCACGCCAAAAGAACCAGGGCGGCGCCGTGACTACGGCAACCGCCCCGATTCATTATCGTTTTAGGATGCGTCTGCTTCTATTCCTTGTGGACCCGGCCGGGATCGAACCGGCGACCTCCTGAATGCCATTCAGGCGCGCTCCCAGCTGCGCCACGAGCCCAAGGTCATCTTTCCCCTGCTGCAGGGAGGGCGGTTATTAGCGCGCTCTCGCGGCTGGCGTCAAGCCCGTTCATGGCTTCGAACTCGGCCTGGAGGGGCACGCCCGGGTCACGCCGTTCCCGGTCCAGGTGCTACTTCTTGGTGGTCTTCTTGGCGGCGGCCTGGCGGGCCTTGCGCGCCTTCCACTGCTGGCGACGGCGGGACTTCATGCGGATGTGCTTGCTCTTCGAGTTGGCCATGCGTGCTCCTCAGGAGACCTGGGTTTGGAAAACCGGGGGGCTAGTCCTAGCACGCCGGCGGTGACGGGTGAAAGCCGGGGGGCTCCGCTCGGGTCCGGGCCGCCTGGCCGGGCGGGGCCGGGGTGGCCGCGGCGAGCCGGGCGGTGAGCCGGGCGGTGAGCGGATCGTCCACCATCACCTTGCCGTCGACCACCTGGGTGTCGGCCAGCACGTCGCCGTAGCGGAGCCCGAGCGGCTCCCGCCAGACCCGCCAGGACTCGACCGCGACCACCGGCAGGCCGACCAGCACGAAGACCGGCCAGAGCAGCGGCAAGGCCCAGCAGAGGGCGACCACGGAGAAGGGGGCGTTGCGCTGCAGCGACTCGCTGAGGCCGGCCGAGACCCGCCGCGCCGGCAGCACCACCCTCACGCCGAAGAGCCGCTTGCCGGGTGACTGGCCGTGCAGCAGGCCGTCAGCCACCGCCAGGTAGCCGGCCGCCAGCAGCGGCCCGACCACGAACGGTGCCGCCAGCCCGAGCACCAGCGCCACCGCGAAGTCGAAGCCCCTGGCCAGCCCTCGCAGCGTGAGGTCGGCCTTGCCGTAGGGCGGCAGCGGCTCGCGGCGCTGGTCGGGCCCGGTCACGTGCGCCGCCCCTTCCGCGCCGGCGCCCGGCGCACGAAGAACAGGTAGGCCAGGGCCGGGCGGTGCGAGCCCTCGCGGGTAACGAAGTGGACCGACTCGAAGCCCCACCCCTCCGCGGCGCGCTCGTTGAGCGCCCGCTCCAGGGTCTCCTCGGCGACCGGCGACACCTCCACCACCCGGTAGGTGCCGTCGCCGCTGCCGCTCACCGCCTGGCCCCGGTCAGCGTGGCCGCCACGTCGCGTGCGGCGTAGGTGAGGATGAAGTCGGCGCCTGCGCGCCGGCAGCAGAGCAGCGTCTCCAGCATGACCCGCTCGCCGTCGATCCAGCCCCGCTCTGCGGCGGCTTTGATCATCGCGTACTCACCGCTCACGTGGTAGGCGCTCACCGGCACGTCGAAGCGGTCGCGGATCTGCCGGACGATGTCGAGGTAGGGGACGGCCGGCTTCACCATCACCATGTCGGCCCCCTCGGCGATGTCGAGGGCCACCTCGCGGAGCGCCTCGCGGGCGTTGGCGGGATCCATCTGATAGGCCTTGCGGTCGGTCGGCACGCCGGGCGCCACCACCGGGGCGCTCTCGGCGGCGTCGCGGAATGGGCCGTAGAAGGCGCCGGCGAACTTGGCGGCGTAGGAGAGGATGGGGACGTCCGGGAAGCCGGCTGCGTCGAGCCCCTGCCGGATCGCCGACACCCGCCCGTCCATCATGTCGGAGGGTGCCACCACGTCGGCCCCTGCCCGGGCGTGGGCCACCGCCTCCCGGGCCAGCAGCGGGAGGGTCAGGTCGTTGTCGACGCCGAGATCCTGGCCGGGGCCGCCGGCCGAGGGCCGCTTCAAGATGCCGCAGTGGCCGTGGTCGGTGTACTCGCACAGGCAGACGTCGGTCATGACCAGCAGGTCGGGGACCTCCCGCTTCAGCGCCCGGACCGCACGCGGGATGACGCCGTCGTCGGCCCAAGCCTCGCTGCCGCTGGCGTCCTTCTTCTCGGGGATGCCGAAGAGGATGACCGAGCGGACCCCGGCCTCGTAGCCGGCCTGGGCGTCGGCCACCAGCTCGTCCACCGAGGTCTGGAAGACGCCCGGCATGCTCTTCACGGCCTTGCGCACCTTCTGGCCGGGGACGGCGAAGAGCGGCCAGACCAGGTCGTCGGGGGCGAGCACCGTCTCGCGGACGAGGCGACGCAGGGCCTCGGTGCGGCGCATGCGGCGGGGACGTTCCTGCGGGAAGGGCATATCGGGATCTCTAGCCCAACGGCGGGCGGCGGGAAAGGCGGGGGCGGTCCCAGGGAGGCTGCGGCGGAGCGCCCCTCGCAGGCATCGACCTCTTCACGGTGCCCGGGTCGGGTCGATGGCCCGCATCACCAGCCCGCTCGGCAGCCGCGGGGCGAAGAGCGTGCTCTTCTGCGGCATGGTGGCGCCGGCGTCTCCCACCGCCTCGACCTGCCACATGGGGGTCGGGTTGAGCAGGAAGCCGAGTTGGTGCTCGCCGGAGAGGACCCGGTTGACCGCCTCGCCGGCGTCGCGGACGTAGGTGAGGTTCTCCTCGTTCTCCTGGGAGCGCGGCGAGAGGCCGAGCAGGTGCTGGAAGACCACGGCGTGGAGCACCGTGACATCGAGGGCCCGCAGCGTCCGGCTGGCCGGCAGCGCGGTGTCGGAGAAGTCGGCGTCGTCGCGGAGCGTGAGGATGCGGGCCCGCTGGTCCTCGGCCGAGACCATCAGGAAGGAGGTGGCCTTGCCGGCGTGCTCGCCGAGCCGGGCCACCGCCCAGGCCCGCCCCACCGCCTTGCGCAGGCTCTCCTCCACCAGCTGGACCTGGAAGTACCTCTCCAGGCGCGGCAGCAGCGTCGCCAGGGAGAGCTCCTCGAGGCCGAAGAGCAGCCGATGAGTCGGGTAGATGACCAGCCCCGGGTCGCTCATGGGGCAGAGGAACATGAGCACGTACTGGTGGCCGCCCTCCGGGGGCAGCGCCGGGTTCGCCTCCTGCAGGAGCTGCCGGTAGAGCAGGGCCGTCTCGTAGCGGTGGTGGCCGTCGGCGATGATGATGCGCCGGTCGCGCACCAGGGCCTGGAACCCCTCCACCAGCGAAGGGTCCTCGGTGCGCCAGACCCGGTGGTGGACGCCGTCGTCGGAGTCGGTCTCGGCCACCGGCTCGCCCACCATGGCCCGCTCCAGCGTCGCCGCCGTGGCGCCCGAGTCGTCGGCGTAGAGGCCGAGCAGCGGCGAGACGTTGGCCTTGACAGTCTGCATGTTGGCGAGCCGGTCGGCCTTGGGGCCGACCAGGGTCTTCTCGTGTGGGACGATGATCCCTTCCGAGAACTCGTGGAGCCTGACCGCGGCGATGAAGCCGCGCCGGGTGAGCTGCCGGCCGTCGGGGGCCCAGAAGCTCTGCTCGAGCGGGTAGATGGCCGGGCTGGGATCCTGGGCCAGCGTGCCGTCGGCCTGCCAGGCCTTCCAGGCCTCGGCGCCGCGCGTGTACTTGTTGTCGGCAGGCGTGTCGCCGGGCCGGTCGTCGCCCAGCGTGATGTGGACCACGTTGCACGGGCTGCGATGCAGCAGCTCGTCTCGCAGCTCCGGGGAGATCTGGTCGTAGGGCGGCGCCAGGAGCTGGCCGAGCGGCCGGCCGCGGGTCGCGGTGTAGCGGATACCGCGGAAGGGGACGATCTCGGCCATCGGGCGGGGGACGCTAGATCACGCCTGGCGTAGGCGCAAGGCGAGTCGGCGCCACGGCCCGCAGCAGGTCGAGCGGCACCGCCCCGGCCCGGAGCAGGATGAGCCCCTCCCCGTCGGCCTCCACCACCGTGCTGGGCGCCCCACCCGGCGTGGTCCCGCCGTCGAGCACGCCGTCGAGCCGGGCCCGCAGCGCCGGGTCGAGCCCATCGCAGCTGGTGGGAGGCGGCTCGCCCGCGCGGTTGGCGCTGGTGGCGACCAGCGCGCCGCCGGCCGCCCGGGCCAGGGCCGCCGCCACCTCGCCGCTGCTGACCCTGACGCCGACCGTGGCCCCGCCGGCGGTGATGGCCGGGTGCAGGCCGGGCCGGGCCGGCAGCACCAGCGTCAGCGGGCCTGGCCAGAAGCGGCTCGCCAGCCTGAGCGCCAGCGGCGAGAACAGGGCCACCGCCTCGAGCTGTGAGAGGTCGGCGCCGAGCAGCGGCAGCGGCTTCCCGTCGGGGCGCTCCTTGGCGGAGACCAGCCGCTCCACCGCCGCGCCGTCCGAGGCGAGCGCCCCGAGCCCGTAGAAGGTCTCGGTCGGGTAGGCCACCACGCCGCCCCGCCGCAGGATCCCGGCCGCCTCGGCGATCCGCCTGGTCAGCGAGGCCGGGGCGCTGCGTCCGGGGCTCATGAGGTGCGCCGCATGGCCAGCGTTCCGACGGCCAGGAAGAATGCGTTGGGGAGCCAGGCCGCCAGCAGCGGCGGCAACCGCCCGGAGAGGCCGAGCCCGAGGCAGATGCCCTGCGCGGCCCAGAGCGCCAGCGAGATGCCGACCGCCTCGAGGAGCGCCGAGGCCAGGTGCCCCTGGCGGTTGCGCCGCAACGCCAGCGCCACCGCCAGCAGCGCACCGGAGACGGCCGCGAACGGGTAGGCCACCCGATTGGCCTCCTCGATGGAGAAGTCGACGAAGGGCTGGCCGAGCCTCTGCCGCAGCGCGATCTGCTGGTTGAGCACCGCCAGCGACATCTGCGAGGGGCGCCCCGGCCGCAGGTCGAAGGACCCGGGCGGCTCGTCGAAGCGGACCTCCCGCGAGGTGGCCTTCTGGTAGGTCCCACCTCGCGCCGAGAAGGTCCGCTCCTCGACGTCGGCCAGCCGCCAGGCCCCACCCTCGGCCGGCTCCATCCTGCCGGCGTCGATGCGCCGGGTGAGCTGGAAGTCGTCGCTCAGCTCGAGCACCGTCACCCGCTCGAAGCCGCCCCCGGGGAGGACGCCGCGCAGGTGGTAGACGTGGCGCCCGTCGGCACCGCGAAACCAGCGCTTGGGCTGCCGGGTGGCCTGCCAGCGCCGGAAGGCGCCGCCGCGGGCAAAGCGGGTGGCCTGGATCTCCTCGGCCCGTTGCGCCGCCTCGACACCCCAGGCCTCGTGCACGACCACCAGCGCCAGCGAGGCCAGCGCCACCGCGACCAGCACCGGTCCGGCCATGCGCCAGGGCCCCAGCCCGACCGACCGCATGGCGGTCCACTCGCGGGTCTGGCGCAGGCCGCTCACCGCGATGGCGGCGCCGAGCAGGAGCGCCGCCGGGGCCACCTGGTGGGCCACCACCGCCGCCTTGTTGGCATAGAGCTCCAGCGCGGCGAGCAGCCAGCCGCTCCCGGAGAACCCCCCGGCGTTGTCGACGACGTCGACGGCCAGGAAGATGGTGATGACGCCGGCGAAGGCGGCCAGCGAGGCCAACCAGGTCTTCACGCCGATGTAGCGCGGGAGGATCATCGGACCACGCCCGGGCCCCGCCGCTCCAGCACCCAGCAGAGCGCCAGGCCCACCGCCAGCAGGACCAGGTTGGAGAGCTGGAGCGCCAGCGCCGGGGGCAGGGTCCCGCGCTGCGCCAGCACCTCTCCAGCCCGCAGCAGCAGGTACTGGGAGAGCACGGCGCCCACGCAGGCGCCGATGGCCGCGGCCCGGCCTCCCCGTCGCATGGCGGCCAGCGGCACCGCCATGAGCGCGAAGGCCAGCACCGCCAGTGGCGCCGCCAGCCGGCGGTGGTAGGCGGCCTCGAAGGCGATGGCCTCGGCCGGGGTGCGCTCCTCGCCGTCGGCGGCGGCGGCCAGCTCGGCCTGTGTCATCTCCTTGGTGGAGCCGGAGAGCGCGTTCCGGTCCGAGAGCGCCGTCCCGACCCCGAGCGTCAGCCCGGCGGTGCGGAAGGTGGCGCGCACGTACTCGTCGCCGCCCGCCTCCTCGCGGTGGATCTCGCCGGTCTGGAGCACCAGGCGCATCTCCTCCTCGGAGCCGACCGGCTCGAGCGTGCCGTGCCTGGCCAGCGCCAGCACCGGCGACGACGGGTCGGAGCGGTCGCTGATGAGCACGTCGCCCCACCCCTCGGGAGCGACCCGGGCGGCGAACACCGTGTAGCCGGGGATCTCCTCGAAGAAGGTGCCGGCGCGGACGTTGGCGGTCAGGTTGCGCTTGATGATCTCGTTGAAGCGCAGCCGCGCCTCGCGCAGCCCGGCCGGCTCCACCGAGACCGAGAACCAGAGGCCGATGGCGGCCACCACCACGCCGATGGCGAGCGGCACCCGCACCAGCCGGACCGGGGAGAGCCCGGCGGC
>JANYBC010000232.1 GCA_025360965.1 Anaeromyxobacter sp. | reverse complement strand
GTCGAGGCGGTGGTGATCGAGTTCGCCGCCGAGGACGCCGCCAACGGCACCTCGCTCCGCTCGCCCGCCCAGTTCGAGGCCTGCGTCGCGGCCGGCCTCGACGCGCTGACGCCGCTCGGCCTGCAGAAGGGCGCGGCCTAGCCTCGGCGGTCCGCCCCGGTCCACCGGCCCACCGGCCCTGCGGCCGGCCTCCTGGCGGTGACGAAGCCCCGCGACCTCCCCGGTCGGCGGGGCTTCGCGCGTCATGGCGCGCACCTCTGGCCCTCGGTTAGGATGGAGTCCCCCGCGGAAAGGATCGGCCGGTGCGGTTCCAGGAGTTCGTCTCCGAGCTGAAGCGCCGCCGCGTCATCCGCGCGCTGGTGGTCTGGGGCATCGCCACCTTCGCCGTGCTCCAGGTCTTCGAGCCGGTGATGCACGGGCTGCGCCTGCCCGACTGGACGCTCAGCTTCGTGGTGGTGGTGCTCGGCCTCGGCTTCCCCATCACCGCGGCGCTGGCCTGGGTCTTCGATCTCAAGGCGACCGGCATCGAACGGACGGTCTCGCCGGAGCCGGCCGCCGATCCGGCCCGGCCCCACGGCCCGGCGCGGCTCCGCCTGTCCCTCCTGCTGCTCGGGCTCGGCGCGGTGGCCGCCGCGCCCGGGATCGTCTATTTCTTCGTCTGGCCCGGGGGGGAACGTCACCCCACCGCGGCGACCGCCGCCGGGCAGGTCACGCCGGCCGCCCCTTCCATCGCCGTCCTGCCCTTCGTCAACCTGAGCTCCGACAAGGAGCAGGAGTACTTCTCCGACGGGATCGCCGAGGAGATCCTCAACGCCCTGGCGCAGGTCGAAGGGCTGCGGGTGATCGGCCGGACCTCCTCCTTCGCCATGAAGGGAAGGAACGAGGACCTTCGCGCCATCGGCCAGAAGCTCAACGCCGCCAACCTGCTGGAGGGGAGCGTGCGCAAGGCCGGCGCCAAGGTTCGCATCACCGCCCAGCTCATCGAGGCGGCCGGCGGCTCCCACCTCTGGTCGCAGGAGTTCGACCGCGAGCTCACCGACGTCTTCGCGGTCCAGGACGAGATCGCCCACGCCGTGGTGGCAGCGCTCAAGCTCAAGCTGCTGCCAGCGGCGAGCCAGGAGCCGCGGACCACAGACGCCGGGGCCCATGATCAGTACCTGCTCGGCCTGGCCTTCCTGGCCCGCGGCTCGGGCGGCGCCTATCAGCGGGCGGTCACGGCGCTGGACCGGGCCGTGAAGCTTGATCCCGGCTATGCGCCGGCCTGGTCCGCGCTGGCGCGGGCGCGCTTCTGGGCTGCCGACCAGAGCGTGGACGGAAACCCCAGGCTGGAGTGGCCCCTGGCGCTGGCGGCAGCGGAGAAGGCGGTGGCGCTGGCGCCGGGACGGGCCGACGGCTACTTCGCTCGCGGCGCCATGCGGGAGTCCACGCTGCAGGACTGGGCCGGGGCCCGCGCCGACTTGGAGCGGGCCCGCGCCCTCAGCCCGGGGAACCCCGGCATCCAGACCCAGTACGCCTCGCTGGTGGCAGCGCTGGGCCGGCTGCCCGAGGCCATCTCCATCCTGAAGGAGGCCGCGGCGCTCGACCCGCTCTCCGCCGACATCCCGGCCATGCTCTCCACCGTCTACCTCGGCACCGGGCAGCTGCCGCTGGCCGAGGCTGCGGCCAGGAGCGCGCTGGAGCTCGCCCCCGAGCACGGGCGGGCGGCGCGGAACCTGGGCTTCGCCCTGCTGCTGCAGGGGCGCCTCGTCGAGGCGCAGGTCGCCTTCCACCGGTCGAGCAACTCCTTCTTCGTGGCGGTGGGCGACGTGATGGTGGAGCACTCCCTGGGTCACGCCGCGGCCTCCCAGCGCGCGCTCGACGGCGTGCTGGCCACTCCCTACGTCCGGCAGGGGAGCTACCAGGTGGCGCAGGCCTACGCCTGGCGGGGTGAGGCCGGGCGTGCCATCGAGTGGATCGGCCACGCCATCGACGAGCACGACGCCGGTCTCAACTACCTGTCCTACGACCCGTTCTTCCGCCCGCTGCGGGCCGACCCTCGCTTCGCGGCGCTGCTGCGCAAGCTCAAGCTGCCGGTGGACTGAGTTCCCGATGACCGGCACCGCCACCGCCACCATCAACGACCGGCCCATCACGGTCGCGCCGAGGGAGACCCTGCTGCAGGCGGCCCTGCGCCAGGGGGTCCCCTTCCCTCACGGCTGCCGGGTCGGCGGCTGCGCCAGCTGCAGGTGCCGGCTGGTCGAGGGCAAGGTGCGGGAGCTGACCGAGACCGCCTACCTGCTCTCCGACCAGGAGCTGGACCGGGGGTTCATTCTGGCCTGCCAGGCCGTACCCACCGGAGACATCCGCGTGGAGGTCGAGCTGGGCCGGGCGGCCAGGCCGGAGCGGGCCGAAGTCGAGGCGGAGACGCTCGGCGCGGCGGTGGCCCCGGCCGGCCTGTTGCAGTACCTGAAGTACGCGCTCTTCCACGCCGTCGGCCTCTTCGCCGCCGCGGCGCTCTTCGCGGGCGGCCCCATCGTCTTCGGCGCGCTCCAGGGGATCGCGGCGGCCACCCCCGGCCAACTGGTCTCGGCCTGTATCCTGACCGGGCTGATGGTCGGCATGGTCGGCACCATCCCGGCCCACGAGCTGACCCACCGCACCTGGGATCCCGTCTCCCTCTGGGTCGGCCGCTGGCTGCTCGCCTTCAGCTTCGACGCCTCCTTCTCCGTCGAGCACGTCTACGGTCACCACCGCTACGTCTCGACCGCCGAGGACCCGGCCACGGCGCCGAGGACGGCGGGGATGACGAGACGGGGTGACCTCACCCGGTCATCTTAACGGGCCCGGGGCCGGTGCGCGCGGCGGCGGCTTGCTACACTGCGCCCCCCGCACGGGAAGACCATGACCCACAAGACCGACGACGTCCGCATCAAGGGAATCCACGAGCTGGCCCCGCCCTCGCACCTGATCCGCGAGTTCCCGGTCACCGACCAGGCCGCCACCGCCGTCTACCAGGCGCGCCAGGCCATCCACCGGGTGCTCCACGGGATGGACGACCGGCTGGTGGTGGTGATCGGCCCCTGCTCGATCCACGACGTCAAGGCCGCCCGGGAGTACGCCGCCCGGCTGGCCGCCGAGCGGGCGCGCCACGCCGCCGAGCTCGAGATCGTCATGCGGGTCTACTTCGAGAAGCCGCGCACCACGGTCGGCTGGAAGGGGCTGATCAACGACCCCGACCTGACCGGCGGCTTCGACATCAACAAGGGGCTGCGGCTGGCGCGCGAGCTGCTGCTCGACGTGGCCGAGCTGGGGCTGCCGGCCGGCTGCGAGCACCTCGACATGATCACGCCGCAGTACATCGCCGACCTGGTCTCCTGGGGCGCCATCGGGGCCCGCACCACCGAGAGCCAGGTCCACCGCGAGCTGGCCAGCGGCCTCTCCTGCCCGGTCGGCTTCAAGAACGGTACCGACGGCAACGTCCGCATCGCCATCGACGCCATCAAGGCGGCGCAGGGCTCGCATCACTTCCTCTCGGTCACCAAGGGCGGCCACTCGGCCATCGTCTCGACCAACGGCAACGAGGACTGCCACGTCATCCTGCGCGGCGGCAAGACGCCCAACTACGACGCCGCCAGCGTCGAGGCGGTCTGCGCCGAGATTGGCAAGGCCGGCCTGGCGCAGCGGCTCATGATCGACGCCAGCCACGCCAACGCCTCCAGGAACCCTGAGAACCAGGTGACGGTGGCCGCCGACGTGGCACGGCAGGTGGCCGGCGGAGACGCCCGCATCATCGGCGTGATGGTGGAGAGCCACCTGGTGGCCGGGCGGCAGGACCTGGTCCCCGGCAGGCCGCTCACCTACGGCCAGTCGATCACCGACGGCTGCCTCGGCTGGGAGGCGTCGGCGCAGGTGCTCGACGGCCTGGCCGACGCGGTCCGGCAGCGGCGGCTCAAGGCGCGGGAGTAGGGCCCGGGCAAGGGCCGGACCCGCGTGTTATGGCTTGTGGCACCGGTCCGCGCAGGTCTCCCCCCCGGCCCGGAGACGAGGTCTGGCCATGTCGAACTGGGAAGAGGACGCCGACCGCCTTCACTCCTGCGGCGCGCGCCATGCGCTGATCCTCACGCAGGGCAACTCGGCCCAGGGGCAGATCGCCGAGGCGCTGGCGCGGACCCTGGCGCCGCGGCAGGTGCGAATCTCGGCGGCCGGGGCCACGGCCGGCCGCGTCGATCCGCTCGCCAGGCGCGTCCTCGCCGAGCTCTCCGTCAACATCGCCGACCAGCATCCCAAGGGGCTCGACGAGGTCGACAGCTCCGACGTGCAGGCCATCCTGGTGGTCTCCGAGCAGGACCCGACGCCCGCGGCGCTCGCCAAGGTGCTCAAGGTGCACTGGCCGCTGCCCGACCCGGCCGCCGGGGGCGGAACCGAGGAGGAGAAGCTGGCCCGCTACCGCGCAGTGCGCAACGAGCTGCGCCGGCGGCTCATCCGGGTGTTCGCCCGCGAGCTGGTGGCGACCGCCACCACCGGGGTCATGACCACCTCCATCGGTCCGGCCTCAGGCGGCGATCTCGACGCCATCACGCGGCTGCTGGTCGCCTCGCTGCTGCCGTCGCGCGACGTCAGCGGGGTGCGGCAGCGTTTCATCGTGGCCAGCGAGAACGGCCGGCTGCTCGGCTGCGCCGGGCTCCAGGTGGCCGGGCAGGATGGCCTGGTCCGCTCCATGGCGGTCCACTGGACGCGCCGCAACGCCGGCCTCGGAAGCCGGCTGCACCGGCGGCTCCTCTTCGAGGCGGTGCTGGCCGGGGTCCGGACGCTCTACGTCGTCACCACCACCGCCGAGGACTTCTTCGCCGGACACGGCTTCAGGAAGGTGCCGGCCAGCGCGGTTCCGCCGGCGCTGCAGGCCTCGGAGGAGTTCACCGCCTTCGTGCCCGGGGGCAGCACCGTCATGTCGCGAGCCGTCTCGGTGGCCTGACGCCTGGTCGGGAGCGTCTTCCCGCCCTCAGACCGCCGCGAAGGTTCCGGTCGGAAGGTGGTAGAGCAGCAGCTCGCCGCGAGCGAGGTCGAGGTAGAGCGCATCCACCTGCAGGCTGCCGTCCTCGATGCGCTCCTTGAGCCACGGGAACGCCAGCAGGTTGTTCAGGGACAACTTCAGGGTCTCGAGCTCGCAGCATCGTTGCCGCTCTTCGGTCGAAACATCCGTCCTGGACCTCGCATGGTCGCGCGCCGGGGCGGCCATCTCGAGCCAGAGGTTCACGAAGTCGGACGGCTCCTTGGGCGGATCCAGGAGTGCCCGGATCCCCCCGCACCCGGCGTGGCCCATGACCACCAGCTGGCCGACCTTGAGGAAGCGGACCGCGTACTCGATGGCCGCCGACGTGGAGTGGTGGCGCTGGTCGGGCTCATACGGGGGCACGAGGTTGGCGATGTTCCTGATGAGGAACACCTCTCCCGGAATCGCATCGAAGACGCGCGTGGTGTCGATGCGGCTGTCACAGCACGTGACGATCGCGTAGCGGGGGTGTTGAGGGCGCCCGGCCAAGCGCTCGAATCGCCCCCGGTTGGCCTCGAAGTAGTTGCCGCGGAAGCGTTTGAAGCCTTCGATGAGGCGCTCCATGGCAAGAGGTTACCTCATTTTCCCCGTGGCGACTTGAGCGCCACAGCGTGGAGGGCCGGACCTTCCGCCCGGGCAGGCTGGATGGCCGGCTGCTCTCGGTGCGTCGCAGCGGTGACTTCCTGTTCCTTCGCTACGGGCAGTTGGGGCGCGGCGGCCTGAGCACGGCGCCTGACGCACCAATTCGATAAGGTCATCGTCCATGGCTTCCCTCGGAGCACCGGCCGCGGTCAGCGTGTTTCGCGGTCGCGACGACCTGGATGAGGCCGCGGCCGAGCAGATCGCGGACCTGGCCGGGACGGCGATCGAGCGCTCCGGCCGCTTCACCTGGGTGCTGTCGGGAGGCTCCACGCCGCGACCCGTCTACGCTCGGCTGGCGAGCGAGCAGATGGCGGGCCGGGTCGAGTGGTCGCGGGTGCACTTCTTCTGGGTGGACGAGCGCTGCGTTCCGCCTGAGGACGCAGAGAGCAACTACCGGGCGGCCCGCGAGACGCTCCTCGACGGGGTGAACCCGCCTGCGGCGAACGTGCATCGCATTCGCGGCGAAGACCAGCCCGAGCAGGCCGCGGCGGCCTACGAGCAGCTGCTCCATGAGTTCTTCCAGGTGGGCAGGGACGCCCCTCCTCCGCGCTTCGACCTGGTGCTCCTCGGCATGGGCGCCGACGGTCACACCGCCTCGCTCTTCCCCGGAACGCCGCACCTCCTGGAGACGCGGCGGTGGGTGGTCGCGAACCCCGCCGGGGACACCATCCGGTCACGTGTCACCATGACGCCGGTCATCATCAACGCAGCGGCCAACGTCACGTTCATCGTGGCGGGGTCGAGCAAGGCGGCACGCCTCAGCGAGGTGCTGCGAGGCGAACCCCGGGGCACGCCATGGCCCGTCCAGCTCATCAAGCCCGTGGACGGCCAGCTGCGATGGATGGTGGACGCAGACGCGGCGGCGAAGCTGGAGGGAGCGCGGTGAGCCCGTCCCCCGCGAGCGCCTCCACCCGGGCGATCCATGCGCAGCGCGCGGCCGAACGCGCCGTCCAGTACCTGCGCCCCGGGATGGTGGTCGGCCTGGGAGGCGGCACGACCGTGCTGTTCGCGCTCCGGAAGCTGGCGGCGCTGCTGCGCGCCGGCGAGCTGCATGACCTGCTCGGGGTCTCCTGCTCCTCCGCCACCGGTGAGGAGGCGAGGCGGCTCGGGATCCCGCTGACGACCCTGGTAGACCACCCGGTCATCGACGTGACCATCGATGGCGCCGACGAAGTCGACCCCGGCCTCAACCTCATCAAGGGCGGTGGAGGCGCGCTCCTCCACGAGAAGATCGTGGCGCAGGCGAGCCGGCGCGAGATCATCGTCGTGGACGACAGCAAGCTCTCCCCGGTGCTCGGCACCAATCGGCGCCTGCCCGTGGAGGTCATCGCCTTCGGGTGGCGCGGGCAGGTGGCCTACCTCGAGTCGCTCGGCGCGCAGGTCGACCGCCGCCTCGGGGCTGGCGGTCGGCCGTTCGAGACCGACGAGGGACACCTGATCCTCGACTGCCAGTTCGGCGCGATCGCCGCGCCCGGTGAGCTGGCCGAGCGACTGCAAGGACGGTCTGGGGTCGTGGAGCACGGCCTCTTCCTGGGCCTCGCCACCGACCTCATCGTGGCGGGCGATGGCGGCATCCGCCACCTCGAGCGTCAGCGCCCACCGGACAGCAGCGACGATCCACGAGGAGAACGCCGATGAAGCTGGGAATGGTCGGGCTGGGACGGATGGGGTCCAACATGGTGCGCCGCCTCCTCAAGGCCGGCCACCAGTGCGTGGTGTTCGACGTCCATCCCGAGGCGGGGCGCGAGCTCGTCACCCTGGGTGCGATGGCCGCCAGCACGCCCGCCGAGCTGGTCGCCAGGCTGGAGCCGCCCCGGACCATCTGGATCATGGTGCCGGCCGCTGCCGTCGATGCCGCGCTGGCCGGGCTGGTGCCGCTGCTCGCCGCCGGCGACGCACTCATCGACGGCGGCAACTCGCACTATCACGACGACATCCGGCGGGCCAAGGCACTGGCAGAGGCGAAGATCGACTACCTCGACGTCGGCACCTCGGGCGGGGTCTGGGGCCTGGAGCGGGGCTACTGCCAGATGATCGGCGGCGACGCCGCGGTCGTGAAGCGCCTCGATCCGATCTTCTCGGCCCTGGCGCCCGGCCGCGACCGGACGACAGCGGGACCCGGCCGGGAGGGGCCGCCCGGGCTCGGCTACGTCCACTGCGGACCAGCGGGCGCTGGACACTTCGTCAAGATGGTCCACAACGGCATCGAGTACGGGATCATGGCGGCCTACGCCGAGGGGCTCAACATCCTCCGGCACGCCGACGTCGGCAAGCAGGCCGCGGTGGTCGACGCCGAGACCACCCCGCTGAGGCACCCCGAGCATTACCAGTACGACCTGGATCTTCCGCAGATCGTCGAAGCCTGGCGGCACGGCAGCGTGATCGGCTCCTGGCTGCTCGACCTCACCGCCAGCGCCTTGCAGAAGAGCCCTGACCTGGAAAACTTCAGCGGGCGCGTCTCCGACTCCGGCGAAGGGCGCTGGACGCTCAAGGCGGCCATCGACGAGGGCGTCCCTGCGCCCATCCTGAGCGCAGCGCTGACGCAGCGGTTCGCCTCGCAGGGCAGGGAGGAGTTCGCCGACAAGCTGCTGTCTGCGCTCCGCTCCGAGTTCGGCGGACATGAGGAGAAGCCGGCGTGACCGCGGAGCTGTCCGACGCCCTGGTGTTCTTCGGCGCGACTGGCGACCTCGCCTACAAGAAGATCTTCCCAGCGCTCCAGGCCATGGCCCGCCGCGGCCACCTCGAGGTCCCCGTCGTCGGGGTGGGGAGGGGGGGCTGGAACCTCGAGCGGCTGCGAGCGCGAGTGCGGGACAGCCTGGAGCACCATGGCGGAGGCGTCGATCCGGGCGCCTGGGACAAGCTCTCGTCCCTGCTTCGTCACGTCGACGGCGACTACGCGGAGCCGGCGACCTTCGACCGGTTGCGCCAGGCGCTCGGGCCGGCCCAGCGCCCGCTCCACTACCTGGCCATTCCACCCAGCATGTTCCCGACCGTGGTGGGGGGGCTCGCCCGAGCGGGCTGTACCCAGCGGGCGCGGGTCGTGGTGGAGAAGCCGTTCGGGCGGAACCTCTCCTCGGCTCTGGCGCTCAATCGTGCGCTGCTGGAGGCATTCCAGGAGCCGGCCATCTTCCGCATCGACCACTTCCTGGGAAAGGAGCCGGTCCAGAACCTGATCTACTTCCGGTTCTCCAACCCCTTCCTCGAGCCCATCTGGAACCAGGCCTTCGTGGAGAGCGTGCAGGTCACCATGGCCGAGACCTTGGGCATCGAGGGGCGGGGTCGCCTCTACGAGGAGACGGGTGCCATCCGGGACGTCATCCAGAATCACATGCTTCAGGTGATCGCCTGCCTGGCCATGGAGGTGCCGTCCAGCACCGATCCCGAAGCGCTGCGTGACGAGAAGTCGCGGCTCCTGCAGGCCATCGCGCCGCTGGAGCCAGCCAACGTCGTGCGCGGTCAGTTCCGTGGTTACCGCGACGAACCGGCCGTCGCCCCCGACTCGCGCGTCGAGACCTTCACCGCGGCGCGGCTCCAGATCGACAATGCTCGCTGGGCGGGCGTGCCGTTCCATGTCCGTGCCGGCAAGGCACTGGCCGCGACCTGCACCGAGGTGCTGGTCGCCCTCAAGGCCCCGGTCCGCTCGGCCTTCGGCGAGCCGCTCTCCGGCCCCGGCCGCGCCAACTACCTCCGCTTTCGACTCGGCCCCGACGTCGCCATCGCCATGGGCGTGCGGTCGAAGGTCCATGGCGAGGCGATGGTCGGACGGGATGTCGAGCTCCTCGCTGCACAGTCCGGCGGGGACGCCATGGACCCCTACGAACGCCTGCTCCACGACGCCATGAAGGGCGACGCGGCCCTGTTCGCGCGCGAGGATGCGGTCGAGGCGGCCTGGCGCGTCGTCGAGCCGGTGCTGGGGAACACGGCACCGCCGCTCGAGTACCAGCGGGGAACCTGGGGGCCGGCCGAGGCCGACGGCTTGATCGCCGGCTCGGGTGGCTGGCGCGCACCCGGGTTGGCCGGGCTCGAGCCGTAGAAGCTACATCCTGGCCTCGAAGTACTCGAAGGCGTCGATGATGCTCATGTAGGCGATCACCAGCCGCGAGCCGCCGCCCGGCTTGGTCCGGAGCGTGGCGATCTCGGCAGCGGTGAAGGCGACCTGGTCCGTCGCAGGCTCTTCACCAACCCGCCAGCCTAGACATCAGCTCGGCTCGACCGTCAGATTCCTACGTTCCGAGGCCGCCGTTCACAAGCAGTAGTCGGTCACCAGGGGCCGGACGCCGTTGGCCTTGGCGATCTCCATGTAGAGGATGATCTTGTCTCGCGTGTCCGCGGCCGTGGCGAGGTCGTCGGTGGTCACCAGCTCGTGGCCGTTCTGCGGGATGACGATGAACCCGGGCTTGATGCCCCGGGCGTAGGCGCTGACGCCCTGGACGAAGGCGCGCATCTCCTTCTTGTAGATGGTGTTCCCGGTCGTCGAGGGATCGAGGCCGGGCGGGTCGCTGCCGGTCCCTCCGCCGCAGGACCACGCCGAGACCGCCAAGCAGATCAGGCTTGCAGCGAGGACCACCGAACGGCGCTTCATGCGACCCCCCCGCGTGAACCAAGCCTGCGAGCGCCCTGGTGAGGGGAGAGCCTAGCGCAATCGGCGACTCAGACCAGCAGGCCGATGATGGTGACGCCGACGAGCAGGAAGGCCAGCACCACCTTGACCACGCTGCCCACCAGGAAGCCGACCAGGGTGCCGGCGCCGGCCCTGAGCGCCTTCTTCAGGTTCGGGTCCTTCCAGAGCTCCAGTGCCACGGCGCCGAGCACCGGTCCGAGGATCAGACCGACAGGGCCGAACGCCAGCCCCAGGATCAACCCGACGGTGGCTCCGATGGCGGCCCAGCGCGAGGCGCCGAACGCCTTGGCCCCGAGCGCCGTGGCTGCCCAGTCGGCGGCCACGATGAGGAGGGCCAGCACCCCGGTGACCGAGAGGGTCGGAGCCCCGATCAGCCCGAAGTCACCGGCCCACGCGATCAACCAGACGCCGCCCCAGAGCAGCAGCGCGCCGGGCAGGACCGGCAGGACCAGCCCAGCGAGGCCAGCCAGGAACGCCAGGACGCCGAGCAGGTAGAGGAGGGTGCTCATCCGGCCATGATACCGCCCACGGCGAGCGCGGCGGCGAGGGGCGAAGCATGAAGCCGGGTGAAGCACGCGGCGTGCCGGCCCCCAGATTCAGTGGACATCAGCGCGGACGAGCCATAGGAACCCGGAGCGGCCGCGCCGGCGCAGTCTCGGCGCTACACCTGCCACCGAGGAGCCCTCCCGTGATCAGCAAGAGCATGCAGGACGCCCTGAACCGCCAGATCAGCCTGGAGCAGTACTCCGCCCAACTCTACCTCGCCCTGAGCGCCCACTGCGAAGGCAAGAGCTTCAGGGGCTTCGCCCACTGGCTCCGCGTCCAGTCGGGCGAGGAGACCGCACACGCCGTGAAGCTGGTGGACTTCCTGCTGGATCGCGGGGGGAAGCTGGAGCTGCAGGTGGTGCCGGTGCCCACGGCGCAGCTGGGAGGCATCATCCAGGTCTTCGAGCAGGTGCTGGCCCATGAGCGGGGGAACACGGCCAAGATCAACGCGCTCTTCGAGCAGGCCCGGGCCGAGAAGGACTACGCCAGCGAGATCACCCTGCAGTGGTACGTCTCGGAGCAGGTGGAGGAGGAGGCCACCGTGAGCCAGATCGTCGATCACCTGCGCGCGGTGGGCGACCAGGGCGGCGGCATCTGGTACCTCGACTCCAAGATGGGCAAGCGCGGCAAGGCCTGACGTCCACCGGCGTCTCCGGGGCGCCCATGCCGACCCTGCTCCTGCTCGCGACGCTGCTGGCCGCCTCCGGCGCCCAGGCGGAGTGCACCCGGGCCACTCCCGACGCCATCGCCTCAGCCGAGCGGGCGGCGGTCGACGCGGAACACAAGGCCGACCAGGCGAACTCGGTGGCGGTCCGTTCCGGCAATCCCGGGGCCTCGGCACGCGCGGACACGGCCCGGCGAGCAGCGGTGACTGCGCGGAAGCGGGCGAACGACCTGGCCTGCAAGCCTCCGGCTCTCGACAAAGCGCTTGAAGGGCGGCGTCCAGCCGGGAGCCCAGGGGGCGGCTTGCAGTCTGACGTCAGTCAGGGGGCCGACCCGTCACCTCGGCGGCAGAATGACGAGATCGGCATCGCCCGAGGCCGGCTCGCCGACTGGAGACGGCGCAAGGCTCGGTCAGGGGCCTCTTGAAATTTTATGTAGCAAAGCACATACTCCTCTCAGAGGGGCGCCCGATGAGCCACGAATTCAAAGAATTCTTGAAGGAGCTCGACCAGGAGGCCCGGCGCGGAGGCCCCAAGGCAGTCGCCGAGCTCGCCGCGTTCGACGCACATCACCGCCTCGCTCGCGAGGCTTTTGACCTTCGGAAAGGGTGCGGAATGACTCAGCGGCAGCTCGCCCTGAAGTCCGGACTCCAGCAGGCCGAGATCAGCCGCATCGAAGCGGGCAACTCCAACCCCACGCTCTCGACCATCGCCGCGCTGGCCCAGGCCCTCGACGCGGAGTTGTCGCTCAGTCCCTCATCCAAGGCGCCACGCATCTCGGCCAAGTCGGTCGCTGGTAGGCGTCACGCTCCGGGCAGGGAGGCCGCGCGTCGAGTGGCTCAGGCTCGCGCCAGGTAACAGCGGCAACCACGGGACCTACTCCACCAGGGATTCGATCACGAACTTCTGGAATTCCGCCTTGGCCGGCGTGAGCACCGATCGAGCTGTGTCGAGCATGACACAGGGACACGCGGATGCTTGAGCGGGTCTATGGCCGGCAGACGCCGGAGCAGCTGGCGACGCTCATGGCGCGGGCCATGGGGCTCCCGACGCGCACCGAAGACTGTAGCAGCATCGTATCCGCCACCACGGGATCGGCTGGATCCGGTGGACCTGATGGACCCTCTGCCGACCAGCCACCCGCCGCGGACCCTCGCCCTGAAAACAGCGAAACCCCGCGGACTTTGCAGTCCTCGGGGCCTCTGATGTCGGACGAGATGAAAGTGCCTGGACCCGGAATCGAACCAGGGACACGGGGATTTTCAGTCCTGGAGACCAGGTGGCCGACGCCGCGGAATCCCAAGGGGATTCGGTGAGCGCGGGGAGGCCGTGTAACGCCGGTGTAACAGCACGGCCGGGCCCTCCGCGGCTTGCACGAACATAATCCCTTGGTTTATGTTTGTGCATGGCTCGCGCACGCCACCGGAAGCCGGACTGGGACCGCCTCTTCGAGGTTGCCTCCGCGCAGGAGGGGCTCTTCGCCACCGCCCAGGCGGCCGAGGCCGGCTATTCACCTCAGCTCCTCCAGAAGCACCTGCGAGCAGGCCGGGTGAGCCGCGTCCGGCGCGGGGTCTACCGCCTCGTCCACTTCCCCCCGGGCGAACATGATGACCTGGCGGCGGTCTGGCTCTGGACAGAGCGAGCTGGCGTCTTCTCCCAGGAGACGGCGCTCTCGCTGCTCGGCCTCTCCGACGCCCTCCCCGCCCAGGTGCAAGTCACGGTCCCGGCCAGCTGGCAGCACCGGCGGCTCAGGGTGCCGTCCGGCGTGTCCCTCGCCTTCGCTGATGTCGCCGCTCCCGAGCGCGCCTGGGTTGGGGCCGTACCGGTGACCTCGGCGCGACGGACGCTGGCCGACTGCGCCGCTGCTGGTGTCTCGCCTGACCTGGTCGCGGCGGCGGTGCAGCAGGTCCGCGCTCGGGGCCTCGTCGCTTCGACCGAGCTGCCGCGACTCCCGAGGCGACGGCGCGCTGCCGCTGCGCGGAGGACCAGGTGAAGCCGAAGAGCTACGCCTCTTCGGGTCATACAGCGGAACGAGGCCGACAACCGAGGCCGACAACCGGCCCCGGGACAAGCTACGCCGCCTGCGCCGTGAGCTTTACGCCCAAGGCCCGCGCCACCTTGAGCACCGTGTCGAACCGAGGCTTCGCGCCAGGCGCCAGCGCCTTGTAGAGGCTCTCGCGGCCGAGCCCCGTGTCCTTGGCCACCTGCGCCATGCCGCGGGCCCGGGCGATGTCGCCGAGGGCCAGCAGGAGATGGTCCAAGTTTCCCGTTTCGAGCACGGCGTTCAGGTACTCCGCAACCGCGTCGTCGTCGGTGAGGTACCTCGCGGCATCGAAGGGCAGCAGCCTTCGTCGGGTCTTGGTCTTCTTCATCGCGCGACTGTATCCTGTCGGATACGGACGGCAAGCCCGTGGGTACAGCGCCTCACTCCGGCGACCCGGGGTCCTTCAGGCCTGGTAGCTGAGTGGCCAAGAACCAGGGGCCCACTGGAGAAGCGGCGGCGGGGGCAGCTCTCCCTGTTCTTCGACGATGAGTGACAGGGCCCCATGCTCGGATCCAGCCCATGCCGGCCTACGAGCTCGAGTTCTACGAGGACGCACACGGCGACCAGCCGGTCCTTCGGTGGATCCGTGAGGAGTTGACGCTCGCGAAGCGGAAGGCGCTCGGCTACGCCTTGAACGCCGTCCTGCAACAGCTCGGTCTGGGGGTCTGCGGTACCGAGTTCGGCAAGCAGCTCGGCGGGGGCCTGTTCGAGTTCCGGCTTCGCCGGGACTTGCGCAACCCGGCCGGCGTGCGTGAGGAGGCCGGGCGCCTTCTCCTCCGTGTCTTCTGCCACGCCCACGGGGACAGGCTCCTCCTGCTGGTGGGCGGCTATGACAAGGGCGAGCACCCCTCGCCCAGGCGCCAGAGCGCCGAGATCGCGCTGGCCAGGGCCCGGCTCAAGGACTGGCAGGTCCGGTTGGGGCGCGACCCGCGCGGTTGACCCGTGATGGTTTAAAGCCCATATTCGTTCCCGGTAACGCGAGGAGCCCCTCCATGGGAACCAAGTTCAGCGACTTCATGAAAGAGCTCGAGGAGGAGACTCGCCGGGCGGGCCCCGCTGCCGTCGCCGAAGCGGCGGCCATGAAGGCCCAGTTCGAGCTGGCGGCCGAGCTCATCCTCCTTCGCAGGCGGCGTGGGTTGACCCAGCGACAGCTGGCGGCCAAGTCCGGAATACAGCAGAGCGAGATCAGCCGCATCGAGGGTGGACGGGCTAACCCGACGCTGCAGACGCTGAGCGCTCTGGCCCGTTGCCTCGGCGCCGAGCTGCGCCTCTCGCCGGCGACGGGCGGCCGGCGGAAGGCGGCGCCGCGTGCGGCGGCGAGGCAGGTGGCACCATCCCGCAGGGGAGCAGCATGAGCCGACATTTCGATGATTTCACCTTAGGGCTCGCGGGTAAATTGTCGATCCGAAACAGGGCTCATTGGTGCTTTCCCGGTGCAATGAGATAGCTCCACTCGCCGTGCACGCGAGCGGGTGTGAGATTGACCGAGGCCATCTCCT
>JANYBC010000217.1 GCA_025360965.1 Anaeromyxobacter sp. | reverse complement strand
GAAGAAGCTCACCAACATCCGCGCCGCCGGGCGTGACGAGAACGTCATGCTGACGCCGCCCCGCGACATGGGGCTGGAGATCGCGCTGGAGTGGATCGCCGAGGACGAGCTGGTCGAGGTGACGCCCAAGTCGATCCGGCTGCGCAAGAAGTTCCTCGACCAGAACTCCCGCTACAAGGCCGAGCGCGAGAAGAAGAAGGGGCTCGCCTCGGAGGTGTGAGGCGACTCCCGGCCGGGCTTCACCGGGCCAGGTCGGTGCTCTAGAGTAGGCATCTTGCCTGGCTCGCGGCACGAGGATGAGGCGCAGATGACCGGGCTGCTCTCGGTGGTGATGCCCACCTACAACGGCGAGCGGTACCTGGCCCCCGCCCTGGAGAGCCTGCTCCCCCAGCTGGACGCCGGCGTCGAGCTGGTGGTAGTCGACGACGGCTCCACCGACGGCACCGTCGAGCTGGTGGAGCGGCTCACCCGCGGCACCGCCACCCGGGTGCTGCGCCCCGGGCGCGTGGGCAACTGGGTGGCCGCCACCAACGTCGGCCTGCGGGAGGCGCGCGGCGAGTGGGCCTGCTTCCTCCACCAGGACGATCTCTGGCTCCCCGGGTGCCTGGCCAGGCTGCGTGGGGCCCTGGCGACGGCGCCGGGCGCGCTGGTGGTCCACGACACCCGGTTCGTCGACCCGGCTGGCGCGCCGCTCGGCCCCTGGACCTGCCCCCTCCCCGGAGGCGACGTGGCCCCCGCCGCCTTCGTCGAGCGGCTGCTGATCCAGAACTTCGTCTCCATCAACGCCGGCGCCTTCCGGCGCGCCGTGGCCCTGGAGCAGGGCGGCCTCGACGAGCGGCTCTGGTTCAGCGCCGACTGGGATCTCTGGCTGCGGCTGGGCGCCTCTGGCCCGGTCCGAGTCCTCCGCGAGGCCCTGGGTGCCTACCGCGTCCACCCCGAGTCCCAGACCGCGGCCCGCGCCATCGCGGCGGGTGAGTGGGAGGACCAGCTGGGGACGGTCCTCGACCGCCACCTGGCGGCCTGGCCGGTGGCGGGCCCCCGCCGACGGGCCGTCGAGCGCGCAGCCCGCTGCTCGGTGGCCGTCAACTCGGCGCTGGCCGTGGCCGCCCGCGGCGGGCAGGCCGCCTGGCTCCCCCTGGCGCTGCGGCTCCTCGCCCTCGGCCCCCTGGGCTGGCACCGCTACCTGCGCGACTCGCGCATCGTCCAGCGTGTCGCCTCCAGGCTGAGGCTGCAGCGGCGCCTTCAGCGGAGCCGGTAGACGCGGACTCCGCCCGACTCGAACGCCGGGTGGTCCAGCACCTCGGCCGGCACCAGGCCGCCTGGGCGCCGCTCAGCCTGGCAGGGTGGTCGCCAGCTCAACGGGCGCCGCGGGCTTGCTCAGCACCACGTGCATCGAGCCGGTCCGCTCGGCGGTGCTGGCCCGTGCCTCGGCCCGCTGCCGCCGGACCCGGAGGAGCGCCGCCAGGCCGTGGAGCGCCCTGGGGAACCGCAGCAGCAGCCACCTCACCAGCGCCGAGGGCTGGAGCTGCGCGCCGTCCTCGTCGAAGCAGGGCGGCCAGGCAGGGATGGCCTGGCGGGGGGCGCTCACCCCGAAGGAGACGCGGAGTCCCGCCCTGGCCGCCAGCAGCCGCAGGGTGGTCTCCGAGAACCACCAGAGGTGGACCGGCGGGTTGTCGGTGAGCCAGTAGGCGCCTCGCGGCGCCGACGACTTGTTGGGGGTGGTGATCAGGGCCCTGCCGCCGGGTCGGAGAACGCGGGCGATCGAGGCCAGCAGCGCGGCCGGATCGGCCACGTGCTCCAGCACCTCGGTCATGACCACCACGTCGACGCCGTCTACGGCCGGGTCGGCCCGGCTGATGTCGTGCACGGCGAAGAGGTCCCCGAAGCGAGCTCGCGCCGCCTCCACCGCGCGGGCCGAGAGCTCGAGGCCGCGCACCCGGTACCCCGCGGCGTGCAGTGACCAGGTGAGATAGCCGAACCCGCTGCCGACCTCGAGCACCTGCCCGGTGGCGCCCGGGCCTCGCTGCCCCAGCTCGGCGGCGATGAAGCCGTACATCTCCTCCTGCGCCGCCAGCCACTCCAGCGGCCGGGCCTGCCGGGTGACCTGGGCCGCGTACATGGCGTAGCGGGAGTAGCCGGGGAGCGTCCTGGCGTGCTGGTAGATCCTCTCGTAGATGGCCTCGCCCGGCCGCAGCGGCCAGGCGAACTGGACGTCGCAGAGGTCGCACTCGGCGATGGCGAAGGTCTCCCCCAGCTGGTACCCGGGGTGACGCCGCCCGAGCACGGGAGCCGGGGCGGCGCAGAGCGGGCAGGGGATGGCGCCTGAGGGGCTGGACACGGTTGGTCCTCATACCGTGACTGCCGCCGCCAGGTCGACCGCCTTGCCCGCCACGAGGCCCTCCGAGTAGTCTCTCCCGCCCTTCCCGGCCGACCCCGTGCTCTTCACCGAACCCGCCTTCCTGCTGCTCTTCCTGCCCGCCGTCCTGGCGGTCTACTACGCCGCGCCGCGCCGCGCCGGGCCCGGAACCACGTCCTCACCCTCGCCAGCCTGCTCTTCTACACGGTGGGCGAGTGGGCCTTCCTGCCCTGGCTGCTCGGCTCGACGGCCGTCAACTACCTGGTGGCCATCGGCATCGACCGGTGGCGGGGCCAGCGTCGCGCCCGCCTCCTGCTGGCCCTCGGCATCACCGTCGACCTCTCCTTGCTGCTGGTCTTCAAGTACGCCGGCTTCTTCACCGAGAACCTGAACCTGGTGCTGGCGCTGGCCCAGGTCGGCCCGCTGCCGGTCCCAAGCCTGGCGCTGCCGCTCGGGATCAGCTTCTTCACCTTCCACAAGATCTCGTACAAGATCGATGTGGCCCGCGGCGTGGCCGAGGTCCGGCGCGACCCGCTCGACCTCCTCCTCTACATCCTCCTGTTCCCGCAGCTCATCGCCGGCCCCATCGTCCGCTACCACGACATCGCCGCCGAGCTGGTGGAGCGTGACCACCGGCTCGAGGAGTTCGCGTCCGGCGTCCGGCGCTTCGTCCTCGGCTTCGGCAAGAAGATGCTGGTCGCCAACACCGTGGCGCTCTGCGCCGACCGCATCTTCGCCATCCCGGTCGGCCAGCTCTCCGGCGGCCTGGCCTGGCTCGGCATCGCCTGCTACACGATCCAGATCTACGCCGACTTCTCCGGCTACTCCGACATGGCCATCGGGCTGGCCCGGATGTTCGGCTTCCACTTCCTGGAGAACTTCGACTACCCGTACGTGGCCCGGTCGATCACCGACTTCTGGCGCCGCTGGCACGTCTCCCTCTCGCGCTGGTTCCGCGACTACCTCTACATCCCGCTCGGCGGCAACCGGGTGTCGCCAGGCCGCACCTACCTCAACCTGGTCACGGTCTTCTTCCGGGCCGAGACCCTGCTCCAGTCCTTCGCCTTCCTCCGCGCCATGGCCGGCCTCGGGCCCGCCCAAGGGGCCGAGCACACCGTGGCCCGCTACCTCGACCGATCGATGGCGCTCGCCCTGGTGGCCGGCGTCATCGCCTCGACCCCGCTCCTCCCCGCGGTCGCCGCCGCCGTGGGCCGACGGGTCTCGACGGCTGGCGGACCCCGGGCCCGGCTCCTCGTGGGCGGCGCCCGCGCCGCCGCCCTGGCCGGGC